>JAPLLK010000066.1 GCA_026387575.1 Nitrospirota bacterium | reverse complement strand
TTATAGGAGGCAATAATGGCGAAGGCAAAATTTGAGAGGACGAAGCCGCATTGCAACGTAGGGACAATAGGGCATGTAGACCACGGCAAGACAACACTAACGGCAGCAATAACGAAAGTGTTGTCATTCAAGGGTCAGGCGCAATTCAGGGCATACGACTCAATAGACAATGCACCTGAGGAAAAGGCAAGAGGAATAACCATAGCCACAGCGCATGTAGAATACGAGACAGACAACCGTCACTATGCGCACGTAGACTGTCCCGGGCATGCCGACTATGTAAAGAACATGATAACCGGAGCAGCGCAGATGGACGGAGCGATACTAGTAGTAAGCGCGGCAGACGGGCCCATGCCTCAGACAAGAGAGCACATACTGCTGGCAAGGCAGGTAGGAGTGCCCTTCATAGTAGTATTCATGAACAAAGTAGACATGGTAGATGACCCGGAGCTTCTTGACCTTGTAGAACTTGAAGTAAGAGAACTTCTGTCAAAGTACCAGTTTCCCGGAGACAAGATACCGATAATCAAAGGCAGCGCATTAAAGGCAATGGAATCAACAAGCACGGACACAAATGCAGCCGAATACAAATGCGTACATGAACTAATGGCAGCAGTAGACAGCTACATACCAACGCCTGAACGGCCGATAGACAAGCCATTCTTAATGCCGATAGAAGACGTATTCAGCATATCAGGAAGAGGCACAGTAGTAACAGGCAGAGTAGAAAGAGGGATAGTCAAAGTAGGAGAAGAATTAGAGATAATAGGATTAAGAGAGACCAGGAAGACAGTAGCAACAGGGGTAGAGATGTTCAGAAAACTGCTTGATGAAGGAAGAGCAGGAGACAACATAGGAGTACTGTTAAGGGGCACCGGCAAAGACGAAGTAGAGCGTGGAATGGTCTTGGCAAAACCCGGCAGCATAACCCCGCACACCAAATTCAAGGCAGAGGTATACATACTGACAAAAGAAGAGGGCGGAAGACATACGCCGTTCTTCAAAGGCTACAGGCCTCAGTTTTACTTCAGGACAACGGACGTAACAGGAGTAGCGCAGCTGCCTGAGGGAGTAGAGATGGTGATGCCCGGGGACAACGCAACCATAACAGTAGAGATGATAGCGCCGATAGCAATGGAGAAGGAATTAAGGTTTGCTATAAGAGAGGGCGGCCGTACAGTGGGAGCAGGGGTTGTGACAGAGGTAATACAATAATGAAATTAAAAAGTCAAAGTTAAAAGTTAGAGCGAGTGGGAGATAAAAGATGCGCGATATAATTCTTTTTCAGTGTACTGAGTGTAAAGAGAGAAATTATTCAACGATGAAGAACAAAAAGAATACGACTGAGAAGTTGCAGCTTAAGAAATACTGCAGGCATTGCAGAAAGCATACATTGCATAAGGAGACAAAGCCATAAAAAGGCCAGTAGCTCTAACGGCTAGAGCGTCGGACTCCAAATCCGAGGGTTGGGGGTTCGAATCCCTCCTGGCCTGCCACTTTAAAAAGGTTAGAGTTATAAATAAAAGGTAAAGGCGAAAGAAAATATGTTTAACAGAATTAAGGAATTCTTTAAAGAAGTGAAGATTGAGATTAAAAAGGTTGCTTATCCAGGCAAAGACGAACTTATAGGGTCTACATGGGTGGTTATTATTGCAGTTGTGGTGGTATCGCTGTTTTTGGGAGTTGTTGACCTCGGGTTATCAAAATTAGTGAGCAGGTTATTGAGGTAAGAAATGGGAAAAAACTGGTATGTTGTACATACTTATTCAGGTTCGGAAGAAAAGGTAAAGCAGGCTATAGAGAACAAGGCAGACAAGAAAAATCTTAGGGATAAGATATTTCAGGTTCTGGTTCCCACTGAACGTATAATTGAACTCAAAGGCGGCGGGAAAAAAGAGAGCGATAAGAAATTCTATCCTGGATACATTCTTATTGAGATGGAACTTGACGACGATTCATGGCATCTTGTCAGGAAGACGCCGAGAGTGACTGGTTTTGTGGGGGGATCAAATCCCGTGGCATTATCACAGGAAGAGGTCGATGTTATATTGCAGCAAATGGAAAAAGGCCATGCCCCTCAGGTTAAGACACAGTATCAGAAGAATGAGACAGTCAGGATAACGGACGGGCCCTTCACTAATTTTGTTGGATATATTGAGGATGTTGACATGGATCATGGAAGGCTCAAGGTAATGGTCAGCATATTCGGCAGACAGACACCTGTTGAACTTAATTTTTTCCAGGTGGAACGGGCATAAAGACAAGTGTCAGTGTCCAGCAGCAGTGAAGTAAATAAAACTGACACTATTTAGGAGGAGATAAATGGCTAAGAAAGAAGTAACAGCTCAGGTGAAACTGCAGATACCTGCAGGAAAGGCAAATCCGGCGCCTCCCGTAGGCCCGGCGCTTGGCCCGCACGGTATCAACATAATGGAATTTTGCAAGACATTCAATGCACAGACACAGGCGCTGGGTGACACTATAATTCCTGTTGTTTTAACCGTATATTCGGACAGGTCGTTTACATTCATAACAAAGACACCTCCGGCATCCGAATTAATAAAAAAAGCGGCAGGGATCATTAAGGGGTCAGGCACTCCCAATAAGGACAAGGTTGGCAGGATAACTTCTGCGCAGGTCAAAGAAGTAGCGCAGACAAAGCTTCCAGATCTCAATGCGAACTCTATTGACGCTGCAGTAAAGATTATCAGCGGAACCGCAAGAAGCATGGGAGTGGATGTAGTAGATTGAGATTGAAATTTAAAATGCAAAATTTAAGGAAATTTTGAATTTTTGTGAGGTGAAAATGGGCAAGAAGATTAAAGAAGCCAGAGAAAAAATTGAGAGAGGAAAAGAGTATTCTATTGAGGATGCCATAGGTCTTGTAAAGAAAGCTTCCTTTACAAAATTTAATGAGACTGTTGACATGGCTGTAAATCTCGGAATTGATGCCAAAAAAACAGACCAGATGGTCAGAAGCGCTGTTGTTCTTCCTCATGGGACAGGCAAAAAGGTAAGAGTTATTGTATTTGCAAAAGGTGAGAAAGAGAAAGAGGCGAGAGATGCGGGCGCAGATTATGTTGGCGCTGAAGACCTTATTGAAAAGATACAGCAGGGCTGGTTTGATTTTGATAAGGTAGTTGCAACGCCCGATATAATGGGTCTCGTTGGAAAGCTTGGTAAATTGTTGGGCCCGAGGGGACTTATGCCGAATCCCAAGCTTGGAACGGTTACCTTTGATCTGGCAAAGGCTGTAAAAGAGATAAAGGCCGGGAAGGTAGAGTATAAAACAGAAAAGGCAGGATTGATACATGTGCCGATTGGTAAGGTCTCGTTTGATGATAAGAAGCTTATAGAGAATGCCATGGCAGTGATTGACGCAATAATAAAGGCTAAGCCGCCTACAAGCAAAGGCAAATATCTAAAAAAGGTGGCTGTATCATCTACGATGGGGCCTGGTGTAAAGATTGATGTTGGCAAGCTGGCAGCAGCTAAATAAGTTTGGGAGTTAATAGTTAATAGTTTAAAACTCTTAACTATATTAAATTTAAGTCAGAGACAGTAGGCAGCCTCGACGTGTCGTTGGGGCTTTAATCGGCATATGCCAGCCTACCAAGACGCTTTCCCTGTCTCTGGGAAAGGAGGGATAAACTGAAAAGGGAAGAAAAAACACACCTTATAGCTGAGCTTAAGGATAGATTCAAAAAGGCAAATGCAGTGGTTCTGACGGATTATAAAGGATTAACCGTTGCTGAGCTTTTTGAATTGCGGCGATTGTTGCGCGGTGCAGGGATTGAGTACAAGGTAGTAAAGAATACGCTTGCAAGAGCAGCATCTGCAAAAACAAGCCTGTCTGTAATCAGTGATTTATTAAAAGGCCCTGTTGGGATTGCTATTGGTTATGCCGATCCTGCGCAGGTTGCAAAGAAGGTCATTGAGTATTCCAAGAAGAATAATAAGCTGAAGGTAAGCGGTGGAGTAGTTGAAGGCAGGCTATGCAATGCTGAAGACATTAAGTCCATAGCCGCACTGCCTCCGAGAGAAATTCTCCTCAGTATGCTGGCAGGCGTATTTAATGCGCCGCTAAGCAAAATGGCAGGAGCCTTGTCGGCGACAGTCAGTAGTTTTGCATATGCAGTAAAAGCGTTGGAAAGTAAAAGAAGTAGTTAGTAGGCAGTAGTTAGGGAAAATGAAACTCCCTTAACTACCCGCTGCTGACTACTTACTACATAATAAAAAACAGGAGGATAAACAATGTCAGTAACAAAAGAACAGATTTTTGAATTCTTTGACAATATGACAGTGCTTGATATGTCAAAGTTCGTTAAGGAGTTTGAGGAGAGATATGGAGTTACAGCAGCGGCCCCGATGGCAATGGCAGCCGCTCCAGGCGCACCTGCTGTTGCGGCAGAAGAGAAGACAAGTTTTGATGTAATTCTTGCTTCGACTGGTGATAAGAAAATCCAGGTAATAAAAGTTATTCGTGAGATTACAGGACTCGGACTCAAAGAAGCAAAAGACCTTGTAGATGGCGCTCCAAAGCCTATTAAGACCGGAGTCACGAAGGAAGAATCTGACTCTATTAAGGCGAAGGTTGAAGAACAGGGAGCAAAAGTAGAAATAAAGTAACGAGTAATAAGCAACAAATGACAAGTAACGAGTGGAATATAGTATTTTTAAACTCGCCACTCGTTACTTGTCACTGATAACTTTTATTAATAAAAAGGAGACGTATGGCAAGAATTCTCAGAGAAAGGTTGAATTTCGGGAAAGTTACTTCTTTCTTAGAAGTGCCAAACCTTATAGACATTCAGAAAAATTCTTATGAGCAGTTTCTGCAGAAAGACGTCCCGCCTGACAAGAGACAGGATGTTGGACTTCAGGCAGCTATTTTGAGTATTTTCCCCATAACAGACTATAACGAAACATCTGCATTTGAGTTCCTGGGCTATGTTATGAAAGAGCCTAAGTTCAATGTCAGGGAGTGCCTTCAGAAGGGTATTACATATTCAGCACCATTGAAGATAAAAGTAAGGCTTAATATCTATGAAGTCGAAGGCAAAAATAAGAGGCTGAAAGAGTCAAGGGAACAGGAGGTTTATATAGGAGAGATACCGCTGATGACAGAAACAGGCACATTTATCATCAATGGTACGGAGCGTGTTATAGTCAGCCAGCTTCATCGCTCTCCAGGCGTATTTTTCAGCCATGATAAGGGTAAGACTCATACAAGCGGCAGGATTTTATATTCAGCCCGTGTTATACCGTCAAGAGGTTCATGGCTTGACTTTGAATTTGATACGAAGGACATCCTCTATGTGAGAATTGATAGGAAGAAAAGACTCCCTGCGACTATAGTGCTCAAGGCGCTCGGCTACAGCAATGAGGGACTTCTAGAGGAATTCTACCCTATAGAAACGGTCAGGATAAAAGGCAATAATTTTACGAGAGTTGTCAGAGATATTCTTGTCGGAGTAAAGGCTGTCCAGAACATAATTGCCCCTCACACAAAGGAGTTGATTGTGAAAGAGGGAAGCAAAATTACAAAAGGTGCAATAAAGAAGATGGAAGCCTTGCATATAAAGGAAATACCGATTTCAAAGGAAGATATAATAGAGAGAATTACACTTAAGGACATAGTGGATCCTACTACAGGTGAAGTGATACTTGAAGGCAATGAGATTATAACAGAGGAGATTTTTAATAAGATGCTCATTGCCAAGATAGATTCTCTCGCTCTGTTGTTTATAGATAATGTGCATTATCTTTCTTCCCTCAGGGATACGCTGTTGACAGATAAAGTCAATGTGAAGGATGAGGCACTGGTTGAGATATACAGAAAACTCAGGCCTGGGGAACCGCCTACTATCAACGCAGCGAAGGAACTGTTTAAGGGCCTTTTTTTTGATGCAAAAAGATACGATCTTTCGCCGGTTGGCAGGCTAAAGATAAATAAGAGGCTTGGTGTTGATACACCGCTTGAGACCAGAGTCCTTACAGATAAAGATATAGTTGAGATCGTACGTTATCTCTTTTCATTGAGGACAGGCAAAGGTGAGGTTGACGATATAGATCACCTTGGGAACAGACGCATAAGGGGCGTTGGAGAACTGCTTGAAAATCAGTTTAGGATAGGGCTTGTCAGAATGGAGCGAACAACAAAAGAAAAGTTATCACTTACAGAGCTTGATGAAGCAATGCCGCACGACCTGATAAATGCAAAACCTGTGATGGCTGCTGTTAAGGAGTTCTTCGGCACAAGCCAGCTCAGCCAGTTTATGGATCAAACAAATCCTCTGTCTGAGATTACGCATAAAAGAAGACTTTCAGCGCTTGGCCCCGGGGGGCTCACCAGAGAGCGTGCAGGTTTTGAGGTCAGGGATGTTCATCCTACACATTACGGAAGAATATGTCCTGTAGAGACGCCGGAAGGTCCCAACATCGGATTGATAACATCACTTGCAACATATGCAAGAGTTAATGAATTCGGGTTTATAGAGGTTCCATACAGAAAAGTTGCGGATGGAAGAGTGACAGAAGAGGTTGAATATCTGTCTGCTATTGATGGTGAGAAGTTTATTGTTGCCGAGGCGACTTCACCTGTAGATAAAAAGGGGCAGCTTGTCGGTGAGACTGTCTCTGCAAGGGTAGGCGGAGATTTCAGGATGGTGACGCCTAAGGAAGTGCAGTATATGGACGTATCCCCGAAACAGATTGTCGGCATATCGGCTGCCCTGGTTCCTTTTCTTGAAAACGATGACGCAAACAGGGCGTTGATGGGATCCAATATGCAGAGGCAGGCAGTGCCTTTGCTTTCTTCATCTGCGCCTATTGTAGGAACAGGAATGGAATATGTGGCTGCAAGGGACTCGGGTGCGCTTGTTATCGCAAAGAGAGCAGGCATAGTTGAAAGTGTTGACGCCTCAAGAATTGTTGTGAAGAGCAAGGAAGACGGAGGCGGAGTTGATATATACAGCCTTATAAAATTTCAAAGGTCGAATCAGGCTACTTGCATAAACCAGAAACCTGTAGTGAATGTAGGCGATACGGTTACAAAAGACAGTGTTCTTGCAGACGGGCCTTGCACTGACATGGGGGATCTTGCTCTTGGCAAGAACGTGCTTGTAGCATTCATGCCGTGGGGAGGATATAACTTTGAAGACGCAATCCTCATAAGTGAAAGGCTTGTAAAAGAAGATGTTTTCACATCTGTTCATATAGAAGAGTTTGAAATGGAGTCGAGAGAGACAAAGCTCGGCCCGGAAGAAATTACAAGAGATATTCCCAATGTTGGAGAGGAAGCGCTTAAGGATCTGGATGAAAGCGGCATAATCAGAATCGGGGCTGAGGTAAAGCCCGGCGATATACTTGTAGGAAAGGTAACGCCGAAAGGAGAGACGCAGCTTACTCCAGAGGAAAAACTTTTAAGAGCAATATTCGGGGAAAAGGCTGAAGATGTCAAGGAGAGTTGTCTTTATGTGCCGCCTGGAATAGAGGGGACGGTTGTAGATGCAAGAGTATTTTCAAGAAAGGGCGCAGAGAAAGACGGAAGGGCAAAGAGTATAGAGGAAGAAGATATTCTGAGGCTTCAGCGCGATCTTGAGGAAGAAATACGGATAATAAAGGAAGATAAGTTCCGCAAGATAAGACATCTGCTTGCTGCCCAGAAGGTTTTAGATGATGTAAAAGACTCCAAGACAAAGGAAGTTATATGCCAGAAAGGCAAAAAACTTGAGGAAAAGCAGATAGATAGAATCAAGAATGAGCATCTAATCGGTGTAAAGCTAGCTGATTTTGATGTGAAAGAAAAAATAGATATTGTAAACAATGAAGCAAACCAGTATGTACGCTATCTTGAATCAAGGTATGATGAGCGCATTGACAGAGTTAAAAGGGGCGATGAGCTTCCGCACGGAGTAAACAAGCTTGTTAAAGTATATATAGCCATGAAGCGCAAGCTGCAGATTGGCGATAAGATGGCGGGCAGACACGGGAATAAAGGCGTAGTGGCAATGGTATTGCCCGAGGAGGATATGCCTTATCTTCCTGACGGCACGCCTGTAGATATAGTCCTGAATCCGCTGGGCGTTCCTTCAAGAATGAACGTGGGGCAGATACTTGAAACACATCTGGGATGGGCAGCAAAGACACTGGGACTTTATGTTGCCACACCTGTATTTGAAGGAGCAAAAGAGGGTGAGATAAAGGATATGCTGAAGAAAGCAGGACTCCCCATCACAGGTCAGATAACACTTTGTGACGGCAGGACAGGCGAACCGTTCAAGAGGCCTGTGACTGTCGGGCATATGTATATGCTGAAACTTCATCATCTTGTTGACGACAAGATGCATGCGCGTTCAATAGGGCCTTATTCACTGGTAACACAGCAGCCGCTCGGGGGAAAGGCGCAGTTCGGAGGTCAGAGGCTGGGTGAAATGGAAGTCTGGGCACTGGAGGCATACGGCGCAGCCCATATCCTGCAGGAATTCCTCACTGTAAAAAGTGATGATGTAACCGGCAGAACCCGTATGTACGAGGCGATAGTTAAGGGCGATGCGACTCTGGAGCCAGGCGTTCCTGAGTCTTTCCATGTATTAATAAAAGAACTCCAGAGTCTTGCGCTTGATGTCGAGCTTCTGGAGAAAAAAGATAAGGGGGAATAGCTTGGCAGAGGAAACCTATACTATTTTTCAAAGGCCGAAAAATCCGACCGACTATGAGGCGCTGAGAATTAAACTTGCCTCGCCTGAAAAAATAAGGGAGTGGTCTTACGGAGAGATCAAGAAACCTGAGACGATAAACTACCGCACATTCAAGCCTGAACGTGACGGCCTTTTCTGTGCAAAAATCTTCGGCCCGATGAAGGACTGGGAGTGCATATGCGGAAAATACAAGAGAATGAAGCACAGAGGGGTTGTTTGCGATAAGTGCGGTGTTGAGGTAATACAGTCCAAGGTCAGAAGATACAGGATGGGGCATATTGAACTTTCAACTCCGGTTGCGCATATCTGGTTCCTCAAAGGTGTGCCGAGCAGAATAGGCACATTGCTTGACATGACAATGCGGCACCTCGAAAAGGTGCTGTATTTTGAAAGCTATGTTGTGATTGACTGCGGGGATACAAAGCTTAAGGAGAAAGAACTTCTCACAGAAGACGAATATAAGAAAAAGAGCGCAGAGCTTGGCGCCAGATTCAAAGCAGGAATGGGCGCTGAAGCAATAAGGGAACTTCTCAGGAGAGTTGACCTTGATGTTCTCAGTAAAGAAATGAAGTATAAGATAAAAGATACGGTATCCATAGGCGTTAAAAAGAAATTCACCAAGAGGCTCAAGGTTGTAGAGTCTTTCAAAAATTCAGGTAACAAGCCCGAATGGATGATAATGGATGTAATACCGGTTCTGCCGCCTGACCTCAGGCCATTGGTACCGCTTGAAGGCGGAAGGTTTGCGACATCAGACCTGAATGACCTTTACCGGAGGGTTATAAACAGGAACAACAGATTGAAGAGGCTGATGGAATTAAAGGCTCCAAGTGTAATTATAAAGAATGAGAAAAGGATGCTTCAGGAAGCAGTTGATGCCTTGTTTGATAACGGCAGGAGAGGTCGTGTATTGAAGACGGCAACGAAGAGGCCGTTGAAGTCTCTGAGTGACATGATAAAAGGAAAGCAGGGACGTTTCCGCCAGAATCTTTTAGGAAAGCGTGTTGACTATTCAGGCAGGTCTGTTATTGTAGTAGGTCCTGAGCTTAAGCTTCACCAGTGCGGTCTTCCAAAGAGGATGGCACTGGAACTCTTCAAACCTCTTGTGTTCAGCAGGCTTGAGGAAAAGGGCTTTGCTACCACAATAAAGGCTGCAAAAAAACTTGTTGAAAAAGAACAGCCTGAGGTATGGGATGCGCTGGAAGAAGTCATCCGAGAACATCCTGTACTTTTAAACCGTGCTCCTACCCTTCACAGGCTTGGTATCCAGGCATTTGATCCTATACTTGTTGAAGGCAAGGCAATAAAGCTTCATCCCTTGGTCTGTACAGCGTTCAACGCTGATTTTGACGGTGACCAGATGGCAGTTCATGTGCCATTGTCAATAGAAGCGCAGATAGAGGCGCGGGTTCTGATGATGGCTGTTAACAATATCCTTTCGCCTGCAAACGGAAAACCGATACTTGTGCCTACGCAGGATATGGTTCTTGGAATATATTATCTGACGAAAGAGAAGACAGGCGCAAAAGGCGAGGGCAAGGTGTTTTCCGGGGCAGAGGATGTGAGGATTGCTTATGACGCAGAAGTCCTTGATGAACATGCAAGGATAAAGGTGAAGATGGACGGGCAGTTTGTTGACAGCACATGCGGAAGGGCGCTGTTCAGCGAGATAGTTCCGAAGGCAATTCCGTTTTCTTCTGTTAACAAGACGCTTACCAAGAAGGAACTCACAAAGATAATAGAATACTCCTATGCAAATGCCGGCAAGAGGGAAACGGTGGTGTTTCTTGATAATCTTGAGAAACTCGGATTTGAGTATGCCACAAAGTCAGGGATGTCCATATGCATGGCAGATATGCATATACCATCCAAGAAGGCGGAACTTATAAGAGAAGCCGAACATGAAGTTATTGACGTGCAGAAGCAGTATGGAGATGGGCTTATCACCCATGGCGAGCGGTACAATAAGGTAATAGATATATGGGCTAATGTCACAGAAAAAATAGCCGATGAGATGATGAAGGAACTCGGCGCGGAAGACGGCAAGAAATTTTCAGAGGAAGACCTCAAGGAAAGAAGGTCATTTAACAGCATCTTTATGATGGCTGATTCAGGGGCAAGGGGAAGCACAGCGCAGATAAGGCAGCTTGCAGGCATGAGAGGCCTTATGGCGAAGCCTTCCGGCGAGATTATTGAAACTCCGATTACTGCAAACTTCAGGGAAGGCCTCACCCCGCTGCAGTACTTCATCTCTACACATGGCGCAAGGAAAGGCCTTGCTGACACAGCTTTGAAAACAGCTAATTCAGGGTATCTTACGAGGAGGCTGGTTGATGTTGCCCAGGATGTAATTATAATGGAGGAAGATTGCGGCACTATTGATGGGATAGTTGTTACTTCCCTTATAGAGGGCGGTGAAATAATTCAGCCTCTAGAAGAAAGGATTCTGGGAAGGACAATCGCTGAAGACGTAAAAGACCCGATATCAAAAGAGAAAATTGCAGGCAAGAATAGTCCGATAGATGAAGAACTGACCCAAAAAATAATAGATGCCGGAATAGACAGGGTAAAGATAAGGTCTGTTCTTACCTGCCAGTCTATGTTTGGCGCTTGCGCAGCATGTTATGGAAGAGACCTTGCAAGGGGCGAGCCTGTTGAACTCGGGGAAGCAGTAGGAGTCATAGCGGCTCAGTCCATAGGCGAACCAGGCACACAGCTGACAATGAGGACGTTCCATATAGGTGGAGCAGCTTCAAAGATCGTTGAACAGACAGTGCTTGAGGCAAAGAACTCAGGGACTATAAAGTTCGTAAATATAAGCACAGTTAAAAACAGGGAAGGTTTACTGGTTGTGATGAACAGAAACGGAAGCATTGCTGTTATAGATTCAAAGGGCAGGGAAAAAGAGAAATACCCTATCGTCTATGGAGCAAAGCTTCTTGTCGACAACGGGCAGAAGGTGGAAATTGCTCAGAGGCTGGTTGAATGGGATCCTTATTCAACTCCGATACTGACAGAGGTAGGCGGGAGAATAGCGCTTGGCGATATTGCTGAGAACGTGACTATCAGTGAAGAAGTGGATGAGATGACAGGTCTTTCCCACAAGGTTATCATTGATTATCCCACCAACATGAGGCCCAGGATATCAATAAAGGATGAACATGGCAAGGTAACCCTCAAGATTCCGGGGACAGGCAACCTCGCGCGGTATCTGTTGCCGGCAGGTGCGCATATACTCGTTGACAGAAACCAAATTGTTGCTCCCGGCGATATCCTTGCGAAGATGCCTCGTGAAACCACAAAGACAAAGGATATAACAGGCGGTCTTCCGAGGGTTGCGGAACTGTTTGAGGCAAGGCGGCCAAAAGAGCAGGCAATTGTTACGGAGATTGACGGCATGGTGGAATTCAAGGGCGCGCATAAAGGCATGAGGGTTGTTGTGGTTAAGGGAAGCAGCGACTTAAGAGAATACCTCATACCAAAGGGCAAACATGTCAGCGTCCATGAAGGAGACTGGGTCAAGGCAGGCGAGCCGTTAATGGATGGAGCGGTAAATCCGCATAGCATACTTGATATCCTAGGGCCTAAAGAGCTCCAGAGATATCTTGTTGATGAGGTTCAGAAGGTTTATCGTCTGCAGGGCGTTTCTATAAACGATAAACACATTGAGGTTATCGTCAGGCAGATGATGAAGAAAGTAAGGATTGAAGACCCCGGAGACACAAGCTTATTGTTAGGAGAACAGGTGGACAGGGTGGTGTTCCAGAAAGAAAACGCAAAAATAAAAGGAAAAGGCAAAAAGCCTGCGCAGGCCAAGCCATTGCTTTTAGGCATAACCAAGGCATCTCTGGCAACAGAGAGTTTTGTATCTGCAGCATCCTTCCAGGAAACTACAAGGGTTCTTACAGAAGCTGCCATAAACGGTTCTGTCGATGAACTCAGGGGGCTGAAAGAAAATGTGATAATGGGGAGAGTTATCCCTGCAGGCACAGGCATAGCAAAATACCGTAATACATTTGTGAAGAGAGAAATACAGCAGCTATTTGCATCTGCAGAACCTGCTCCTCCAGAAGAATAAAAAAGTTATGAGTTCGGAGTTAGGAGTCAGGAATGAAATAAAAACTCCGAACTCCGAACTAAACACCCCAACCTTTAGATTTATAGCGGATGCAATGCTTGGACGGCTTGCAAGGTGGCTCAGGATGCTGGGTTTTGATACGCTTTATTACTCTGACAAAAGCGATGCGAGCCTTCTTAAGATTGCAAGACAGCAGGACAGATTTATTCTCACAAGGGATACACATTTTTTGCAGTTCAAGAATCTCAGCGATTTTCTTCTTGTCAGTTCAAATAATACTCTTGAGCAGCTAATTGAGACAATAACAGCCCTGAACATAAAAGAGTTTAGCATCAGCAGATGCACGAAGTGTAATGGTGTCCTCGTCGGGAGCGTAGAGAGGGAAAGAGTGAAGGGGCTGGTGCCTGAGCATATTTATATGCATTTTGATAAATTTCTTAAATGTGAGGACTGCGGCAGTATATACTGGGAAGGCTCTCACATGAAAAGATTCAGAGAGACAATTCGCCGCATATCAGGATTAACTTTTAAAAATGAAAAACCGGCGGTAAACTAATAATGAGGAGGTTTGCAGATGGCAGATGAACATTCGTTTGACATAGTAAGCAAGGTTGACATGCAGGAGGTATTAAACTCTGTTCAGCAGGCAACAAAAGAGATTGGCCAGAGGTTTGATTTCAAAGGGAGCAAGAGCAGTATAGATTTCAACAAGGAAAACGCAGAGATTACCCTAATCTCTGATGATGAGAACAAGATCAAGAGCGTAGTAGACATACTCCAGTCAAAGCTCGTAAAGCGCGGTGTATCGCTTAAATCCCTTGATTACGGTAAAATTGAGCCGGCAGCAGGCGGCACCGTAAGGCAGGTCATAAAGCTTCAGCAGGGGATAGCGCAGGAGAAGGCAAAGGAGATTGCGAAGATTATTAAGGATTCAAAGATGAAGGTTCAGGCAGAGATTCAGAAAGACCAATTAAGAGTCAGAGCCAAAAAGATAGACGACTTGCAATTAGTCATGACAATGCTCAAAGGGAAAGATTTCGGGATACATATGGAGTTTGTGAATTACAGGTGAGTTGTTGATTTGTCTGTAAAAATCGGGCTAATGTTTAATACGACTTTCTTCCTAAACTAAACAATCAGAGTCTCTATGAAGGATTGCGGATTTCTCACAGGAACACGCATTTTTAAGAAAACGACATGTCTGCTTGTTTCAATTTTTCTGGATAGAGGCTGACCATGTTAAACAGCGTGAATGCTGATCTCTTTTCTCCAATCTCTATCTCCGAAATTGCGGCTAAAATCCACGAGCTTCAGCAGGTGCTGCGTTATTACCGAAACAATGAATCGTATCCGTTCTTCAGACGGGACAAACTCAATTGTTAGGAATTCGAATATAGCATTCACTTCAGAGGACTCCAATTCGTGCGCCAACTCGTAGGCATCATCTAAGTTCTTGATTGAAGCAGCTAAATCCTCACTCAGCATGCGTTGGACTCTTGCAACTTTCTCCGACATTTCTTTATCACAGGGCGATAGAAGCTGCTCGACAGTCAATGATTTGCGAACATCTTGTAGCGTGTTCGCATGCTGCATTTCATCCTCAGACAATTCTCGCCAGAAAGCAGAAACTTTCGGAATATGTGAGAATACTTGCGAGAAGTCTCTGTAAATACCAGCAGCTTTGTATTCAATTTCTATTGCGCGCTCGAAGATTGCCTCAATTGTATCTTTTGAACCTGATTCTATCATTTGATATCACCGCTGCTTATGTCTGATGTATAACGAAAAAAATAACCCGCTGGCGCACAGACAAAAGACGAAAACCAAACCGCCATTATCGCCAGTCGGGTTGATTTGCGTGTTAGGAGTTATTATTTTATCAGGTTTGTTATAGAGTCCCATTTATTGAGATATGCTGCGAATTGGTCATAATTCAATACCCAGTTATCAGCGTTCTTGTTCTTGTCCTTGTCCTTGTCCTTCAATTGTTCCTTAGTACAGATGTCTTCAAAAGTGACACCGTTGCGTTGCGTATAATCTTTGATGTAATCCTCAATAAGTTTTGTTAGGATTCTTGTTATCTGTGTTTTTGACAATATAAAGTATTGCGGTTTCTCCAGTACAGATATATCTACGAAAATAAAAGGCGATATTATTTTGTTCTGTATTGTTTCCTTGTAGTTATGCCAATACGACGCTAAAATTGGCGATTTCTTTTTATCGCTGCATTTCACTTGCAGCCCGATTGCCTTGTTTGTTTCGGGATGAAGCGCAATTAGATCCAAGCCCTTTGTATTTCTTGACGTGGGCAATGCGATCAGATTCATTTTGGAGATTTCGAGGCAAACCAGGAATAAGCCTACATTGCCTTTATATTCTTTTTTTAATGCCGTAGTATTCATTTATTATGTTCTCCTAACGACCAAGCTCAGCCACGGGCCACGGCTTTTTGTGGCCCGTGGCTGGAGCGCCTGTTTGGGCGTAAATTTAGCGCCCGTTGTTGAGGGTTATTGTCGTGTTTGTGCAGTTTGAAGCCTCGACAGTATTGATCATGCGATCAAGCCGAACCATGCACTTTTCAACTGTGAGGCCGCCTCGTCCATCGCTACTAATGTTAGTGACGAATGGACCAGCTTGACTTGCACACCCTGACAGAATGACAGCCAAAACAACAAAAATTACGTTACGCATTTAAGCCTTCCTTTTGTCTATGTGGTGATGATAAGCATCCGAAGGATGCCTGAAATCGATTGCCATTGTTGACGCCCAACATTGTTTTTTATGCCGCATGCGTCTTCTTGTGATACTTTAGGGAAAAACCGTGGGTTGAGTCAAGAGAAATCATCATTAGCAGATGTTTAATGTATATGTAACACCGCAGGCTATTGGGGAGTACGTACAAGAAATATTTTTCCTTGCCAATTCCCGTTATTCCATGTGATTCCTCCCAACGCCTTCCCATTCTCGGCGAATACTAATCTATATTTGTCCAGACCAAGGATGTTGTTTGGATCAGTTTTGTCATATCCGTCAACGCTGAGCACTCGGTTAATGGGGTCATATGTACCCCTAACGTATTCTGTCCCCGCCGAGCCAAGCTTCGATTGTTCTTCGGCGCGTGGCGACTTTCGCAATATCCATTTGATGTAACCCTCTATCTTCCCAATTTCCCCATCGCGCGAATCTTGTAAAACCAGCTCTGCAACATAAACGTAGCCTCCTATATTACTCCATTCTCCCTGCCATGTACCGATGGGGATAGTATGGGCTGTATCTTCGGCCAAAGATTCTAAAGGAAAAAGTACAAGGGCTAATAAGAAGAGTACTCGCAGGTCAAAACGTTTCATTTTTCCCTCCCTGTTTATTAAGGCGTATAACATATAAATCAATGGAAAGCAATATGCGATACTTGGCTTTTTGCGGGAATATGGACTAAAAGCGAAAGGTCGTAAAACATTGGGAAATTGTCACCGCTGATTTCTTTTTGATGAAACACGCGGAATATGCCGATACATCGCAATTGCACAGTTCGTGTAGTACTTAATAACTGTTTTGATGTTAGATGCCTGCGTATTTGCAGGTGAAATTCTCAAACAAGGCTAATCATTTTAGGCGGGTAATGAGTTTCTAAAACTGTCTCAGAAAGCGGAGGTCATTCTCAAAAAACAGCCTGATATCATCAATCCCATACTTGAGCATGGTTATTCTTTCCACGCCCATGCCGAATGCGAAGCCGGTATAGATTGCGGGATTGTATCCCACCATCTCAAATACTCGAGGGTTTACCATGCCGGCGCCAAGTATCTCAAGCCATCCTGTTCCCTTGCATACCTGACAGCCACTGCCTTTACAGAATATGCAGCCGATATCAACCTCTGCTGATGGTTCTGTAAATGGGAAGAAACTCGGTCTGAACCTTACAGAAGTCTCAGGATTGAATATCCTATGGATGAATGTCTCAAGCACGCCCTTGAGGTCGCTGAAAGAGATATCTGTATCAACCATCAGGCCTTCAACCTGATGAAACATCGGCGTATGGGAAATATCAGCGTCGCATCTGTAAACCTTGCCCGGCGCAATGAATCTCAGGGGCGGTTTCTTTTTCTCCATTGTCCTTATCTGAACAGGAGATGTGTGAGTCCTCAGTATCACGTCATCTGTGATGTAGAATGTATCCTGCATGTCCCGCGCAGGATGGTCTTTCGGCATGTTCAATGCCTCAAAGTTATAGTAATCAAGTTCAACCTGCGGTCCCTCTTCAACGCCAAAACCCATCGAGATAAAAATATCTTCAATCTCCCGCAGAACTTTATTTATCGGATGTTCCCTGCCTACTGGTGTGTATTTCCCAGGAAGTGTTACATCTATAGTCTCTGAGGAGAGTCTTTTCTTAAGGTCTGCATTGCCCAAAGCAGACTCTTTTAAGGCGATCTCGTTTTCAACAAATCCTTTAAGCTCATTTACCGCTTTTCCAAAAGACCGTTTTTCTTCGGCAGGCATCGTAGAAAGATTTTTAAGCTGAGCTGTCAGTAATCCCTTTTTCCCGAGGTATTTAATCCGCACCTGCTGAAGCTCAGATGTAGACGCAGCCTTATCTAATTCACTGAGAAACACTTTTTTGAAAGAGTCTGTGTCAAGCATTTGGTGAGCTGCCGCCTCTTTTATGCAGCAAGCTTTTTCTTAACTGACTCTGTGAGTTCGCTGAATGCCTTTGGATCATTGTAAGCCATATCAGCCAATGCTTTCCTGTTGAGAGCAATCTTTGCCTTTTTGACCCCTGCAATAAATTGACTGTAAGTCAAACCTGCTGCCCTGACAGCCGCATTGATCCTTATAATCCAGAGAGACCTGAACTCGCGTTTTTTTACCTTGCGGTCTCTGTAAGCATATTGCAGTGCCTTGTCAACCGCTTCTGTTGCTATCCTGAATAGACGGCTCTTTGCGCTATAATAGCCCTTTGCCTGTTCAAGAACTTTCTTTCTTCTCTGTCTTGTTTTAAATCCACCTTTAGACCTTGGCATTTTAATCCTCCTAAATTGCAAGTCGTCAGTGAATAGTATTTAGTGAACAGAAAAAAGCTATTCACTATCTACTGTTCACTATTCACTTTACATGTATGGTAAAAGTTTTTTTATGTTGCTGTACTCTGCCTTTGAAACGAGAGTCGCAGTCCTAAGCTTTCTTGTTCTTTTTGAGGGTTTGCCTGTAAGGATATGGCTTTTATAAGCCTTGCTCCTCTTTATTTTCCCTGTGCCTGTAACCTTAAATCTCTTTGCCGCCCCTCTATGTGTTTTAATCTTTGGCATCATAACCTCCTATTTCATGTAGTGTCAGTGTTTAGTGTAGGTGTCAGTAAAAAACTAACACTGAAAACTGACACTGTCCTCTATTTACTGCTTGGTCCAATCACCATGGTAATATGATTACCTTCAAGTTTTGGCTTCAACTCTATATTAAACTTGCCGGGCAGCATCTGTGTCAGCTTTTCGAAAACCATCAATCCAAGCTCCGGCCTTGCCATCTCTCTTCCCCGGAAGAACATCATCACCTTAGCCTTATGCCCCTCATCCAGAAAACGCCGTATATTCCTTACTTTCAACTCCAGATCGTGTATGCCTATCTGAGGTCTTATCTTTATCTCTTTTATGTCAATCTTTTTGCTCGGAGCCTGTTTTTTGCTAATCTGGTATTTATATTTACCAAAATCAAGCAGCTTGCAGACTGGAGGAGTTGCCTCAGGCGATACCTCCACCAGATCAAGTTCTTTTTGGTCAGCAAGTTCTAAAGCCTCTCTGACAGAAACAATCCCTGCCTGTTTACCGTCAGCGTCAATAAGCCTGACTTCCTTTGCCCTTATCTGTTCGTTTACCCTTATGTGTTTGCTTATACTTTCACCTCCATTTTTATTTATAAAACATAACGCCTTATGCGTACTGAATTATATACATTATATATTTAATGCCTGCTTCCTATTTCAGTCTTTATCATCTGTATAAGCTCGTCCATTGTGAACGAGCCCATATTTTCACCATTGCGCTTTCTTACCGTCAGCTTGTTCTCATCTAATTCTTTATCACCTATTATAACCAAATAAGGCACTTTTCTGATAGTGCTTTCTCTGATTTTATATCCGATTTTTTCGTTTTCAAGATTGGTCTCAATCCTGATTCCATTAAGCTTAAAAGTAGCAGCAGTTTTTAGCGCATAATCAGAATGTCTTTCTGCAATTGTGAGTATTCCGATCTGAACGGGCGCAAGCCATAATGGGAATGCACCGGCGTAATGCTCTATGAGAATTCCGAAAAACCTTTCAAGCGAACCCATAAGGGCGCGGTGGATCATTATAGGCCTGTGGTCTTTTCCATCGCTTCCCCTGTAAGTAACATCAAATCTCTCCGGGTTGTTAAAGTCAACCTGAATTGTGCTGCACTGCCATGACCTGTTCAATGAGTCTTTTATCTTTATGTCTATTTTCGGGCCGTAGAAAACACCTTCGCCTGGATCTATCTGGTATGACAGCCCTTTTTTCTCAAGCGCCTGTTTCAGTGCATTTGTTGACCTTTCCCAGTTTTCAAGTGTCCCGACATATTTCTCTGGCTTGGTTGAAAGGTAAACATCATATGAATCAAAGCCGAAAGTCTTAAGAATAAAAAGCGTAAAGTCAAGAATACTTAATATCTCGCTTTCTATCTGGTCTTCCCTGCAGAATATGTGTGCGTCATCCTGTGTAAAACCTCTGACCCTCAAAAGCCCGTGGAGCACACCTGAACGCTCGTATCTGTAAACTGTTCCAAGTTCTGCATATCTTATTGGAAGTTCCCTGTAACTCCTGAGAGAACTGTTGTAGACGTTTATGTGAAACGGGCAGTTCATCGGCTTGAGTTCATATTCTATGCCTTCTATCTCCATCGGTGAATACATATTTTCTCTGTAGAAATCAAGATGCCCGCTCTTCTGCCAGAGGTTAAGTTTTGCTATGTGAGGTGAATAGAGGAGGCTATAACCGGCTTTGTAATGTTCATCCCTCCAGAAGTCCTCTATAGTTTTTCTTATAATTGCGCCGTTAGGATGCCAGAGGATTAATCCTGGCCCGATATCTTCGCTGATGCTGAAAAGGTCAAGTTCTTTGCCAAGTTTTCTGTGGTCTCTTTTTTTGACCTCTTCAAGAAAAACAAGATACTCTTTTAAGTCTTTTTCGTTATAGAAGGCTGTTCCATAAATCCTCTGGAGCATCTTGTTTTTTTCACTTCCGCGCCAGTATGCGCCTGCAATGCTGAGGAGCTTGAACGCCTTAATAAAGCCTGTTGCCGGAACGTGGGGGCCCCTGCACAGGTCAACAAATCCTCCCTCTTCATATACGGATACTTCATCATCTGCAATCTCCGAGAGGATTTCTACTTTATAATCCTCGCCCATCTTTTTAAATAACCCTATCGCATCTTTCCTCGGCATAGTTTTTCTTGTAAACGGGTTATCTTTTTTTATTAGTTCTTTCATTTTATTTTCTATCAAGCCAAGGTCTTCCGGTGTAAACGGCCGGTCCATATCAAAATCGTAATAGAAACCTTCTTCTGTTGCTGGGCCTATTGCGAGTTTTACAGCGGGGAATATCTCCTTGACGGCATGCGCCATGATATGGGATGTGCTGTGTCTGTAAAGCTCCCTGCCTTCATGTGAATCAAAAGTGGCCGCGTTAAGTTTAATTTTCATCTCCTTTAAAATTCAAAACAAGTCTATAGTGAAAAGTAGTGAATAATATACAAGAACTATACAGTTACAGTCAATAAATAGGAAGTGTTATAATTTTGAAACTTCACTGAAAGCCTCAATAAATAAAAAAGGGGAACAGAGATTCTGTATCCCCTTTTTTATTTATTGTTTTAGAGAAGACCCTACATTTCCTTAAGAGTAACTGCTCCTGTTGGGCAGACGCTTACGCAGGTTTCGCAACCCTCGCACAGGTCTGCCTGATAAGGGTTTGCCTTATCAGTTTCCATCTTAAATACTGCAACAGGACAATTGTTAACGCATTCCTCGCAACCCTCACACTTATCTGCATCCACTGTTACTAACCACATTTAAACACTCACCTCCTCGAAAAATTTCTGTTGTTCAAAACTTTTTTATTGGTCTTCTTGAATTGGGAGAACCTTTGTAATAATAAAATAAAATCTATAAAAAAATCCACCAAATTTTTATCAGTGCCGCAAAATAAAAAGGGCTTCTTTTTATTAAAAGAAGCCCTTTTTATAAAGTCATAGTGAGAATGCTTTTCAGTGCTCTATTTCTATCCCTGCAGTCTCTTCTCGCACAGAAATCGCAATCTTATATAGGATGGTAAGCACCAGAAATCCTGTAGCCCATACCCCGATTGTAATCAGTACCTCGGGAAGCGTTGGCCAGTACTCTGTTACCTTCTCGAACATATTAGGAACAAATCCGCCAATAATGAGGCCGAATCCCTTGTCAATCCAGAGGGATATAAAGACCATTGCAGCAGCTATTGCAAGGGTTGCTTCATTCCTTCTTGTAGCCGGGAATATGAGAAGCAGGAGCGATACAACTGCAAGTATCACTGATGTCCACATCAATGGTACAAGTTTGGCATGTCCATCAAGGCCTGCAAAAAGGTATACGAACGGATGCATGTGACCAGGTATATTGCTGTAGAAAGCTGTGAAAAACTCAAGAGCGAAGAAGAATACGTTTGTAAGCATGAAGTATGTAACAATCTTTCCGAGTGTCTGGATAGCCTCTTTCCCGGGGTCAAACTTTGTGAATTTCCTTATAATCAAGGCAAGAATTATAAGGAGCGCCGGACCTCCTGAAAATGCTGATGCAAGGAATCTGGCTGCCATGATTGCAGTCAGCCAGAAGTGCCTTCCGGGAATTCCTGCATAGATAAATGCGGTGACTATGTGGATTAAGGGCGCCCATGCTATTGAAATATAAATTAAGGGTTTAATCCATTTCGGAGGAGCAATGCCTTTTTTGTCAGAGCCAAGCACGACCCAGCCTATGGTTATATTTAAGGCAAGGTAACCGCTTAAAACTATTGAATCCCAGAAAAGGATTGAGTTCGGCGTCGGATAAAGTAACACATTCAAAATCCTCATCGGCTGGCCCATATCAACAAAAATGAATAGCATACACATTGTGACTGCTGATACAGCCAGAAACTCACCGAGTATTGTAATATTTGCGAACTGTTTGAAATTGTGCAGGTAGTATGGCAGAACAAGCATGACGCCGGATGCAGCTATGCCGACAAGGAATGTGAACTGCCCTATATACAGACCCCATGAAACGTCCCTGCTAAGCCCTGTTATTGCAAGGCCTGTCTGAAACTGCCTGAGATAGTTAACGGTTCCTATCCCTATGAGAACGAGCAGGATAAAAATCCATGTCCAGTATTTTTTGCTTCCGCTCAGAGCTTTTTCAAGCATTATAAGTTACCTCCTATTCCGAACAGGACATAATATTTATTTGATTTCAGGTACAACAGCATAGTCACTACCTCCTATTATGTAGTAAATGTTCGGCTCTGTCCCGAGTTCTGGTTTGCGCCTGATGGTATATTTTGAAGCGAGAATCCTTCTAATCTCGGATGTGGGATCATTAAGGTCGCCAAATACCAATGCGCCGTTAGATGCTTCAACGCACGCAGGCTGAAGACCTTTTGCAAGTCTCTCACGGCAGAAAGTGCATTTTTCCACCACCCCTTTTGTCCTTGTTGGATAGTCAAGGTTAATTTCTTCAGGCTTAAGCCCGGTTCTCGGATCACGATAATTGAAGCTCCTTGCACCGAAAGGGCAAGCCGCCATGCAGAATCTGCATCCGATGCATCTGTGCATATCCTGCATAACAATTCCGTCGTCCTTCCGCTTGAAAGTAGCTTTTGTAGGACAGACCCTTACACATGCAGGTTTGTCACAGTGGTTGCAGAGCAACAGAAAAGGCTTGTGTTTTATGGCATCAGGCATAAATTGATGTTCCTGCCCGGGGAAAGAATGCTCAAAGGTTTCAGTCCATATCCACTTTACCTCGTCTTTTGTATTGCTGAAGTCCGGAACATTGTGAATGCGGTGACAGGCTTCTGTAACTCTCTTGAGAGTTTCCTCTGATTTAATCTTATCCATGTCAATAGCCATTCCCCATTTCTTTCCTGTGAGGGTATCAGTATCCGGTGCAGTCTGAGCAGCCTCTATCACGCCTTTCTGCAATCCGCCGACAATCGCTGTGCCTCCAATACCGGCTATTGTAGAAATGCCTGCTATCTTTAAAAAGTCTCTTCTATTCATGCTCATGACTTCGTCTCCTTTGGTTTAATATGGCAGTCCCAGCAGTAAGGGTTAACTGCCATATAATTGTGGCACCCATTGCAGGTATGCTTTCTTGCCATATTACTGTGGCATGCATTGCAGGTTTCATTCTTTTCCGAATGGCAATTCAGGCATGTGTTCTGAAGGCTCATTTCATACTCTTTACCGTCGGAGGCTTTATAAAGTCTATTGCCTTTACGAACTACTGAATCTCTCCACTTGTCCAATAATCGCATATGATTAGGGAGCATAAATGCCTTTTTCTCTACACACTGTAGTCCCATCGATTGCATGATTTCGGCAGCTTTTGTATCCCGGACAATACTGGATTTCCCGATATTAAATAAGAAAGGAGATGTCGCCAAGCCGATAAAGATAATCAAGCCAACGAATATCTTTCCTCCGCCATATATCTTCATTATTCTTTAGCCTCCTTTTCAGGTAGTGGTTCAAGACGCAAATCCTGTGTCCTTTTCTTTTCACCCGTCATTACGAGGGCGTTCCCTACCAGTTCATGAAGTCCTGTTACCATCACATCAGGCACCCAGTATTCCATTAATGTCTTTAGAGCTACCCTGTCAATTGCGCAGATGTTTGCCAGCATGTTTACGCCATAATTATCTCGGACGTATTTAACAGCATTTGCTCTGGGGAATCCGCCTCTCATCCTTAGATCCATATTTTCGGATGCGTTCAGGCCAGCGCCGCTGCCGCAGCAGAAGGTCTTTTCCCTGATGGTGTCTTCAGGCATTTCATAGAAGTGGTTGCATACATTCCGCAGAACATATCTTGGTTCATCAAGAATCCCCATCCCTCTTGCTGTGTTACACGAGTCGTGCCATGTGACTTTGAGGCGGTCATTCCTGCTCGGGTCAAGCTTTAGTTTTCCGTTCTTGATAAGGTCAGCAGTGAATTCTGCTATATGAACCATCTTTGTGGATTTTGCGTTCTCAAACTTTGTGCCTGTTATAGGAGAAACAGGCTCCTCAAGGAAATCAGCAGGGCCGTTCCATGTATCCATGTACTGATTTATAACCCTCCACATATGGCCGCATTCTCCTCCAATGATCCATTTTACTCCGAGTCTCTTTGCCTCTGCATAAATCTTTGTATTGAGCCTTTTTGCCATCTCATTGGAAGTAAATAACCCAAAGTTTCCTCCTTCGGAGGCATATGTGCTCCATGTGTAGTCAAGACCGAGTTCATGGAAGAGCATAAGGTAGCCCATTGCAGTATAAGTGCCGGGGTCGGCAAAGAGGTCGCCTGATGGAGTTACAAAAAGGATTTCTGCTCCCTTTCTATTGAAAGTAGGCTTAATTCTTATGCCTGTTATTGTCTCTATGTCATCAAGGAAGAATTCCACGCTGTTTGTTATTGTGTGCGGTTCAAGACCGATGTGGTTGCCTTTTATGTAGCAATTGGCAACAGGCCCTGCAATCCAATCTGTATTCAGTCCAAGCAGATTTGTAAGTTCTCTTCCCACCATTGTTATCTCAGCCTGGTCAATTCCGTACGGGCAGAAGACTGAACAGCGCCTGCATTCCGTACACTGGTAATAGTAATACCAGATTTCCTTCAATACATCGAGAGTGAGCTCTCTGGCTCCTGCAATTTTCCCAAGCATTTTGCCTGATGCGGTAAAATATTTCCTATAAATCGACCTGAGAAGCTCTGCCCTGAGCACCGGCATATTCTTCGGGTCTCCTCCGCCTATAAAAAAATGACATTTATCAGCGCATGCACCGCACCTAACGCATATATCCATAAAGAGTTTGAAGGAACGGTACTTGCCTAATCTTTCCCTTATGCCTTCAAGGAAAATCTCCTGCCAGTTTTCCGGAAGCTTCCAGTCTTCCTCTGCAGGAGACCAGTCACGTGCATTCGGAAAATTAACAGCATCGAGGTTTTTGCCTTTTGCGCCCCAGCAGAATGTGTGTTCCTTGAATTCAGCAGGTGTGTCCATCCATCCTTTTTTAGGCGGCTTGTAGTCTACCTTTGAAAGTTCATCTGGTTTTGCAGTAAATTTTTTTGCCATATGTCACTCCTTTTCTACAGGTATTCCGGCTTTTTTCATTTTTCCCCTGAAATTATTCTCATATTCCTCATATGTGTGGACATGCACCGGATAATTCCATGGATTTATATGTCTTACCATACGGCTGTTGTTCACCATATTTCTTGTAGGGCTGAGGAAGACCCCACCCATATGCATCAGCTTGCTGAGTGGGAAGTAGACAAGCAATGTGGATATCAAAAACAGGTGGATATAAAAAAGTACACCGATACCCTGAGGTATCACAGGGTGTAAACTTGCAAGCCCTATAACGAGTTCCTTAACACTCACAATATGCACTTTGTAAAAATATCTCATCAACACGCCTGATGTGCCTATGCCAAGTATCAGAAAAAGCGGGAAGTAGTCGGCTGCGAGGGAGATATAGTTTACCTGCGGAATGAAAACCCTTCTCAGAAATAGGTATGTTACAGATCCGAGAAGAACAACGTCTGTCATGTAAAGCACGGGGACGCCCAGTTGCAGAAAACTATCAAGTCCCTCAATCATTTTTATAAAGGAAGGAGTATTCTGGAGGAACAACCTGAAATGCCTGACAAAGATAATGAGGAAAGACCAGTGAAACGCCAAACCTGCCAGCCAGAGCCATTTAGCCTCCCCATATACAAGTTTGCCTTCCTTAAGTTGTGTCTTTAAGTTTCGGAAGAGTGATCGGAAGAGCAGCACCTCAAGTGCCATTCTGATGATCACGCCTGAGATGCTTGATGGGTTTTCAATCCTGTTCTGTTTTATCCATGGCAGAGATTTCTGTTGTCCGCAGGTTGTAGGTATGCGGAACGGCACAGGAGAGCTTCCCCATTTCAGCACACGATAGATGAACCCCAGAATAAATATTGCAATTGCAATATAGGGAATAACAACTCCAAAAAGAAATTGAAGGTTTGCTATCTTCACCCCTGCGTAAGCAGACAGAACAAGCGCGATAACAGCAAAGAAGGAAAATAGGATTCTCATTTCTTTACCTCTCCTCTTTTTATTTTAAGCTTATTGTTTCCTTTGAAATCAGGTTCGTGTCCCTCAGTGTCGTTTATCAGATTAGCCATCTGCAACAGTCTAAAGGTCATGCTCTTAACCTCATTAGCCTTTATCTCATAAATCTTTTCCCTGCACTTCATGTAAATATCAAATGCTGAAAGTGCGAGGTCATCTATTTTAGATTCAAGGGCAAGGATTTCATCTAAAAGTTGGTTCCCAGCTATTTCAACAGTGAGTTCTTCTCTGATAATTCTCTTCAGAGGGAAGATAAAAGAGAGTGCCTGAGAGGGAGTAAAATCCTGAACTGCCCTTATTCTCACAATATTATCAAGGAACTGTAAGGTGTTTTCCTGATTAAGTCCTCTGAGGAGTTCATCAAATATATTTTCTATTCCCTGAGAAATAGCCGACCCTGCAGGATTGGCAAATCGGTTACTCTGATTCTTCAAAAAATTTGAGGTGTCAGGAGGGTAACTTTCTATTATTACATCAAACCATTTCTCTAAAATGGCATCCTTTTTATCTGCTAAGAGGCTGTTCAGTTTCATATCTGGCTTTGTTCCCTCCCGGTAACTCTTTGGATCGGTGGAGATTAAACTCCCGCACAAATATCATCAGTGCTTTCTTAAAAAATAAAAATAAGAAGTAAGAGGCAGAAAACCCCTTACTTCTTTAATTCCTTATACGCAACCCGTTGGTTTTGGAAGCCCTGCATACTTACATGCCTGCTTTGCAGGCCCGCCCGGAAAAAGTTCGTAAAGGTACTTTGTGTTGCCTTTTTCAGGCCCCATCGCCTTTCCGAGCTCTTTAACGAGAATCTTTATCATGGGGGCAATCTGATACTGTTTGTAGTAATCTCTGAGGAAGTTAATAACTTCCCAGTGAGCATCCGTCAGTGTAACACCGTCCTGTAACGCCAATTGTACGGCGACTTCCTTGTCCCAGTCGTCAAGATTAATAATATATCCGTCCTCATCAACCTCAATCTGTTTCCCCTGAAAATTCATCATTGGCATTTTTACGTCCCTCCTTTTTGTTGAAATTTTTCCTTGTTAAATATAAGTAAGGGAGAAATCTCCCGCTCAATATTTGTCTTAATTTCCAAATAATCCTTTCTTACAGGATAAAAATAATTATTCGAAGGCAATCACATTCTCAATTTAACTATAAACAATAATATATCTTTACATATTCGGTCAAGTAAAAAAAAGTTATTGGCCAATTATATTTATTTATTTTCACTTGCTGTTTTCATGACCGCTTGGCGCTTTATTTACCACTTTAATTAACAGGATATTTTCGCTTGTCCGTAAGCCTTTTTTTATGCTTTCTATTAATTGATGGCTTCCTTGATCATAGTGGAAAGATTCTATTTTATAGTCTACGTCAGGCGTTAGTGTCCATGCTGTTTCCCAATCGCCGTTACAGGCAAATACAAGGGCGTCAACGTAAGCCTCACCGAGATTGTGTCCTGAACGGTCAAAGACGTATGCTGCTCCGCATTTACATCTTCCGCCTGTGAAAACATTTCCAAGCCTGGTCTTTATATCCTCCAGCCTTTTAAACGGTTCGTTGCAGAATGGACATAATGGCTCTTTGCCCCTGCCACTAATTCGCATAGTTTTTTACAGCTTATATCCGATCTTTCTTAAGAATTCTTTCCTGTGTGCCTTATCTTCAGGCGTCTCTATGCCTTTCGGTCCTAAACCGTCCACAACTCCCAAGACACCGTTCCCATGGGATAGAGCAGCTACAATAACTTCAACTGGATTTGCCGTTGCACAGAATATCCTGCATACTTCAGGACAGTTCTTAATCTGGTTGAGCACATTTATAGGATAGGCTCCGCGCATTAGTATGCAGAATACATGTCCTGCGCCAAGCGCTTGAAGGTTTTTGACGCAGGCATCTATAAGCCCGTTGTCGTTACCCTCTGTCCTTATCAGGCACGGGCCTGAAGCTTCTGTAAATGCAATTCCAAAATTTGCATGTGGAACGGTTGTCACTACAATTTCATAAAGGTCTTCCGCTGTTTTTATAAAATGTGTCTGTCCAAGTATGACATTGCAGTTTTCAGGAATATCTATCTTTACGGTTTTAATTTCCATAATTCCTCCTCTTTAAGAAGTTATGAGTTAAGACCCGCCTGCCGGCTGTCGGGCAGGGTTAAAAATTAAGAGTTATTATAACTTTACACTTTTAACTTTAAACTCTCAAGTATTTTTAGTATGGTATAATAAAAATAAATTTTTTCAGAGGAGATGTCAAGGCTAAATTGATATACAAGAGATGGCAGATCGCTTTTTGCTTTTTACTCCTTTTTTGTTGTTTATTATTTTTTCCTTCTATAACAAGGTCTGCTGAGATAATCGGGCCGGAAACGAAGATTGTAAACAACGAAATACATGTTACAACAGGACTCATGCTTGATGAGAAACAATTGCAAGACGTAAAAAACGGGATAGCGAAAGAGATTACATTTTACATAGACCTGTTCAGGGTTTGGAATATGTGGCCAGATGAATTTGTTCTCGGAAAGATTATTGTTAAGACGCTGCGGGTTGATCCTGTTAAGAAGGAATATGTAGCGGCATCGTCAGATGGCATGACAATAGTAGAAAAACGATTTAATGCGCTTGATTCATTGTTGAAATGGGCTTTAAGCATCAGAGATATTAAGCTTACAAATACAAGAGAACTTGAACCCGACGACTATTTTGTAAGAATAACAGTTGAGTCCAGATTAAGAAAGCTTCCTCCCGTTATAAGTTATCTGTTTTTCTTTGTGCCGGAAAAGGAGTTTACCAAAGTGAAGGACTCTTCAAATTTCAGTGTGGGGCAGGAGAAATGAAAAATATTAGAAAGGGATTGCTATTCTTAGGGTTTTTTATTTTTATAATTGCTGCTTCAGCGATTGAACTGCATTACATCAGGCTTGAAACAGTATCGGTTTTGACAATAGTAATCCTCCTCGTTCTTCTGAACCTGAATATAATTGCGCTTCTGACCTTGGTATTTTTTGTCAGCAAGAACCTTATAAAGCTCTACATAGAGAGAAAACAGAAAATTCTTGGTTATAAATTCAAGACAAAGATTGTCGTAATCTTTGTTGTGCTTACGTCTATACCTGCAGCGCTTCTGTTCTTTGTGGCAAGCGGGCTTGTTACAAATTACATAGACAAATTTCTGACTCCCCAGTTCAGGCAGCCTCTTACCAGTTCACTTAATGTCGCTAAGGCTGTTTATGAGATGGAAAGGCAGAGGACTATGGAATTTGCAAGGGCAGTTGTGTCAGGTGAAAAATCTGCTTCAGGCTACAGGACAGTTCGTATGAACAGAAGCCCTGAAAATCCAACAGAGACGATTAAGTCCGCATTTGATGGTAAAGAGGGGACAGAGGTCATATCCGGCGAAAATGGGGATACTATAAGGGCAGCTGTTCCGGAATATTCCCAAGGGAAAATGACAGGCATTATAGTCACTCTGCCAAAAGATATTGCGGTCAATGTTGAAAGGATAAAAAGCGCATACGAAGATTATTTGAACATGGAATCATGGAAAGTGCCCTTGAAGATGAACTATCTTTTAATACTTGCCTTCTTTACTTTGATTGTTGTGTTCATGGCCCTCTGGGTGGCGCTGAGGATTGCAAGAGGCATTACGGACCCTATACAGAGCCTTGCGCAGGCCACAGAGGAGGTTGCATCCGGAAATCTTGATGTCCGCCTTAATCTCAGAAGGGAAGATGAGATAGGGCTGCTGATAAATTCTTTCAACCATATGGTGGCCGGATTGAAGGATGGGAAAGAAACACTCCAGAAGGCTTATGTGAAATCTGACAGGGAGAGGCTCTGGATGGAGAACATACTTGCAAATATTAATTCCGGGGTTGTGTTCCTTGATGTGCATGGCAAGATACTGACAATCAACGTCGCTGCATGTTCTATATTGAATGTGAACGCCGAAGATGTACTTAATAAAAACTATAGGGAACTGACAGCAATGATTGCATCGGAAGAGCTTAACACTCTTATCAGCGGGATAATAATTAAAGACCTCAAAGGCATAGAAAAAGACGTAAGGGTGACGATGGGAGATAAAAGGCTTATACTGAGAGTCTTTGTTACCACTCTCAGAGACAAGGCATCAATTCCAATAGGGTTGTTAGTCGTCTTTGACGACCTTACTGATGTCATAAAAGCTCAGAAGGCAATTGCATGGGAAGAAGTTGCAAGGAGAATAGCGCATGAGATAAAGAATCCGCTTACGCCTATAAAGCTTTCAACAGAAAGAATGATGAAGAAGTGGGAGCAGAAGGATAAGGATTTTGACCAGATATTTGAACGCTCTACAAGGACAATAGTGAATGAGGTTGACAGCCTTAAGAGGCTTGTTGATGAGTTCTCAAGATTTGGCAAGATGCCGGAGATAAAAAAGATGCCGACAAACCTTGCAAGTATAATAAATGAGGCGCTGGAACTCTATAAAGATTATAAAGGATTCAATGTGAAGGTCTTATTGCCCGGCGATATGCCGCCTGTTGAAATGGATGGAGAGCAGTTCAAACGAGTGATGATTAATATTCGGCACAGGGCTGGGGCTGGCTATTGCAAACAAAATTGTTATGGAACACAGGGGATATATCAGGGTAAGAGACAATAGCCCTAAGGGCACAATCTTTACTATAGAACTGCCAATAAGAGATATATAGACTCAGAAGGAGAGGGAAAGTGTCAAAACCTGTAATTCTTATAGTGGACGATGAAGAAGGAATAAGAGAAAGCCTGTCAGGCATACTGGAAGATGAGGGTTATGATATTTTAACTGCAGACTCAGGAGAGGAAGCAGTAAAGATACTCAGGGAGACTTTCCCTGATCTTATTTTTCTAGATATATGGCTTACCGGCATGGATGGAATTAAAACACTGCAGGAGATAAAGGCGATGAAGCCTGATGTCCCGGTAATAATGATATCAGGGCACGGCAGTATTGAACTTGCAGTGAAGGCCACACAGACAGGCGCCTATGATTTTCTCGAAAAACCCCTTTCTCTCGAAAGGGTGCTTCTTGTGTCAAAGAGGGCGATTGAAAAGAGGACGCTTGAGAGAGAAAATATTATACTTAAGGAAAACCTTACAAGAAAGTGGAAGCTTGTCGGCGAATCACAGAAAATAAGAGATTTGCGGGAACAGGTGGAGATGGCAGCCCGGAGCAACAGCCGTGTCCTGATATTCGGAGAAAGCGGTACCGGCAAAGAAGTTGCTGCAAGACTCCTGCATGAAAAAAGTCTGAGGGCCGGGAAGCCTTTTATTGAGGTAAATTGCGCCGCCATTCCGCAGGAACTCATAGAGAGCGAGCTTTTCGGGCATGAGAAGGGCTCTTTCACAGGCGCATTTGAGAAGAAAAACGGGAAGTTTGAACTTGCTGACGGAGGGACATTGTTTCTTGACGAGATAGGGGACATGTCACTTCAGACTCAGGCAAAGGTTCTGCGTGTAATTGAGACTCAGGAGTTTCAGCGGGTAGGGGGAAACAAGAATATAAATGTTGACGTCAGGATAATTGCCGCCACCAATAAAGACCTCAGGGAAGAGGGAAAGAAAGGCAGTTTCAGAGAAGACCTTTTTTTCAGGCTGAATGTCATACCGTTATTTATTCCACCTTTGAGGGAAAGAAAAGAAGACATCCCGATCCTTGTTGAATACTTCCTTGATTCTCTTGCGGCAGAATACGGCAAGCCTCCCAGAAAGATACTGCCCGAGGCATTGAAATATCTGCAGGCGTACGACTGGCCCGGGAATGTCAGAGAACTTAAGAATGTCATAGAAAGGCTTGTTATAATGACGCCTTCAAATATAATAGACGCCAAGAATCTCTTTATCCCGGTCGAACACGAGGGATCCGACTATTTTCAATACAAAACTCTTAAGGATGCGAGAGATTCTTTTGAGAAAGACTATATTACAAAGAAGCTTGAGGAAAATAACTGGAATATATCAAGGACAGCTGAGATTCTGGATATGGAAAGAAGCAATCTGCACCGCAAGATTAAGACATATGAAATAAAAGTCCCTTAGCTACGAAATTTTGTGCAGTTTTATGAGATTTGTTGTGCCCCCTTTCATAAGTGGCGAGCCTGCAGTTATGACGATATTGTCAGTCTTTTTTGCTATCTTGGAGCCAATCAGTAATTTTTCTACTTTCTGAATCATATTGTCCGTATTAGATACGTGAGATATGAGCATCGGTGTAACCCCCCAGTAAAGAGACATCCTATGCCTAACATTGTCATAAGGAGTAACGCCTATTATCGGAACTTTGGGCCTGAACTTTGATACAAGCCTTGCCGTAAACCCCGATTGAGTGAATGCAACTATGGCTTTTGCATGAATATCCCCTGCTGCAGTGCATGCCGCTTCGGCAACAGCGCCTGAAAAGTCAGAGAAGAGCATGACGAAGCCGGAATAATCATGTCTGGCTAAGGATTGAGACTCTGTATATCTTATAATCCTGTCCATCATCTTTACCGCAATTACAGGATATTTCCCTGTCGCAGTCTCTGCGGAGAGCATAAGCGCATCACTGCCGTCTATTACAGCGTTTGCAACATCTGTTGCCTCTGCCCTTGTCGGCCTTGAGTGTTCTGTCATTGATTCCAGCATCTGTGTTGCCGTTATCACAAGCTTTCCTTTCTCATTGGCTTTGCTGATAAGCATCTTCTGTATTATTGGAACCTCTTCAGGCGATATCTCAACTCCGAGGTCTCCTCTTGCAATCATTATTCCGTCCGCCTCATCAAGTATGCCGTCAATATCATCAATAGCCTCAGGCTTTTCAATCTTTGCTATGAGAGGCAGCGAGGCATGCCTTTTTTTAAGCCATTCCTTCACAACTCTTACGTCACTTGCGGTTCTTACAAATGACAGCGCTGCATAATCAACACCGATTGTTAACCCGAAGCTGAGGTCGTTCTTATCTTTATCCGTGAAGGCCGGCAAGGTTGTTTTCACATGAGGGAAATTGACTCCTTTTTTATCTCTTAAAACACCGCCCTCAACGATTTTTACCTTTAAGCCGTCACGGGTTTTGCCTATTACATTTGCCTGAATCAAACCGTCATCAAAGAGTATCCTGTCGCCTGTCTTTATATCTTTTCTGAGCGCAGGATATGAAATGAATATATGCTTGTCATTGCTGACCTCTTTGCCGCTGTGCAGAAATATCTCTGCACCTTTTTTAAGCTCTACTGAACCGTTGCTGACAAGCCCGACCCTTATTTTTATGCCCTGAAGGTCCTGCAGGATTGCCACTGCCTTTTTAAGATTTCCGGATTCTTTTCTTATAAGTTTTGCAATCTTTTTGTAAGTGACATGGTCGCCATGAGAGAAGTTCAGCCTTGCAACATCCATTCCCTTTCTTATAAGAGAGCGTATTGCCTCACGGCTTGATGAAGCCGGGCCTATTGTGCAGACAATCTTGGTTTTTCTGGTATTCATTATCTCCTCTTCTGAGGCATCTCTTACACCAGACTATGTTTTATTCTATCATCTTCTCTTGCCAGCGCAATATGTTTCTGCCAGTCTTTGCCCTTTTCCGGAAAATCAGATCTGTAATGGGCTCCCACGCTTCCTTTTCTGAGAGAGGCGGCCTCTGTGCTCATCATTGCAACAGTAAGCATATTTTTCAATTCAAGTTCACGCCTTGTGTAAAAGACCTTATCAAGTATGAATGTCCATTCTGAAAGTTTTTTCCTCGCCTCTTCAAGAGACACACCGCACCTTATTATTCCAACCCTGTCCCACATGAGCTTTCTCAGAGTCATTCTTATTTCATCATGTTCCGGGATGGTGTGGTATGTCTGCGGATAGCCTGAAACTCCGAACTCTCGCCTCGGCGAGTTGCCTGTGGAGACCGAACTTTGAACTCCGAACTCAAGCGCTGACTTTCCTGTACGCGCGCCGTAGACAAGCCCTTCAAGGAGGCTGTTGCTTGCAAGCCTATTTGCGCCGTGCACGCCTGTGGATGCGACTTCGCCTGCCGCATAGAGTCTTTTTATGCTTGTAACGCCGTTGAGGTCAGTTCTTACTCCTCCCATGATGTAATGGGCAGCTGGTGATACAGGTATCAGGCCGCTTGTTATGTCTATGTTGTATCGAAGGCATGTGGAATAAATTTGAGGGAACCGTTTTCTGACAAAATCTTTTTCGAGATGGGTCATGTCAAGATACACATGGCTGCTTTCAGTTTTAACCATCTCTGAGATTATCGCCCTTGATACAATGTCTCTTGGTGCAAGTTCCGCATCGCGGTGATAAATTTTCATAAAAGGTTCTTTGTTTATATTCCTTAAAATCGCCCCTTCACCTCTCATTGCCTCGCTGAGCAGAAACTGCGGGGCATACTGAGAGTAGAGGCTTGTGGGATGAAACTGAATAAATTCCATATCTTCAAGCTGAGCGCCTGCACGGAAGGCTATTGCCATTCCGTCTCCTGTAGCTACCATAGGGTTGGTTGTTCTTGCGAATATCTGTCCTGCGCCTCCTGTGCACAATATTGTCGCTCTTGCAATGACAGCAGTAATCTTCCGGTCCTTCAGAATATACGCGCCGCAGCACTCACCGTCCTTTATAATCAGGTCAACTGTGAATGCAAACGGATATTTTTTTACCGAAGGGAAAGAACGCACTTTGTTCAGAAGCACGCGCTCCAGTTCCTTGCCTGTGGAATCTCCTCTGGCGTGCAGGACTCTTTTCCTTGAGTGGGCTGCCTCTATCGTGAAGTCAAGCTTGGTCCCTTCCTTGTCAAATTCAGCGCCCCATGAAATAAGCTCAAGAATCCTTTCAGGCCCCTCCTCAACAAGAATTTTTACCGCGTTCTCGTTGCAGAGTCCATCGCCAGCCTTTAGTGTATCTTCGAAATGTATCCCGACTTTGTCTTCATCGCTCAGCGCAACAGCTATGCCACCCTGCGCGTATTCTGTGCTGCTTTCTTTGGGCATATCTTTTGTTGCGACAAGGACATTCCCGTGAGGCGCAAGCTCTATTGCAGCCCTCAGCCCAGCCACTCCGCTTCCAATAATTAGAAAATCAACGGTTTCTATATTCATACGTTATTTGCTTGATAAACAGAGCATAGCGTTTGAGCGGATTTCTCACATCAACTCACTAAAATTAAAAATATGAATGAAATCCTTTGACAGCTTTGGTGCAAGTTTTGAGCTTGCTATAACCTTATGGAGTATATATCTGATGCCGAATTTTTTTGCTGTTCTTAATACCTCCTCTGTATCGTCAATAAACAGAGTATTCTCTTTTTTAAATCCGAGCTTCTTTTCAGCCTTTTCCCAGAATTCAAGCGTCTCTTTTGGATGCCCCATCTCAAATGAAGTGATTGCATCGTCAAAATATTTTCCTATCTCTGTTTTTTTGAACTTCAGGTCAAGAACCTTGTAGTGCGCATTTGTAACAAGAAATATTGTCTTTTTCTTTTTTTTCAGCATCTTCAGAAAATCCTCTACGTGCGGATGAACCTCTATCATGTGCCTTATCTGCTCCTTAAGCGCAGGGATATCAAGAGCAAGCTCTCTTGACCAGAAATCTATGTCAGTCCAGTTCAAAGTGCCTTCATGGCGTTTGTATTTTATGAGGAGCTCTGCCTTTGCCTTTCCAAATGTGATGCAGTTTTTCTCAGCATATTTTTCAGGGACAAGATGCTCCCAGAAGTAATCGTCAAAATACTTATCAAGAAGAGTCCCGTCCATATCAAGGAGGACATATTTAATTTCATTAAGAGGGATTTTAGAAAGCAGTGACATCTTTTCTTTTGATTTCCTCTCAGGGACTATATCAGGCCCTTTGTAGTAGGAATGCTTTTTATTTTTTGGTTTACGGAGACTGCTTCTCTGAGCGCCCTGCCAAGCCCCTTAAAAATTGCTTCAATTATGTGATGTATGTTCCTGCCGTAAAGAACACTGATATGCAGTGTAATGCTGCTGCTGCTCACGAAAGCCTGAAGGAAGTCTTCTATAAGGTCAGGGTCAAAGTCCTTCAGTTTGCTCTTTTTCGGGAATTCCACTTTATAAACAAAATAGGGCCTTCCGCTGATATCAAGGCTTACCGAGGCAAGTGCCTCATCCATAGGCACAGATGCCTGTCCGTATCTCGCTATCCCTTTCATGTCTCCGACTGCCTGCTTAAGAGCTTTGCCGAGCACTATTCCGGTGTCTTCCACTGTATGATGGTCATCAATATCTATATCGCCTTTTGCTTTCAGTTTAATATCAAAGAGTCCGTGTTTGCACATCAGGGAAAGCATATGGTCAAGAAACGGGATCGAGGTGTTAATTGAATAACTTCCTCTGCCGTCAAGGTTTAAGTCTAAGGAGATATTTGTCTCTTTTGTCTTTCTCTTCAATACTGCCTTTCTCATTTCATCACCTCTTTAAGCGCTTTGATAAAAATATTGTTTTCTTTTTTTGTCCCAACAGTTACCCTGAGACATCCGTTAACAGTTTCTCTCATGTTCCTCACAAGTATGCCTTTTTTAAGCAGCCTGTCATAGATTTTATCAGAATTTTTAACTTTGAATAATATAAAATTAGCCTCAGACGGGTAGGGTTTTATTCCCTTTGTTTTCCACAGTTCATTAAGAAGCCGCTCTCTCTCAGAGGTAATAAGCCCTACGTGTAATTTTATTATGTTGCTGTCTTTTATCAATGCTGCTGCAACCGACTGTGAAAGAGAATTAAGGTTAAATGGCAGCCTTACCTTGTTAACCTCATTTATTATCTCACTGTCAGCAATCATAAAGCCTACCCGCAATCCTGCAAAACCTATCTTGCTCAGGGTTCTGAGAATCACGAGGTTTTTATAGTCGCTTAACATCGGCAGAAAACCTTTTTCGCTTGAAAATGGCTGATATGCCTCGTCAACTACAACCAGTGACCAGTGACCAGTGACAGATGACGAGGTAAATTCAACTATCTTTAAAATCCTGTCTGCCGAAAAACAATTGCCTGTGGGGTTATTAGGACTGCTCAGGAAGATAATCCTCGGTTTTTCTTTTTTAATTAAAGACAGTATTCTGTCTGTATCAAGGTCAAATTCATCATCAAGAGGAACTTCTATTCTTTTCTCTCCGAGCGCCTGAGAGATAATGCCGTACATTGAAAACGCTGGAACAGGATACAGAACAGGGCCGCCGAAAACAATTATGAGATAATATATCAGCTCATCAGAGCCGTTTCCAAAGAGGATGTTCTCAGGATTCAGCCGCAGATTTTTTGAGACTATTTTTTTTAGTGTCTTTGCCTCAGGGTCAGGATAACGATTAGTGGTTGTTGCCTTGAGAATATCGGCATTAATCTCAAATCCGTACGGGCTTTCATTCGCATCAAGCTTTACCCTGCATGGAATCTCTTTTGCGCTATATGCCCTGAGATTGCGGATGTTCGGACTGATAAGGCTCTTTATGTTTATCTTCATTCTAATTCTTCCTCTCAGCCCATAACAGCGCAGCGAGAATAGCGAAGAAGATGCTATATCCTGTCCTTCTCATAATTTAAGGTATCACTTTATTTAACTGATACTCCACTATGCCTGATGCGCCCGCAGTCTTCAGTTTCGGAATAATATCCCGCACAACTTTCTCGTCAATTATCACTTCAAGGGCATACCACCCCTTATCCGAAAGTGCAGATATGGTCGGTGAGTGCATGGCTGAGAGAAGAGTCATCACGCGTTTAAAAGACCTCTCAGGGACATTCATCTTGAGCCCGACTTTTTCCTCGGCAGACAATGCGCCTTTCAGGAGCATTACAATATTTTCCATCTTCTGTTTTTTCCACCTGTCCTGCCACGCCTTTTTGTTTGCAATGAATCTTGTGCTTGACTCAAGAATAGTTTCAACGATTCGCAGATTATTTGCCCTTAAAGACGTGCCTGTCTCTGTAAGCTCAACTATGGCATCGGCAAGGTAGGGCGGTTTTACCTCTGTTGCACCCCATGAAAAATCAACATCTGCCTTTATCCCTTTTGCCTTGAGGTATCTCTTCGTAAACCCTACAAGCTCTGTTGCAATGCGTTTGCCGTTCAAGCCTTTTACGCTCTTTATCTTTGAGTCGTCCGGCACGGCAATGACCCATTTTACAGGCCTTAGACCTTCCTTTGCATAGATAAGTTCTGCAACCTCATGCACGTCGGCATTCTGCTCCAGTATCCAGTCTTTGCCTGTAAGTCCGCAGTCAAGTATTCCGTCCTCAACATATCTTGCCATCTCCTGCGCCCTTATCAGCATCGCCTCAACTTCAATGTCGTCAAAGGACGGATAGTAGGAACGGCTCGATACCGAGATGTGGTATCCTGCCTTTCTGAAAAGTTTTAATGTTGACTCCTGAAGGCTTCCCTTGGGAATACCGAGTTTTAGTTTTTTGTTCATATTCATCTTCATCTTCATATTCATCTTCATATTCATCTTCCTCTTCCTCTCGTATCCATGTTTTAAATGCGGTTTTTAATTTTAATCTGCCGGCTCTCTGAATTAAAAGCCGACAGCCGGACGCTGTGATTCATATAATACACAAGGGTATGGGATTTATTCAAATTTAAACATAGCCTTGAAGGAAAAGCAGTCTTTGGTATAAAATCTAAAATCACAATGAAACAGCTTGAAACCAAGAAACTATTGCTTTTGTTGTTTTTAAATCTTGCCTTTCTGCTTGCTGTCAATCTGTCTGCTGCCTCTGCCGAAATAATTGACAGGGTAGTTGCCTTTGTTGACGATAAGGCAATAACTCTCAGCAACCTTGAAGATAATTACAAGACTGCGGTGAAACTGAGGCCTGATATAAAAAAAGAAGAGGTGTTGAACACGAAGATAAACAGGATGCTCCTTTTGCGCGAGGCAAAGAAGCTGCGTATAGAGGGAGCAAATGAGGATGAGGTTCTCAGGGAGTATATAGAGTTAAAGCTCAAGACATTCATAAAGATAACAGAGGACGATCTTAGGGAATTCTATGAGAACAATAGAAAAGAATTCGGAAAGGCTGATTTTGACGATGCAAGGGAAAAGATTGAGGAATATCTTGTTGAAAAAGAGGTCAATATAAGGCTGAAAAAGCATATAGAAGACTTAAGGACAAAGGCATATATAAAGATTCAGTTGGATAATTGATTTTTGGTTTAAAAGCTATGCTCTAACCGTATGGACTCTTAAATATTTTCCACCATTTCCCATACACCGCATGGGCATATTCCTGCACAGAAACCGCAGCCTATGCAGAGGTTATCGTCAACAACATATTCGTACGAGCCGTCTTTATGTTCAACCCTGCTTATCGCTCCCCAGTAGCATGTTGCCTCGCACATGCGGCAATCACGGCATGTACCGCATGACATACACCTCTCTGCTTCCTTCTCAATCGGGAAATCACCTCGACAAGCATCGTAGTATTCTGTTTTTATTCTTTCATAAGCTAACGGCTGTTTTATTTCCGGCCATCTGGGTGCATGCATTATCTGATAGTTTATGTAGTCTGCAGCAAGCCTGCCATGACCAATGGCGTGTGTCACAAGGCCAAGGCCTGTCACATCACCTATGGCAAAGACCTTCACATCCGACGTCTGGTAATTTTCATTCACAGGAATCCAGCCTTTTTCTGTATGCACAGATGGCGGAAGGAAATCCAGTTGCGGCACATCGCCAATTGCCATTACAACAAAATCTGCATCAATAGATGAACCATCCTTGAAAAAAAGCTTTCCGCTCTTCTTGTCATATCTGTCTGTAAGCTTGGGCCATAGCACCTGAGTTCCTTTTGCCATTGCTATTTTCATCTCTTCGCCGAATGCAGCAGGTTTCTGGATATCAACAGCAACTACTGATTCGGCGCCGCTGTTATATGCCTCTGAAGCTGCATCCATTCCGACATTTCCTGCGCCTATAACAACAACCTTGTTGCCTTTAAGCTCGGGTTTTTTCCCAAGGTTTATGTCTTTTAGGAAATCATAGGCTGACACCGTATCATCTGCGCCGGGGAATCTAATCTTTCTCGGTTGGTGCGCTCCACATGCCAGGACTACAACCTCATGCCCTTTATAAATTTCGTTGAATTTATTCTTATCCACCTTTATATTCAGATGCAGATTCACTCCAAGCTCTTTGAACCTGGATCTTTCTTTTTCAAGTATCTCGTGAGGCAGGCGCTCCCTCGGAATGCAGAGTTCTATCTTTCCGCCCAGTTCCCCTGTTGACTCATAGAGGTCAACAGTATGCCCCTTTAATGCAAGCTGCCATGCAGCGCTCATTCCAGCCGGGCCACCGCCTATAACAGCAATTTTATGCCCTGTCGGAGCTGCTTTTTCCGGAGCAGGTAAGCCAAGCGAGAGTTCTCCAAGCTTGTCTATTGCCAGAGGCTTATCAAGCCTTGCCCTTGTGCATGCCTGCATGCAGAGGTTAGGGCATATCTCGCCGCAGACAGTTGCCGGCAGGGGGCTGTATTGCAATACAAGCTCAAGGGCCTCATTCAGTTTTCCCTGCCTTATTAATGAAGCCCTTTTGTGCGACGGAATATGTGTCGGGCATGCATAAGCGCATGGAGGAGCAAATTTTTCATTTGCCCATATGGGCCTGTTACGCCTATCAGTCCCTGTAGTAATGTATGGCAATAAAGAGAGTTCATGATCCAGGTATTCCGCAAATATACCTCCGCCGCCGACTTCCTTATCCCACATGTTTTTTCTGAAATCAGGAAGGGATACCCCGAGCCACTTTCTGCCGCGTTTTTCCTGCGGTGTATAGGCAATAAGTTTTTTCCAGTCATCAGAAGAGCGGGTGAGTTCGTCGTAATATGACAGCCTGTCAATTGCCTTAAGGAATGGTTTCATATTTACCTTTAGCCATTCCCAGTCCTGAGGAGTCGGGTCAACAAGCTTTACGTCTCTTTCGCTGTAACCCTGAATATGCCCTCTGAAATATATTGTTCCGCCAACCATTCCAACGCAAGGGCGATAGCCTATGATATTTTTTGGATTCCTTGGATTAACACCGCATATTACAGCAATGCCTCCAGCTTTAAATTCTGCAAATGAATCCCCCACATCCCTGAAATACCATGACTGGGGAGGATCAAATCTGGGGTTATGCTTTGTCATGGTGTCGCATCTGGCGCCTCCGCTTCCCTGCACGTACAGGGTTCCCTGCGCAGCGGCATTCCATGCGCCGTTAGTTGCATCACCAAGCACAGTTATCTTTGCGCCGCAGTTGAGCCATCCCACATCATCAGAGACACTTCCATTTACAGAAATCTCAGTGCCCGGCATTCCCATGCTTCCAAGACGCTGGCCTACAGGACCTTCAACAGTTATCTTTACAGCCTCTCCTCTTGGCCAGATTCTGCCTCCTATGCCGTGCTGGCCGTCTGCGATTATGTGGAGCTGCTTTGCGCCTTCCTGAACTGCATGTTGAATTTGCTCCTCAAGGATACGTGAAGTAGTTCTTTTACCCTTCACATTGCCGCTTATCACAATCTTTTTCATTATTGCGCCACCACGCTGGAGCAGTAGAGCAGTAGAGCAGCAGAGCAACAGTTTAAAGAAAATACTACTGCTCTGTTAGCACGCATAGCTGACACCCAATCTCTCTGCCATTGCCTTATCATCAGTGCTCAGGCCGTCTGACATTCCTATAGGAAGCTCTGTGCTTCTTCCCATGGGGGCAAATATCTTTCTTAGTTCAACGTCTGCCGCCTTGAAAGTCTCTACAACGCGCTCTGCGACTTTGTCACTGTCAAGCCTCCTGTAAAGCTTCGGATCCTGAGTTGTGATTCCTCGCGGACATTTTCCTGTATTGCAGAGGTTGCATCTGTTGGATTCGTCTCCGAAACAATCTGCCGCAGCCTGCATTAGGTATTTGCCGATAGAAACAGCAGATGCTCCCAGCATTATCAGCGCTGCCGCATTTGCCGCGAGATTGCCTTTTTTACCTATGCCTCCTGCAGCGATTAGCGGGAGTTCGTTCTGTTTGCCTTGTTTTACCAGGTCGAGATAGCATTCCCTTAGATTTGAAGCTATTGGATGCCCCATCTTATCCATAGACACATTGTATGCTGCGCCTGTTCCTCCGTCTTCTCCGTCGATTGAGAGAGCTGCCGCATAGGGGTTTCTTGCAAGGTTATTTAAAACAGCCCTTGCTGTCCTTGTTCCTGATATCTTTGGATACACCGGCACTCTGAATCCCCATGCCATTGACATGGACTGAATCATCTTTGCGACCGCTTCCTCAATCGAGTACTTTGTCTGGTGTGTAGGAGGCGAAGCAAGATCAATAAACTGCGGAACACCGCGAATGCTTGCTATAAGCTTCAATACCTTCTGTGCCATCAGAAGTCCGCCGTCGCCGGGCTTTGCGCCCTGGCCATATTTGATCTCTATAGCGGCAGGGTCTTCGACCATGTGGGGGAGGGCGTGGATTATCTCATCCCATCCGAAATAACCTGATGCAATCTGAATGATAAAGTATTTCAGATATTTTGATTTAAGAAGTCTCGGCGGCATTCCACCTTCACCGGAGCACATTACAACAGGCATTCCTTCAACTTCATTGAGGTATGAAACTCCCATTGCAAGGCCTTCCCACATTGGGGGAGAAAGAGCGCCAACTGACATGCTTCCTATCATTATGGGATATATCTCACGCACAGGCGGAATGAATTTTGAGCTGTCTTTGTTCACGAAGAGTTTGTTGTTTTCAATCTTTAATGGAAGCTCTTCAGGAGGAAGTATCCTTCCCAAAAGAGTCCTTACGCGAAATTCATGTCTTCCTGCGTCGAGCGCAGGGTCAGTAAGCATTGAGATTCTTGTGAACTTGAGCCTGTCCAGGGTTGATATGGCGGGGTCGTTTCTCCTCCCGCCTCTCTTGTATCCTTCTCCTCCTTTATTTTTGTAGTGGAGGAATTTATTCTGCGGGTTAAATTCAGGCTCTATTGCTTCATTGGGGCAAACAAGTGTGCAGGTCCCACAGCCTGTACAGTATCTTTCCATATCAGTTACCTGCTCAACAATCTGGATGACCTTTCTTTCTGCCTTTGGAGCAGGGAAATCACCTTCAGAAGACACATGCCTTTGGACTTTCACAGTGGGCTCTATTGCCTTTACAGGGCATACAGCGGTGCATTTGCCGCACCTTTTGCACCTGTCATCGCGCCAACGGATTATGTATGGGAATTCTCTTAACGAGAGCTGATGGTTATGATCCAGTCTTAGCCCTGCAGCTGGTTCCATACCTTAACCTCCTCTGCTCCGGGTGAAACAATCACCATATCGTATTTCATCGGGAAGATATCCATGGATTTGTCTCTTTTCGGAATAGCCTTATCTATGCCGCATTCCTCTGACATAAGCGCATATTTCCCCTTAATGCCTGCAACAACCCCAGGACGAAGTTTCTTTGAGTCCTGCACCATAAAGCATGTTCCGTCAGGGGTGAATCCGATAACCATATTGGGCCCGTCTATGCAAAGCGGGCGCAGTGACTGTTTGATAAGCCTAAGCGCTCCGCTTTCTTTTCTGTTTTCTATCTCTGATATTTTAAGGGGTGTAACTACGTCCTTGTAATATATCAGGGGAAAATTCAACTGCCTCACCGCATAGTGAAGTATATGAGTGAAAACCTCGCTGTCGCTGTTATAACCCATGTATCCGGGGAATCCCCTGCTCGTCAGAAACTCTCTGATTGGAACAAATGCGGTATTTTCGCCGTTTGTCATTGAACAATATCCCTGGATAAAAAACGGATGGCATGCGTAGAGATATATCTGGTAGTTTGTATTCTGCCTGCCTTGCGCAAATATGATCTTTGCCTTTAAACCATCCCTGTCAAGTCCGAAGAACTCGCCAAGCTCAAGAGGGTCACCGACTTCTTTTAAGGTGATAACATCAGGGTAAAAAGAGAACACAAAGATTGATTCGTCAGGCTCGCCGATTTTTCTCAAAGCGATCCGTGTGTTCATAAGCAGGTCTTCTTTTTCATGCATGGGTTTATCCCTGTATGATTTTGGATAGTCATATGCCTTTGCAAAATAATAATCGCGCTGAACTATGCCTTTAACAGGTTTTATTTTAGGTGTCCATTCATGTTTGAGCTTGAAGCCGAGTTTGTCCATGTAATCGTCGAGTATTTCTACCCCTCTTCTCGAACAGATGCCGGACATAACAGGGTATGCTTTTAAGTCCTCAAATTCGCCGCCGAGGTTCTTTAACGTAAGGCCAAGTCCTGAACCGTCATGCCCTTCCTTCATTGTTTCAAGGGCGAGGATATTCTCCATGGGAGAGAAATATTTATTTGATGTTATCGCAGCCAGTCTGCACATTCTACATTACCTCAACGTTTAGTTATTATCTGGCAAAAAAGCGTCTATACCATCTTGTATTTGTCATGTTATTAGACGCTAATAATGGCATCAAACTACCGTGCATGTATAATAAAAACTAAAGGTATTCTTTGTCAAACGGTATAATAACTTGACAACAGAAAAGAGAAAAGATTTATCATAAGGCCTGAGAGGTAGAAAGCGGAGGGGCAGTGTTGGTGAAGATATTAAAAGATTTCCTTATCTACCTGTATGTGGAAAGAGGGCTGTCTCAAAACACGGTTGAGGCGTATTCGAGAGATATCGGGCTGTTTCAAAAACTTCTGACTCCAAAAAACAAAGGGCTTGACTCTTTCTCAAGGGCAGATATTTTAGATTTCCTGAATGATGTGAAGGACAAAGGATATTCAACTACCAGTATTTGCAGATTTATATCCTCCCTGCGCGGCATTTGCAGATATATGATAATAGAAAAGATCATTAAGGAAGACCCCTCGGAAAATCTTCAGACCCCTAAAAAGTGGGAAAGGCTTCCAAAGGCTCTAAGCCTTGAAGACGTCATATCTCTCCTTGACAGCAGGACCGACAACGCTACATTTTTAAGGGACACGGCAATGCTGGAGATTCTTTATTCTTCGGGCCTCCGTGTCAGCGAACTTGTCTCTCTTAAGCTTAATAATTTAAATCTTGAGGCGGGCTTCCTGAGAATTATGGGTAAGGGCTCAAAGGAAAGGCTTGTTCCTATAAACTCAAGAGCTTCGGATAAAATTAAAAAATATACAAAAGAGCTCAGGCCTGCCATCTTAAAGAAAAAGCAGTCTGACTATCTCTTTGTCACAAACAGGGGCAGCGCAATGACAAGGCAGCGTTTCTGGCAGACGATTAAGAAATACGGAAAACAGATCGGCATTGACCTCTCGCCTCATACTCTGCGGCATTCATTTGCAACACATCTGCTTGAAGGCGGGGCAGATTTGCGCTCTGTTCAGAAAATGCTCGGCCATTCGGACATATCCACAACGCAGATATATACTAAAGTCTCAACCGACAGAATCAAGAAGGTATATACCGAACATCATCCAAGGGCGTAGCAGTTTTAATTCTTGAAAATTTACTGTAATCCTGATACCTTACTCTATGTCTGAAAAAGAGGCAGGAAGGCATAAACCAATCACAGACCTTACCTTTATTACTAACGAACACAGTCAAAACCTCAAAAAGAGGTTTGAAGTCCTGATTAAAGATACAAAACTGTTTGACTGCCTTGTCGGTTATTTTTATACGAGTGGTTTCCATGCCATTTATAAGTCATTAGAAAAAACAGAGAAAGTCAGAATCCTCATCGGCATAAGTACAAGCAGGCAGACTTATGATTTATTAAAGACTGCCGTGCAAGACAATCAGCAATCGCTTCAGTTCTCTCATTCAGAAACAAAACAGGAAATCGGCGGATTGGTAGAAAAAGAGATGGAAGATTCCGAAGACAATAGCAAGGTGGAAGACGGTGTTGTAAAATTTATTGAATGGATTCGCAGCGGCAAACTGGAAATCAGGGCATACCCTTCGCAAAATATCCATGCCAAGCTTTATATTATGACTTTTGCTGAAGGCGACAGGGATGCTGGCAGGGTTATAACAGGCTCAAGCAACTTTACCGAAGCTGGTTTTATAGATAATCTTGAATTCAATGTGGAACTCAAGAACCGCTCCGACTATGAATTTGCAAAAGACAAGTTTGAGCAGCTCTGGAAAGATGCCGTTAATGTCAGCGAAAAATACATTAACACCATTGAAGGCAAAACATGGCTCAATCAGAATATAACCCCTTATCAGCTTTACCTGAAATGTCTCTATGAATATTTCAAAGATGAGCTTGGCAGTTCTGACGAGGTCTTTGCGAAATATCTCCCGCAGGATTTCAAAAGACTGGAGTATCAGGAGCAGGCGATACTTAATGCTAAAAAGATACTGGAAGAATATGGAGGCGTATTCATTTCCGATGTGGTTGGACTTGGCAAGACATATATTGCCGCGCTTCTTGCCGGACAGATAGACGGCAGGACTCTTGTTATCGCACCCCCTGTTCTGCTTGACAAAGAAAACCCCGGCTCATGGC
>JAPLLK010000036.1 GCA_026387575.1 Nitrospirota bacterium | reverse complement strand
AATCATTAAAAGGGCATCTGATGTGCTTGTTGATACAATCTGTATTGACACAGTAGCGATCGAGGCAGTAATAAACAGGGTTGAAGGAGTAAAAGGATGCCATGACATAAGGACAAGGGGCACTGAGCACTCAATAAATCTCGATTTGCATATACTTGTTGACCCGAAAATGTCTGCCGAGGAGGCACATAAAATTGCCGACTCTGTTGAAGAAAAGATTAAGAGCAGTTTCCCTGCGGTTACTGACATTGTCGTTCATATAGAACCTGAGGGGAATGACTGCAAATGAATTTTCCAGTCACAGGCGCAGGAGCAGGAGACAGGAGAAGAGCTAATTGTCACAAAAATATTCTAAAATATCTGTTATGAAAGCCAAAAAGAATCTTATAATCGTAGGCGACAGGGTTTTGATAGAGCCTGATGATAAAGGAGATAGAACCAGCACAGGACTTTATCTTCCGCCCACGGTGAAAGAAAAAGACAAAGTTCAGGGAGGTTACGTTGTAAAAATTGGCCCAGGCTATCCTGTTCATGACCCAAATGTAATCCTTGAAGAGCCGTGGTCTGCTAAAAAGAAACAAGAATTAAAATACATACCTTTGCAGGCGGCAGAAGGCGATTATGCGATATTTCTCAAAGATGCCGCAGTAGAGATAGAGTTTGAAGACAAAAAATACCTTATCGTTCCCCATTCTGCCATACTTACACTGGTCAGAACGGATATTGTGGAGGAACAAGACTAATGACAAATATATTATTTATTATTTTGGGTGCTGTAATTGGAGGAGTCATAGCATGGCTTTTTGCATCTTCCCGCTTTCAAGGAAGGGTAAAGGGTGCTGAAGCAATTGTTGAGGAAAGAGGCAGACAGATTCAGCAAAGAGAAACTGAGATAAGTTTACTCAGGAAAGAACTTGATGATGAGAAGAAGTCAAGGGTTGAAGCGCTTACAAGATTAGAAGAATCACAGAAAAATCTTGAGGAACAGAAGATGCTGCTTGAGACTATGAAAAAAGAAATGTCAGACACTTTCAATGCCCTTTCTAAGGCAGCATTGGAAAGCAGCAACGAGAGTTTTCTTACGCTTGCATCAGAACGCCTCGGTAAAATTGTTGAAGAGACAAAAGGCAAACTCGGAGAACACCAGACTGCAATGGACGGGATGATTAAACCGTTATCAGATACGCTTAAGAGATACGAAGAACAGATAAAGGTAATGGAAGACGGCAGACATAAAGCATACGGCAGCCTTGAAGAGCAATTAAGGACTCTGGCATCAACTCACGAAACACTTCAGAAAGAAACGAGCAATCTTGTGTCTGCCCTAAGAAAACCGCAAGTCCGCGGCAGGTGGGGTGAGATGCAGCTAAGAAGGGTTGCGGAACTTTCGGGGATGTCCATACACTGTGATTTTACTGAACAGCAGTCAGTAGATACAGAAAAAGGGAAAATAAGGCCTGATATGATCGTGCATCTGCCTATGGACAGGGAGATAGTCGTTGATTCAAAGGTGTCATTAGAGGCATGTCTTGACGCTGCTTCTGCACAGACAGAAGAGGAAAGAAAAACAAAGATGGAAAAACATGCACAGCAGGTAAGGGCTCATATGAATAAACTTGCCTCGAAAGAATACTGGAGCCAGTTTAATAAGTCTCCTGAGTTTGTAGTTCTTTTTATCCCGGGCGAATCATTCTTAAGCTCAGCGATTGAGATGGACAATACCATTATTGAGGACGGCATTCAGAAGCGTGTAATCATTGCCACCCCAACGACATTTATCGCATTGCTGAGGGCAATTGCCTATGGATGGCGTCAGGAGCAGGTCACAAAAAATGCCCAGGTAATAAGCGAACTTGGGCGCCAGCTATATGAAAGAATGAATACTCTGGTACAGCATTTAGAAAATGTCGGCTCTGGTCTTGATAAGGCTATAGGAGCGTACAATAAGGCTGTAGGCTCCATGGAATCAAGGGTTCTGCCTTCTGTCAGAAAATTCAAAGAATTAGGTGTTACAGGCGCAGATGAAATTCCAATAATTGAACAGATAGACCATACGCCAAGGAATTTAAATTTACTTGAACCAGTCAATGATGACACAGATAAATAACCAACGGAGGAATCATGTCCGTACTTGAAGAGGCAGGAGAATTAAGAAAACTCTGGGGAGGGTTCTGGGCTTCAAGGCTGCTGCTGACTGCAAACAACTACAGGATTTTTGATTGTCTTATTAAACCTCAATCGGCAAATGCAATCGCAAAAAAACTAAAGACAGATTTTAGGGCTACGGAGATTCTTCTTGATGCCATTACAGGAATAGGGCTTCTGAAAAAGAACAGGGGCAGATATTCAAACGCTCCTATTGCGGCAAAGTTTCTTGTCAGAGGCAGCGCTTATTATCATGGTGATATTCTCAGACATGCCAATTCGCTTTGGCAGAACTGGTCAGAACTGGATAAGGTTATAAAGACAGGGAAGCCGATAAGAAAAGCTCACGACCATGAGGCGTTTATTATGGGTATGCATAATATTGCATCATTGAAAGTTAAATCCGTTATTAAGGCGATTGGGGTAGGAGGAGTAAAGACCGCACTTGACCTCGGAGGAGGACCCGGGACTTATTCCATTGAGATGGCTAAAAAAGGAGTTGACGTCACGCTCCTTGATAGGCCTGAGACCGTAAAGATCGCAAGGCGTGTTGTGAAAAAAGAGGGCATGAAAAATGTAGACTTCATTGAGGGCGACTTTCTTCAGGACGACATGGGCAGGGGTTACGACCTCATCTTTGCAAGCCAGATACTGCATTCACTCTCAGAAAAAGATAATCTCAGACTGCTTAAAAAATGCAAAAGGGCATTAAACAAACGCGGAAGGATAGTCATTCAGGAATTCCATCTGCTGAAAGACAGGGCGCATCCTCCGCAGGGGGCGCTCTTCTCTGTTAACATGCTCGTCAATACAGACGGGGGGAGAAGTTATTCGCCGGATGAAATGAAGCGCTGGCTTTCAAAAACAGGATTCAAGAAAGCAGAAGAAAAATTCATGGGCGAGGCGGTTATTATTCAGGCTTTCAATCTGCGATAAAAATTCAGTGCAGAGGCCCTGAGGACAGCACCTTTTCAATCTCTGTCTTTATAACAGCATAAGGAATGCCGCCGTGTATCTTAGGCACGCCGTTTATAAGCACAACAGGAGTGTTTATTGCCCCGTGCCTTAAAAGTTCTCTTATCTCGGGAAAATCACTTTCATCATCCGTAAACAGGTCTACATATTCCACAGATACCACATAAGGATAAGAAAAGCTCATCTCCTTTTGCAATTCTTCTGCAAGGACTTTATTGGTTGAATAGTTATCAAATCTCTCATTGGAGGAGATAATGTCTTCCATCGGGTTATCAAGTATCTGTATATGCACTCTTTGCAACATCCGAATTTACCTCCTTTGAATTTTATCCTCTGTTTTTTACCAGCATGTTGTCTATTAATCTTACACCGCCGATCTTAATCGCAACCGCAAGTAAAGCCTCTTTTTCAACAGCCTCAAGTTCATCCAGCGTGCAGGGATCGTATACAGATGCATACTGAATCTCTGTTACCAGAGGCTCTGCTGAAAGCTTTTCTTTCATGAACCCCTTTATCTTCTTTTTATTAATTATACCAGATTTTATCATTTCACTGGTCTGGATGAGACATCCGTATATAACAAGGGCAGCTTTTCGATCTTCTTCATTCAGATACAGGTTCCTTGAACTCATCGCAAGCCCGTCATGCTCTCTGATTGTCGGCGAGACAATGATGTCTACAGGCATATCAAGGTCTTTAGCCATCTTTTTAATGATAAGAGCCTGCTGAAAATCCTTCTGTCCGAAATATGCCCTTGTCGGTTTTGCAATATTGAACAGTTTCGCAACTATTGTAGCCACGCCTCTGAAATGACCGGGCCTGAAGGCACCGCAGAGTTTCTCGGAGATTTTGTCCACAGTGATATAACTTGCAAATCCTTCATGGTATATTGAGGATGCATCAGGCATAAAAAGAACGTTTGCCCCTGCCTTGCGGAGCTTTGCGATATCTCCATCTGTATCACGGGGATATTGCTGAAAATTCTCCGAAGGGCCGAATTGGAGAGGATTAATAAATATGCTTACAACAGTGATGTCGTTTTCGTCTTTTGACCTTTTTATAAGGCTGAGATGTCCCTCGTGCAGCGCTCCCATTGTAGGCACAAAACCTATGCCCCTGCCGTGAAGCAGATGCCCTTTTGATGTATCATGCATTATGCGCGGTATTCGAATCAGTTCCATTTTATCCCTCTATCTCCTCAATGAGGGCGTCAAGAAGTTCTTCTTCCTTCACCTGTTTTATTATCTTTCCTTTTTTGAATAGTATGCCCCTCTTTTTTCCGCCTGCTATTCCGAAGTCAGCCTCCCTTGCCTCTCCCGGGCCGTTAACAACACAGCCCATAACAGCAATGGTAACAGGCGTATCAACATTTCTGAGTTTTGCCTCAACCTTTTTTGCAAGCCCTCTGAGGTCAATGTTGCACCTGCCGCATGTGGGGCATGAGATTATCTCAGCGCCTTTCTCTCTTATCCCGAGAGTTCTCAGTATGCCGTATGCTACCCTGACCTCTTCAGCGGGGTCTGCCGTTAGAGAAACCCTGATAGTGTCTCCTATTCCCTCTGAAAGCAATATGCCAATACCCACAGAACTTTTTATTATTCCTGTAGAGGGAGGGCCTGCCTCTGATATTCCGACATGAAGCGGGTAATTATATTTTTTTGAGAACAGCCTGTATGCCTCTATTGTTGTTGGAACATTTGATGCCTTGAGAGAGACTTTTATATCTTTAAAGTTCATGTCTTCCAGAATCCTTATATGACTCTCTGCGCTTTCAACCAGCGCCTCTGGTTTCGGATGCCCGTATTTTTGCAGTAGCTCTTTTTCAAGCGAGCCTGCGTTAACTCCTATCCTGATAGGTATTCTGTTGTCTTTGGCAGATGCAACAACTTCTTTAACCTTCCACTTTGCGCCTATGTTGCCCGGGTTAATCCTCAGCCCGTCAACTCCCTGTTTTATTGCCTCAAGCGCAAGCCTCCAGTCAAAATGTATATCTGCTATCATCGGGATGTTTGCAGATTTTTTTATCTTGGCGAGCGATTTTGCTGCATCCATGTCAGGCACTGCAAGCCTTATGATTTCGCATCCTGCCTTTTCAAGCGCCTTAATCTGTTTTGCGGTTGCCTTTACATCCCTCGTGTCTGTCTTTGTCATTGACTGGACACTGACAGGATTCCCGTCGCCAACAGGCACTTTGCCTACATAGATTGTCCTTGTCTTTTTACGAGCGCCCATTGTCCTTCTCTCCGTTTTTCTTGTTATTCTTATTCTCTATCTCTTTTTGCTTCTCTATATCTTGCTCCATCCGTTTATCTTTCTGCCTTTTCTCCCTGTATGTAGCCACTGCCTTGAAATGCTCTTCTTCTGTAACAGAAAACTGATGAGTCCCGTCATTGTTTGAGACGAAATATATGTAAGCCGCATCAGCAGGATAAAGCGCTGCAACAATTGATTTGATGCCGGGAGATGCGATAGGCCCCGGAGGAAGCCCTTTAATTATATATGTATTATAAGGTGTCTTCCTCTTCAGGTCACTCATGGTTATTCTTTCGCTTGACCTCTTTATGCCATAAACAGCGGTAGGATCTGCCTGAAGCGGTATCTGCTTTTTGAGCCTGTTGTGATAAACAGCAGAGATTAACGGCCGCTCACTATTTATTACCGCTTCCTTTTCTATTATAGATGCAAGCGTAAGAACCTCCCTTTCAGAGAACCCAAGTTCTGCTGCCCTTGCCCTTAATTTCTCAGAATATTTTTCCCGCAGGCTGTTTATCATCATGCCGAGAGCGTTTTCAGGCTCTATGCCCTTGGGCAGTTTGTATGTGTCAGGAAAGATATAACCTTCAATTGACGGCGCATCAATATTATATGCCCGCAAGAAACTTTTGTCTGTTGAAAGCTCTTCAAAGCCTTCCCTGTCAACAATATTTGTCTCGACGAGCTTTTCGCCTATCTCCAGAAGCGAATCGCCTTCAACTATAGTTATGTCATACTCTACAATCTGCCCGTTCTTTAAAAGCATTAAAACAGAGAGCGGATTCATTGCGCCTGTGATTGAGTAGTAGCCTGCCCTTATCTTCCTGTGCAACCCTGTAAGCCTGCCTGCGAAGATAAAAAGGTTTTTGTCCCTTATTAAATTTTCTTTTGCAAGAATTTCAACTGCCCGCCTGAAGGTAGCGCCTTTGGGTATAAGCACTTCTTTTGTTTTTGTGCCCTCAGGAAGCGGCACTATGAATTCCACCGCCGCATATGCAACATAGAGAAATGCAAGGCAGAAAATTGTAATTATGATGTTTCTTCTCATTTTTTTAGCATGCCAGAATCAGTATCAAGAGTCAATGCGCACAAAACAAAAGAGGCGTATTGAATACGCCTCTTAAGGTGTGCTGCTAAATATCTCTTATCTCTTAATACATTCCGCCCATTCCGCCGCCCGGAGGCATTGCAGGCATCTCAGGTTTTTCCTCAGGAACATCTGTAATCATTACAGCAGTTGTCAGCATCAGCGCTGCAACCGATGCCGCATTCTGAAGCGCAGTTCTCGTCACCTTTGTAGGGTCAATGATTCCTGCCTTTATCATATCAACATATTCTTCCTTGTCAGCGTCAAATCCGTAATTTGCTTCTTTTGAGTTTTTTACCTTCTCAACAACCACAGAGCCTTCAATCCCTGCATTGTTGACTATCTGCCTTATTGGTTCTTCAAGCGCTCTCTTTACTATCTCAACGCCTATCTGCTGGTCCACATCAAGCTTTAGATTCTTCAGAGCGTGAAGTGTCCTGAGAAGCGCGACACCTCCTCCAGGGACAATTCCCTCTTCAACAGCCGCTCTTGTTGCGTGGAGCGCATCTTCAACCCTTGCCTTCTTCTCTTTCATCTCTGTCTCTGTTGCTGCTCCGACATTAATGACTGCCACTCCGCCGACGATCTTTGCAAGACGCTCCTGAAGTTTTTCCTTGTCGTAGTCGGATGTTGTCTCCTCTATCTGCGCCTTAATTTGCTTTATTCTGCCTTCAATCTTTTTATGGTCCCCGGCGCCTTCAACTATTGTTGTGTTTTCTTTGTCAACGGTTACCTTCTTTGCCCTTCCGAGGTCTGATATTTTTATGCTCTCAAGCTTTATCCCGAGATCTTCGGATATCATTGTTCCGCCTGTGAGGGTTGCAATGTCTTCAAGCATTGCCTTCCTTCTATCGCCGAATCCCGGAGCCTTTACAGCGCAAACCTGAATTGTTCCGCGGAGCTTGTTGACAACAAGGGTTGCGAGGGCTTCACCCTCAACCTCTTCTGATAAAATTAACAGAGGCTTGCCCATCTTTGCGGTCTGCTCAAGTATAGGAAGAAGGTCCTTCATGCTTGAAATCTTCTTCTCATTGATGAGGATAAATACGTCTTCAAGGATGCATTCCATCCGCTCAGGGTCTGTTATGAAATAGGGGGAGATGTACCCTCTGTCAAACTGCATGCCTTCAACAACATCAAGTGTTGTTGTCATGCTCTTTGCCTCTTCAACTGTTATTACGCCGTCCTTTCCGACCTTATCCATTGCCTCTGCGATTATATCGCCTATTGAAGGGTCATTGTTTGCAGAAATTGTTCCAACCTGCGCTATCTCCTTTTTGTCCTGAACAGGCTTGCTGAGTTTTTTCAGTTCGCTTATGACGACCTCTACTGATTTTTCAATCCCCCTTTTTATGTCCATGGGGTTAGCTCCTGCAACTACATGCTTCATGCCCTCCCTGTAAATAGCATGGGCAAGAACAGTTGCTGTTGTTGTGCCGTCGCCTGCAACGTCAGATGTCTTTGATGCGACCTCTCTGACAAGCTGGGCTCCCATGTTCTGCCACGGGTCTTTCAACTCTATCTCTTTTGCAACTGTAACGCCGTCTTTTGTTATTGTCGGCGCACCGTATTTTTTATCAAGTATTGCGTTCCGTCCTTTAGGTCCCAGCGTTGCTTTTACCGCATCCGTAAGCTGGCTTATGCCTTTCAGTATTGAACTCCTTGCTGCTTCGTCAAAAAGAAGCTGTTTAGCCATTTTGTTGCTCCTCCTTCTATTTTTAAAAAGTTTTTTAGCCTTCTACGATTCCCAGAATATCTTCTTCTTTTATGATGAGATATTCTTCGTTTTCCATCTTAATCTTTGAGCCGGAATACTTATCAAAAAGTATCGTGTCTCCTACCTTAACCTCCATAGGCTGGCGTTTGCCGTCCTCGGTTATCCTGCCTGTGCCTACTGCCATTACTGTGCCTTTCTGTGGTTTTTCCTTGGCTGCATCCGGGATGTAAAGGCCGCCTGCTGTCTTTTCCTCTTCCGAGGAATACTTAACAAATACTCTGTCTCTAAGTGGTTTGAACTTCATAATAGATAATCTCCTTTCTTAAGGTTTAACTGATAGCTGTCCCGATAATATCGGGATTGGACTTGTTAGCACTCACTAACAGAGAGTGCTAATATAATAGCTAACCGGCATTTAAGGCAAGGGCTTTTAAGGGGCATTTAAGGCTTGAAATCTCGTTTAATCGGCTTTTTTCTTGTATTTTCTGTCTTTTTCAGATTTTTATGGTTTTTTTCTTATTTTCTATGAAATTTTCTATTGCCTCGCGGAAGAAATCTCCTTTATTTTTAACTTCCTGAGACACACGGCCATTGTAAAGTTTTGTCCCTTCTTTTATATCAGAGGCAAATTCCGCATAGAAGGTATTTTTCTTTATTGCTTCTTCCATCTTTGTTGAACTGTAAAGGTAAATATCCGCAATGATTGTTCTTGCCAACCGTTTTGCCTTTTCCACTGCGTCATCCGCTTCTGTTTTTATCTCTTTTTTTATTTCCGGCCTTGAAGGTATTGCCGCCTGAGGCTGCTGCGCCTCTATTTTGCGAGGCATCCCTGCAAAGGGTTGCAGCGCTTCAATCTTTTCCATAAGGAGGTCTTCTATGTGGTGTTCTTCTATATAGTCATCAGCTCCATAAAGGGAATTGGGCTCTCTCCTGTATCTGGTCTTGTCATATATTGAGCAGATCAGAATTATTTTTATGTCTTTTGTCTCAGGCCTTTCCTTCAGCCTTTTGCACAACTCAAAGCCGTATATCTTGGGAAGTGCAACATCCAGAAACGCAAGGAACGGAAGTTCCTTGATAGCTTTTATCATCGTGTCTATTCCGTCGTTTGATGTAATAACCGTATATCCTTTCTTTCTAAGGTAATTGCTTATCTTTTCAACAATTGCAGGGTCTTCATGCGCAACAATTACCTTTCCTTCAAGAGGTTTTATCTGGACAGAAGGTTTTTTTACGAGGAGAACTGCGCTGCATTTCGGGCATTTAAATCTCACGCCTTCAGGTGTTAGTTTTTCGTCAGCAACTTTAAGCTTAATCTTGCACTTGGGACAGCCTACGACCACTCTCTGGACCTCCTTTTAGGCAGCCATATCTTAATCGTCAAAAGGCCTGTAAGGAATCCGCCGATATGGGCAAACCAGGCGACCCCGCCCTGAGGCAAAAGCCCCTGGCTGAGGATTCCATTGACAAACTGTATAATAGCCCAAAATCCAATAACTATCAAGGCAGGAATCTTCACAACCTGAATAAAGAATCCGAAAAATATCAGGGTCTGCACGCGCGCATGAGGAAATAAAAGTATATAAGCGCCGAGAACGCCTGAGACAGCACCGCTTGCGCCTATCATTGGCACAGTTGAAGAAGGCGATGATATAGCATGCGCATATGAGGCTATAATCCCGCTTACAAGATAAAAAATAAGAAACCTGAAGTGGCCCAGCCTGTCTTCAATATTATCGCCGAATATCCAGAGGTAAAGCATGTTGCCGCCAATGTGCAGAAGGCCTCCGTGAAGAAACATGGATGAAAAAACAGTAACCATCGGATGCAGCGCCTGTGTCTTTTCTAAAGACAGCAGTCCTGAAGGAATTGCGCCATAGTTATAAATGATATATCTTTCACCGGCAGGCGAGAGTAATTCCCATAAATACGCAAGAATATTTGCCGTGATTATCGCTATTGTAATGAACGGGGTCGTTTGCGTTGGGTTGTCATCTTTAAAAGGAAACATTTTTTCTTCTCATCCTGCGTGATGTTAATACTACCCCAAGTGATTATTGGTGGTCAAATTATATCTAAGAAGTGCAAAAGTATGGCAATATGACTGTCATTCCTGCTTGTTGGGAATCTTTCTTTTCCTGAAGGATTGCGGACAAGCCACAATGACAAGAAGGTATGCACATGTCTTCTTGCTTATGAGACTATTAGTACCTTATAATTCAAATATAAATTATACTATTGGACTGCTATAATAATAGCAAGCATTTTAACTGTAAGATGAGAGAGAAGAGGAAGAAAGCAGAAGAAGGCGAGGAGGTTTTGCCTCTCTGTCCGGTCTGCGGGAGAGAGCTTGATAAAGCTAAGGCTGCCGGAGGCGGATGGAATTGCAAGTGCGGCGAGTTTATTCCTAAAAGACTTGTCATAAATCCGTTTGAGGGCTGTACACACGGACTTAATTGTAACTGCGGAAGAGAAAGAAGGAAATGAAGAAAGGTTATTTCGGACAATATGGCGGAAGATTTGTTCCTGAAACATTGATGCCTGCGCTCATTGAACTTGAACAGGCATATCTGAAATACCGGAAAGACAAAGATTTTCAAAAAGAGCTTGCACATCTCCAGAAAACATATATAGGAAGACCAACCTCTTTATACTTTGCAAAGAGATTTACGGAACATCTCGGAGGCGCAAAGGTATATTTAAAGAGAGAAGACCTTGCTCACACAGGCGCGCATAAGATTAACAATGCGCTGGGGCAGACTCTGCTTGCAAAAAGAATCGGCAAAAAAAGAATCATTGCTGAAACAGGCGCCGGACAGCATGGAGTTGCAACTGCCACAGGCGCTGCGCTTATCGGCCTTGAATGCGATGTTTACATGGGAACTCAGGACATGAAAAGACAGGCGCTGAATGTTTTCAGGATGAGGCTCCTTGGCGCACGGGTCCTTGAGGTAGCTGTCGGGTCGCAGACGTTGAAAGATGCAATAAATGAATCTCTGAGAGACTGGACAACAAATGTAGGGACTACTCATTATGTTTTAGGCACGGTCTTCGGGCCTCATCCTTTCCCGTCAATGGTGAGGGATTTTCAGTCAATTATCGGGAAGGAGGCTAAAAAACAGATTCTTCAGGCAGAGGGACGGTTGCCTGATTATCTGGTTGCATGCGTTGGCGGCGGAAGCAATGCAATGGGATTATTTCATGAATTCCTTGACGATGAAATAAAGATGGTCGGAGTAGAGGCCGGAGGCAAGGGGATAGAGACAGGTGAGCATGCGGCAAGATTTGCCGGTGGCTCTGTAGGAGTATTTCAGGGATGCAAGACCTATCTCCTTCAGGACGATGACGGAAATATTCTCGGAACTCACTCAGTCTCGGCAGGACTCGATTATGCAGCAGTAGGTCCCGAGCATCCTTTTCTCAAAGATATGGGAAGGGTTGAGTACACATATGCTACAGATGATGAGGCATTGGCTGCATTTGAACTGCTTTCAAGAAAAGAAGGGATAATCCCTGCCCTTGAATCTGCACATGCAGTCGCAGAAGCAATAAAACTTGCGCCGAAACTTTCAAAGGATAAAATTATAATTGTAAATCTTTCGGGAAGGGGAGACAAAGACGTTCAGCACGTAGCGAATATCAAAGGAATAGAGCTGTGAATAGAATTGAAAAGGTATTCAAAAAATTAAAGGCTCAGAATGAGAAGGCATTTATCCCTTACATAATGGCAGGCGATCCTTCTCTTGATAAGACAAAAGAAATTGTCCTCATGTTTGAAGAATGCGGCGCAGACATTGTTGAGCTTGGCGTGCCTTTCACAGACCCTCTCGCAGACGGCCCGACGATTCAGAGGGCAGCGGAAAGGGCATTAAAAAATGGAGTTACTTTAAAAAAGGTGATTGCCCTTGTAAAAGATTTAAGACAAAAAACAAAAATCCCTCTGGTGTTGATGACGTATTATAATCCTGTTTTCAAATACGGTGAAGAGAGATTTATTGCAGACGCAAAAGATGCAGGAGTTGATGGTGTTATAATCCCTGATCTTCCGCCTGATGAAGCAGGAAAGTTTACAAGGCTTGCTAAAAATGCAGCCCTTGCTTCAATCTTCCTTCTTGCTCCGACATCAACAGATGAAAGAATAAAAAAGGTTGCAAGCGCATCAACGGGTTTTATATATTATGTTTCAATAACCGGCATTACCGGCGCTCAGCTTTTACTTGACGACTCTATTGAAAAATCAATAAAGGGGATTCGTAAAATTTCGGATAAGCCTGTTGCCGTCGGATTCGGTATTTCAACGCCTGATGAGGCTAAGGCAGTGGCAGGCGTCTCTGACGGGGTGATTATTGGAAGCGCAATAGTCAAAAAAGCGCAGGCGAGCTCAGATAAGGAATTCAGGGGTTTCCTTCTCACATTAAGAGAGGTAATCAAATGAACGAGGTCTCTGATAAGAAGCTGGCACAGCTTAGTACCCTGATGGAACTGACAGCTATAGTCAATTCTACGCTTGATACGCATGAAGTGAGAAAACGAGCGATTGAAGCGGCAACGCGGCTTGTTAATGCTGAAGCAGGAAGTCTGATTCTGAAGGACAAGGAAAATGATGAGCTCTTTTTTGAAGTGGCGCTTGGAGATAAAGGAGAGAAGGTCAAAGAGATGCGGCTTAAGAAAGGCGAGGGCATAGCTGGATGGGTTGCTGAAAAAGGAGAACCTGTCATAGTGCGCGATGTTCAGTCAGATTCGAGATTTTTTAGGGGCGCAGATGACAGAAGCGAATTTTTCACAAGAGACATGATATGTGTGCCTGTAAAAACAAAAGAGGAGATTCTCGGAGCGCTCCAGACAATAAACAAAAAGGCAGGGAATTTTGATAATGAGGACATGGAGATACTGTGTGCGCTTGCAAATCAGGTGGCTGTTGCGATAGAAAATGCGAACCTTTATCAGGAACTTAAGGATACATTTCACGGTACAGCACAGGCGCTTGCAGAGACCATTGAAAAAAGAGACCCTTACACAGGAGGCCATACGAAAAGGGTTATGAACTACAGCCTTGCCATAGGACGCATGCTCCGGCTTAACAGGGCAGAGCTTGAAAATTTAAAGCTTTCTGCTATACTCCATGACATCGGAAAGATCGGGATAAGAGACAATGTGCTTCTTAAGGAAGGCAGGCTTGAACCCGGAGAGTTTGAGGTGATGTGTATGCATCCCAAGTATGGTTCAGAGATACTAAGTCATGTTAAGCAACTAAAAGATGTTATCCCGGGCATGAGAGGGCACCACGAGAACTATGACGGCACAGGATACCCCGATGGTTTGAAGAGCAGCGAGATTCCATTGTCAGCGCGGATTATTGCAGTTGCCGATACATTTGATGCCATGACGACTGACAGGCCGTATAGAAAAGTGCGCAGCGAAGATGATGCATTTGGCGAATTAAAAAAACATGCAGGCAGACAGTTTGACCCTTTAGTAGTCGACGCATTTTTAAAGGCGTGGAGAGAAATGGAGATTGTGGTATGAAAGTAGAAGTTCTCGGATGTTCAGGAGCAGAATTTCCTGGGTTTAACCCTCCGGCTTTCTTGATTGACGGGAAAATATTGCTTGATGCCGGAACAATCGGCGCTTACCTCTCTGAGGATGCCCAGTGGAAGATACGGCATATTGTTGTTTCACACGCTCATCTTGACCATATAAGAGGAATCCCTTTCCTTGCAGACAACATAATTATAAAAAACAAGAGACACAATGTTATAGTGATAGGGATTGCTCCGGTATTGAAGTCGCTGAAAAACAATCTCTTAAATAATAAAATATGGCCTGATTTTACAATGATACCAAATGCTGAAAAGGCTGTAATCAGGTTTTTAGAGGTGAAGCCCGGCAAACAGATAGAAATTAACGGCTATAAAGTTAGTGCATACAGAGTCAACCATTCGGTTCCTGCAGCCGGTTATATCATTGAGGACAGAAGAGGCAAAAGACTCCTTTATACAGGCGATACAGGGCCAACAACTGCTATCTGGAAGGAAGCGGGCAGGATAAAGATAGACCGTGCCATAATAGAAGTCTCTTTTCCAAACAAAATGGAGGCTATGGCTGTTGAGACAGGGCATCTAACTCCAAGGCTGCTCAGGAAAGAACTGGACAAAATAAACATACCTCCTGACAAAATACTAATAACACATCCCAAGCCGCAGCATCTCAAAACCATAAGGTCTGAGATTAAAAGACTCAGGATTCCCAATATCAGAATACTTAAAGATGGTGAGGTTATAAATATCTGATGTGGTTTAAAAAGTTAAAAGAACCGAAACTGCAAAAAAAGGTAAAGATCCCGGAAGGCCTCTGGGTAAAGTGCGATAACTGCAAAGAGATTGTTTACAAAAAAGAGGTAGACAAGAATCTTAAAGTCTGTCCGAAGTGTGATTACCATTTCAGGATAAGCGCTAAAGAAAGAATTGAGCTTCTTGCGGATGCAGGAAGTTTTGTAGAGTTTGACGCAGATATGCGTTCAGGAGATCCGCTGAACTTTAAAGACTCTCTTTCTTATCCTGAAAGGATACAGGCAAACCGGGCCAAGAGCAGTCTCTCCGATGCTGTTATCTCAGGTGAGGCAGTGATAAACGGTTTCCCTGTCATCCTTGCTGTGATGGATTTTTCGTTCATGGGTGGAAGCATGGGTTCTGTTGTCGGAGAAAAGATTTCAAGGGCTGCAGAAACAGCTCTTGAAAAAAGAGTCCCGTTAATAAGCATTGCATCGTCAGGCGGCGCAAGGATGCAGGAAGGAATATTCTCCCTTATGCAGATGGCAAAGGTCTCTGCAGCAATAGGAAGACTCAAAGATAATGGTATCCCGTATATTTCTGTCCTTGCTGACCCGACATTCGGCGGCGTTGCTGCAAGTTTTGCCACAATCGGAGACGTAATAATCGCTGAGCCGAGAAGCCTAATAGGGTTTGCAGGCCCACGTGTCATAGAACAGACAATGAAACAGCAGCTCCCCGATAATTTTCAGAGGGCAGAGTTCCTTCTTGAGCATGGGTTAATAGATATGGTTGTCAGCAGAGAAGACATGAAAAAGACTCTCGCAAAGCTCATAGAATTCCTTTCGTAAGAAATTTCAGCCTCTCAACAGTTCAGGTTTCAGATCAATTTATTTTTTTAATTTCTTTCTTCTTACTTGCATAGTATTTAATGTAAAATATTGCACTTATGGGTTATACCGCTGCGGTCAATTATCTCTACGGGCTTCAGAAACACGGTATCAAGCTGGGACTTGATAATACAGTGAAGCTTCTTTTTTTATCCGGCAATCCGCAAAACTATTTTTCATCCGTCCATATCGCAGGGACAAACGGGAAAGGTTCTACATCAGCTATTATAGCTTCGGCATTGCAGGCTGCGGGGTTCAGGACAGGATTGTTTACATCCCCGCATCTTGTAAGTTTCACCGAGAGGATTAGGGTCAACAATGAAGATATTTCTGAATCAGAGGTAGTCAGCCTTGCAGAAGAAATAAGAAATAAGATTCAAGATTCAAGATTCAAGATGACTCCAACCTTTTTTGAGTTTGTAACTGCAATGGGCTTCCTCTATTTTAAAAGGAAAAACATTGACTGGGCAGTGGTTGAGACAGGAATGGGCGGACGGCTTGATGCAACAAATGTTCTGTCGCCTGAGGCATCTGTTATAACAAGTATCAATTATGACCACAGTGAATTCCTTGGCAATACCATCTCAGCGATTGCAGAAGAAAAGGCAGGGATAATAAAGGCTGGAGTTCCTGTTATCACGTCAGCGCAGGAGCGGTCTGTAATGGATGCAATCAAAAAGAAGACGGAAGAAAAGAATGCCAGTCTTTTTATTTATGGCAGGGATTTTTCAGCAGCGATAAAGACAGAAAATACAAGCGGAAGTGTTTTTAATTATAATGGCGATAGTAATTTCGAGGATTTGGTTATATCACTCCCGGGCAGACACCAGGTATTGAATGCATCTCTTGCACTAAAAACAATTGAGGTCATTTCTCAGAAGTCCCTGCCTAACACCTCTCGCTTAACTCCTGATACAATCAGAGCAGGGCTTGGAAATATAAAATGGCAGGGTAGGCTTGAATTCATCTCAAAGGAACCGCCGATTTTGATTGACGGGGCGCATAACCCTTCAGCATCTGCAGTATTGGCAGAGACGCTCAGAAAAAACTTCCTCCCACGATATAGCAGGTTAATCCTCATAATCGGAATTATGGCTGATAAAGATATAGAAGGCATAATGAAGCCGCTGCTGCCGCTTGCTGACGAGATTATACTGACAGCACCTATGTATGAGAGAGCAGCATTACCGCAGAGACTTGCAGAATGTGCAGCAGAGATGGGATTTACGAATATCCATCTGGCCCCAGCTGTGAAAGAGGCAATTGATATGGCAATTAAGCTTTCAGCGTTTAGCCCTCAGCCTTCAGCAAAAAACTCCGAACTCATCCTGATTACAGGCTCGTTTTACACTATAGGCGAAGCAAAGGAGATGCTTTGCGGAAGAGGCATTCTTTCGGGTCTGAGGGAAACATTATGAAGAGTCGCCATAGACGACAGTCGTCAGGTGAGCAATCAGCAAAAAGCAGAAGACTATTCACTATTCACTATTCACTATTCACTATTTTTTTCCTGTTCACTGTTCATTGTTCACTATCCACTGTTAGTTGTTTTGCTGAAGAGCCTCCGATATTCATAACATCAGATTCTTTAAAACATGAAAAAAGCACATCAATGTATACGGCAAGGGGTTCTGTGCTGGTTGAACAAGGCGAAACAATAATGATGGCAGATGAGATGAGGTATGATGAAAAGACATCCGATGTTTTTGCTGAAGGGAATGTGGTATATGATACCACTGATATAGTTCTTCAAGCTGAAAAGGCAGAATTCAATCTTAATACAAAAAAAGGCACTTTTTATAATGCAGAGATTTTCTCAAAAAAAGAAAAAAAAGAAAAGTTCCGCGTCTCAGGCACAGAGATAGAAAAGAGGGGAGAAAAGGAATATTTCATTAAAAAGGCATCAATAACAACATGCGGAACCCCTTCTCCTGAGTGGTGTATCAAAGGTAGGACTGCTGACATAATTATCGGAGACCGCTTCAAGGCGCGTGACGCCACTTTCAATGTCAAAGACTTCCCTGTTTTATATACGCCTTATCTCTTGGCGCCTGCACTTACCGAAAGAAAAACAGGGCTTCTCACGCCTGTATTTGGCTTTTCACAGTCAAAGGGGTTCTATTACGGACAGCCGTTTTTCTGGGCTATAGATGAAGACAAGGACGCGACATTTATTGTTGACTGGCATACCAATGCAGGACTGGGAGAGGGGGCTGAATATAGATATGTGACGCCCGGAGATGTAGAGGGCAAACACTGGCTCTATCATTTTCATAACAGCAAGGCGGGAAGTGATTTTTATGAGATAAAGTCTACTCATTCGAAAAGGAGTGAGGACGGTCTTTCCGGATACTGGAATGTTAATCTGTTAAATGAAAAAAATTTTTATAGGGAATTCAGCATGCACCGCGATGAAAGGGTAAACAGATTTCTTGAATCAACCGGCGAAGTGACGCTTCCTTTGGACAACTCACGCCTTTACCTCATGTCACAGTATATTATTGACCTCAAGGACGGCAGTCATAATTCAGCAGTAGCTCAGAGACTGCCTGAATTAGGGTATGTTGTTAACCCGTCTATAGTCGGGCCTGTGGTTTTCTCAATGACATCGTCTGCGTCAAATTTCTCAAGGGACATAGGCGCATCAGGACAGCGTCTTGACATTTATCCTAAACTTTCCCATTCCTTCGGAGACAAGGTTATTTTATTCCAGAATCTCGGGCTGAGAGAAACAGTATATTCCTTAAAGGACAATGCTGCCGAGGGATTTAAGAGTTCAGTGCACAGAGATATGTTTGACTACAATATCACGGCGTCCAGCCGGTTCATAAAGAAATATAGCGAGGATCTTACCCACGGCATTGAACCTTCTCTGGGATATACGTTTTTACCGTGGCTCAAAAAAGACAAGGTCAATGTCCCACTGTTTGATTCCACGGATATTTATTCAAGGCAGTCATCAATAGGCCTTTCTGTCGTAAACCGCCTTCTTGACAAACAAGGTGAATTCCTTACCGTAAGCGTGTCGGAATCATATAATACATATGAACGGGACGTTCCACTTTCTCCGTTAAGTGTGTCAGCATCTGTTCCAAGGCCTTTCCCTGTAACTGCTGATGCCTCTTATAATCACTACACAGGCCATATTGAGACTCTAAACTCAAGCATATCCATCCCTATCAAGAAGTTTTCATTTTCTTTTGGGGAGAGATTCAACCAGCCTAATAACCTTATGTCTTATGATATAGGGGCGAGTTATACTCACTCTAAGAACTTGTCTGCAGAGGTTAAAGTTTGGTATGATGCTAAAGGAGGAGGAATGAGGGATTCTTCGTTTACCATGAAATACCAGCAGCAGTGCTGGGGAATGACAATAATAGTTAACAGAAACCCTCCTGATGAGGTAAACAACAAGCCAAGCGAGTTTAGGTTTTCTGTTAAATTTGATCTGCTCGGACTCGGCTCTTAGTCTAAGGGGAAATAGAGATAGTGCTGAGAAAAAAATATTTAGGAGAACTTCTGATAGAAGCCGGGGTCATAACTGCTGAACAGCGTGACAAGGCAATGCAGGAACAGAAGAGGCTTGGCAAAAGGCTTGGAGAAACACTTGTCAGCCTCGGTATTATTACAGAAGAGGTTATGGCAAAGGCGCTCAGCGCACAGATGGGACTGCCATTTAAAGAACTGCGGTTTATCTCTGTAGCTCCGGGAGTCTTGGATTTGGTACCAGAGTCTCTTGCGCGGAAACACAGGACGCTGCCTCTTGAGATTAATAACGGAAGGCTTACTATTGCAATGTCTGACCCGCTCAATGTCTTTGCGATAGATGAGATAAAACGGGCAACAAGGATGCCTGTGGACACAGTAGTTATAACAGAATCTGCTCTTCTCAGAGCGCTTGACCAATATTATACCAGAGGAGAGATGGATGAGGTTGTTAAGGCCGCAGATGTTTATTATCCTGAAAAGGAAAAGATTGTTGGTGCAGCAGAGGCGATGGTTGAAGACACCCCAATCGTGAAGCTCGTCAATACAGTTGTTACACAGGCTGTAAAGGACAGGGCAAGTGACATACACATAGAACCCTATGAGGACTCCATCCGTGTCAGATTCAGGATTGACGGGAAGCTGCATGATATTATGAAACCTCCCAAGCACCTACATGCAGGCATTGTCTCAAGGATAAAGATACTTTCAGGAATGGATATCGCTGAAAAGAGAGTGCCTCAGGATGGAAGATTTCCTATAAATATTGAGGGCAGACAGTTTGATGTAAGGGCGTCAACTCTGCCGACGCATCACGGTGAAAAAATGGTGCTGAGATTGCTTGAAAAAACATCAGGGCTTCCTCAGCTCACACTCAGCCAGCTTGGATTCTCGAAAAATCTGCTTGATTCATATGAAAAGCTAATAAGCATGCCTTACGGGTTTATACTCTCAACAGGGCCCACGGGCTGCGGTAAGACAACAACGATGTATTCGTCTCTGCGTAAGATAAGCGCTGCAGAGAAAAACATAGTAACAATAGAGGATCCCATAGAATATAACCTGCCTAATATAAATCAGGTGCAGGTTAATCCAAAGGCAGGGATGACATTCTCATCAGGGTTGAGGTCTATTCTCAGGCAGGACCCTGATGTAATAATGGTCGGTGAGATAAGGGACACTGAAACAGCGTCAATCGCAACACATGCAGCGCTTACAGGGCATCTTGTTCTTAGCACCCTTCATACAAATGAGGCAGTCGGGGCAATAGCCCGGCTGATAGATATGGGAATTGAACCGTTCCTTATCACGTCTTCTCTTATCGGAGTTTTAGGGCAAAGGCTTATTGTAAAGATATGCCCTTACTGCAAAGAAAGCTATACCGGTGACGAAGATATGTTAAGGCGGGTGGGAATTAAAGGGAAGGGGCTTCTGCACGGTAAGGGCTGCAGCGAGTGCCGTTTCACAGGATACCTTGGAAGAGAAGGATTATTTGAACTCCTTCTGGTTACAGAGGGAATAAAAAAACTGATAATAGAGAAGGCTCCTGCAAGCGAGATAAAGGCACAGGCGATAAAGGAAGGCTTCAGAACTATGAGGCAGGAAGGTCTCTTGAAAGCAGAGGATGGTATTACGACGATTGAAGAAGCAATGAGAGTGACGCAGGAGACAGAATAAATAAGTAATGAGTAAGAAGTGAGAAAATAAAAAATAAGTGATATGCCAACGTATAGCTATAAAGTAAGGGATAAAACAGGAGAGATTGTAAACGGTATTATTGATGCTCCTACGACTGATGCGGTTGCGGAGCAGCTTTTTTCCAAAGGATATACTCCTATAAGAATAGAAGCGGAAGAAGATATTAAATCTCCCATTGAGAAGGGATGGCAGATTTTTGACAGGGTAAAGGATGAAGACCTCATAGTGTTCAGCCGGCAGCTTGCAACGCTTGTTAGTTCAGGCATATCTTTTATCAGAAGCCTGGACACGCTTTCGGAACAAACAAAGAGCAGGAAACTCAGCAATATAATAGAAGAAATAAGAAGAGAGGTGGAGAGGGGAAGTTCTTTTTCTGGTGCTCTGGCAAAATTCCCGAAAGTATTCTCACCGCTTTATATCAGCATGGTAAAAGTAGGTGAAGAGGCGGGAGTGCTTGACGACATCCTTAACAGGCTGGCATCCTTGCTTGAACATGATGCGACAACGAGAGCGCGTATAAAGGCGGCAACAAGATACCCCGTCATTGTTGTAATAAGCATGATAATCGCTTTTCTTGTGCTCACAACATTTGTTGTCCCTAAATTTGCTTCTTTATATCAATCTGCAAAAGTAGAGCTTCCATTTCCAACGCGTGTGCTTATATTCCTGAATAAAGTAATAAGGACATACTGGCCGCTTATATTAGCCACTATAGCAGGAGTTATTTTTACATTTAGGGGATATGTGAGGACTCCGTCCGGCAGATGGAACTTGGACAAGTTTAAGCTCAATGTTCCGATAATAGGATCTGTTGTTGAAAAGACTGTTATGTCAAGGTTTGCGAGGATATTTTCTACGCTTTACAGCAGCGGCATCCCAATGCTCCATGCGCTTGACATAGTTGCAGGCACACTCGGGAATATCATCATTGCAAGGGCCGTTGAGGTGATAAAAGAAAGCGTGCGTGAAGGAAAAGGGCTGGCTGTGCCGATGGCAAGCACAATGGTTTTTCCGCCGATGGTTACGCAGATGGTTGCTGTTGGCGAGGAAACAGGAGCGCTTGATGATATGCTTACAAAGGTAGCTGACTATTACGACCTTGAGGTTGAATATGCCATTAAAAACCTTTCAACAACACTTGAACCGGTTCTGCTGGTCTTTCTTGCCGGCGGGATACTCTTTCTCGCACTGGGGATATTCCTTCCAATATGGGACATGATGAAAGTTATGAAAAGATAATATCAGCCTTTTTAAAAAGGCGGTTTTATCTTGGACTCTTTGTATTCCTGCCCCTGTTTTTTTCTGTTTTTGCAGTGGCTGCGCCGCTAATTTTATTGGCAAGATTCAGGGCTGTTTTTAAGCGCAGCGTTATTGATTCGGCAGAGTTTATCTCCATTTATAATTTTGCAGAACAATGGACTTATATCCTTGCTACAGTGGCATTCGTGACGGGCCTGATTGTTGCGTACGCTCTTGTAAGGCCTGCAAGAAAATTATTAAGCGAAGGTGCGGAAGACAAAAACATAGAGGAATTCAGTTCGCTCGGCAAGGAGTTTACAAAAATAGCTGCATCCCTCAGCAAGTATACCTCACTGATTGAAAGTACAACAGGAGGAGTAATGACAGCTGATAAAAGCGGAGCAATAACAATGGTGAACCCGTATGCCTGCTATATGCTCGGCAGTAAGGAAACTGATCTGCTCGGCGAAAATATCGGGACCCTATTGAATATAACAAGGGATTTGCAAACAGTTCTGAGGGGAAAGACCGCTGCCTCTGAACTGGATATAACAATAAACGGTGAAAGCAGGACAATTGGGTATGCTCTTTCACCAATAAAAGGCAGATATGGCATAGATGGAGCAGTGCTAAATTTTATGGATACCACAAAGATAAAAGAGATGCACCGTGAGATGCAAAAAACCGAAAAACTGGCGAATATCGGAACGCTGGCAATGGAGGTAGCGCATGAGATTAGAAATCCCCTTGCGTCCATAAAGGGACTTGTGCAGCTTATCGGAGAGGATATTAATGACAACGAACAGAAGAAACTTTATATAAATACAATACTCAAAGAGACAGAGCGCCTGAACAGGGTGGTGGACACCCTCTTTGAAAAAAAGACAGCTGCTGCCGAAGAGAATACTCTCAGGGATATAATTCACAGGGTTATGCTTTTATGCAGTCAGGTTGCAAAGGAAAAGGCTGTAAGTATAAAGGAGGACTACGATGAGACTGCAGATAAGATACGGGTGGCAGACGAGAAGTTTTTCCATGCGCTTTATAATATAGTCCTGAATGCCTATGAGGCAGTTGGGAAAAACGGAGAGATAGCCATAAAAGCAAAGATTACCGATGACTGGACTGAGATTGAGGTAAGCAGCGATTCAGAACTTAGCCGCGGAATCGATGTGAATGCAATATTTGAGGCGGATGTTACAACCAAGGGTAAAGGGCGCGGAATGGGGTTGAAAATTGCGAGAGATGCAATAAAGAACATTGGGGGCACTATAACTGTAAAGACGTCTGAAGGCAAAACAAAGTTTGTTATATGGCTGCCGTCAACCGCATACAAAATAATAACGCTTAAGGGTGAAACGTAAATAGCATTACAGGTTTCAGAGCCGGAATCTACAACCGCCCTCTGAAGAGGACAAAGAACCTTTCTCTGATTTTTTCGCAGAAATTCCGTTTTGTCCACTGTCCCAGATATATTCTTGCAGAGTTTTTAGTGTCTTCCTCAAATAAGTCTATCATTTTTTGCCCTAAATTTTTATCAAGTATTCCGACATTCCCCTCATCATTTCTTCTCAGTGACTGAAAATCAAGATTTGCAGAGCCTATAATGCTCCAGCAGCCGTCAAACACCGCAGTCTTTGCATGGAGTATCCTGCCCTTATAGGTGTAAATCTGCACACCGGCTTTCAGCAGTTCTGTGAATGATGCCCTTCCTGCATAATCTGCAGCCAGCACATCGCTTTTTAGCGGCAGGAGCAGTTTGACTATTGCTCCCCTTTTAACCGCTCCTGACAGCATATCAATCATTCTTCTGCTCGGAGTGAAATAGGCTGTAGTGAGGAATATGCTCTTCCTTGCATGATTAATGCTGTAATATAAAAGCCTCCTCAGCCTTCTCCTCCCTCGTGATGAACTTGCGAATATAGGCAGCACAGGCAAATCAGAGTTGAGAGTTTTAATTTCTAAATTATCACTTTCAACTTCCAACCTTGAACTTTTTGCTGTCTCTATAGTCCCGCCCCAGAGCAGCCAGCTTTTCTTAAACTCACTTAGCAGTGCCCCGGCTATTGGGCCCTCAAGCAGTATGCCTGTATCTCTCCACGCCTCTTTATGTCTTTTGAAATAGTATCCCCTGTATTCATTTGCGATGTTCAACCCTCCAGTGAATACCTTTTCCCCATCTATCAAGATAAGTTTTTTATGGTCACGGCGGGCATAAAGCAATGGAGCGGCCCACTTGAAAGGATGAGATGCCCTGACGTTTATCCCCGCTTGTTTTAGTCTTGCCCAGAATTTCTGCGGTGTTCCGAAAGAGCCAAAGTGGTCATAAAGCATGTATATGCAGACTCCTTCCGCGGCTTTCTTTTTCAGCAGCTCTGCCAGTTCAATGCCTGTTTCATCATTGCGGAACATGTAGAACTCAAGGCAGACGAATCTTTCTGCACCTGCAATGGAATCAAATATCGCCTTGAACAGTTCCCCATTCTTCCACAGAAGGTGGACGCTATTGCCGCCTGTAAAACTGCTACCGTATAATTTTTCTATTTCGGATATTTCAAAGGCTGTTCTTACATCTCCGCCGTCATGCATAATAAAATCATTGCCTAAACAATATTTTCTGTCAACTGTAATTTTAACCCGAACAATGCAACCGAGCAAAATGCTCGGCAGGCATGTGCACCTCAAAACCTTTACGAAGCAGCGGGATTTAGCTTTGTTCACTTTAAAATACCTTTTCAGGAGGCTGCATCTGTCTTTTGGCAATATTAAACTACCATTGCAAAGGTAAGATGTTAGTACAATATATTAGGCTCTTATAAGTCCTTATGCGGTGCTTCTGCTCCACTTCGTGGAGACTTCAGCCCTATACTGACAGATCCTTGAATCTTGCCTTAATCCAGACATAGCCTCCTTATACATGCCTGCCATAGAGATGATTGAACTGGATCTTTCGGGGCAACTGTGATTTGAAACCGTTTGCTATAGCGGATATTGAGGTAAGATTTTTTCCTCTACTTGTATATGCTAAAATATTAGCCGGAACAAAATAATACCCAAGAGTTTCTAAATGCCATTGAGCGCTAATGAACATAGGATATTAATTGCAGATGACGATGCCAGCATTAGGTTTTTCCTTGGTGAACTCCTCAGGAAAGAAGGTTTTGAGTTTGATCTTGCCGGGACAGGTGCCGATGCGCTTGACTGTTTGAAAAATAATACTTACAGCTTAGTGCTTCTTGACGAAAAGATGCCTAACATGAGCGGCATTGAAGTTCTCCGGCATATAAAATCCGAAGGTTATTCTATGCCGGTGATAATGATAACGGCATACGGTTCAAAAGAGCTTGCAATGAGGGCAATCAGGGATGGGGCGTATGATTTTTTCACCAAGCCCGTTGACATAGGGATAGTAAGAACCGTCATAAGCAGGGCTATAGAAAAATATGAATTGCAGAGAGAAATTGAAACCATCAAGACTGAAAATCTTAAAAACATATTCAGAGATGAAATCATAGCCGAGAGCGGGGAGATGAAGCAGGCAGTTGAACTTGCAATAAAGGTCGCTGCAACAGACGTCACAGCGCTGATAACAGGCGAAAGCGGTTCAGGCAAGGAACTTATCGCCAAGGCTATCCATAAGCTGAGCGATAGAAAGGATAATCCTTTTGTAAGCGTAAACTGTGCGGCGATTCCTGAAACACTGCTTGAATCAGAACTATTCGGCTATGAAAAAGGCGCTTTTACAGGCGCATCAAAGCAACATGCCGGCAAATTCGAAAGGGCATCTAAAGGCAGTATCTTTCTTGATGAGATTGGCGACCTCTCCCCGGGGCTTCAGGCAAAACTTCTGAGGGTTCTGCAGAACAAAGAGATAGAAAGGCTTGGCGGCACAAGAACTATAAAAGTTGATATGAGATTGATATCAGCAACGAATAAGAACCTTGACAGCGCTATCAGGGAGGGCAGTTTTCGCGAAGACCTTCTCTACAGGGTGAAGGTTTTTGAAATTAAGGTCCCGCCGCTTAGAGAAAGGATAAAGGATATTCCTCTTCTGTCAGATTTCTTTGTGAAAAAATACAGCAGAACAATGGGCAGGAATGTTAAAGGCATTTCTACATCTGCGGTAAGATTCTTTTTAAGCTATAGCTGGCCCGGGAATGTGAGAGAGATGGAAAATCTAATTCAGAGGGCAATAATTCTTGAAGACACTGATACAGTCAGAGAAGAAACAGTAAAGGGGCTTATATCCAATAACACAGCTAAGGCAGGAAATGGCAGTGAAGGAGTAAAAGAAAGGATAGAGGCAATTAAGTCAGAAGAGGAGAGAAAACTGATAATAGATGCGCTTACAGAAGCGAGGTGGAGAAGGATGGAGGCGGCAGCCCGGCTCGGCATCAGCAGAAAAAGTCTTTTTAATAAGATGAAGAAATACGGTTTAATGAAATAAAAGCGGCAAGAAGTTTTCTGTATTAAGTCTCAAATAATCCGCTCAGGACTTTTGTCCTTTCTTCGATATGCTTTGTAATGTTATCTTGCTCTGCCTTCACCCTGTGCAGTTCATCGGCGATATTCAGGGCTGCAAGAATAGATGCCTTAAGCGGAGCGACATTTGGCGCAGTGTTGTAAACCTCTTTTATCTTTGCATCTACAAAGGCTGCGATTTTTTGTATATGTTCCTCAGGGGCATCCCCCTTTACCGTATATTTCTGACCGAGGATATAAACGTCTACACTGCTCATGCTACACGACCTCTAAGGTGTCGAGTTCATTCAGCAGGCCTTCAACCTGACTCTTTATGGCGGTCTTTTCCGTCTGCAGTTTTTCTATCTCATGGTCTTTATCATAGAGCTTTGCCTCAAGTTCTTTTATTCTGAGTTCAAGGGCCGCTTTTTCTTCCTTCAGTGTTTTCACTTTCTCTATTGCACCTATTATCTTGTCTTCAAGATTTTTCAGCCTGTCCAATGGCGTAACCTCCTTTTTATTGCTGATTCCCTTTCCGCAGCTTTTTTTTACCAGCGGAGCATCATCAAACAGAGTCCCGTTTTGTTTCATGATGTTTAAGATACCAAGACGCTATGGTGTATTGCAAGTATTATCAAGGAATTTCTGGAACACCTTTTTCGCCGGCATATTTATGATACTCAAAATAAGTTGTAATAACGCGCTTGGTATAGTTCTTAGTCTCCTCGTAAGGAATGTCCTCGATGAATTCGTCAAGTGATTTATAGTTGCCTGCCTTCTGCCATTTCCTCACAATGTCCTCTCCTGCGTTATAAGCTGCGATAGCTGGGGGCAGTGAGCCGAACTCTTTTAACAGTGAGGTTATGTAATATGAGCCGAGATTTATGTTTGCCTTTATGTCAAATATATGATCATGCGATTTTATGTTCAGATTTACCTTTTTGTCTATTGCATAGGCTGTCTGAGGCATCAGCTGCATGAGCCCGAGAGCGCCTGCCTGTGAGCGTGCCTGCGTGTCAAAACGGCTCTCCTCTCTCATGATTGAAAGAATGATAAATGGGTCAATGCCATATTTGTCCGATACATCTCTTACAATATGCCAGTGGGCAAGAGGATACAAAATATTGTGCACAGCCTCTCTGGACGGCAGCCGTGAGAGCAGAGTCAATGCCTCCCTGTATTCCCCGCATTCCTGCAATTTGAGGGAAACAGATATGAGTTCGTCAGGATTCGTAGTCTTTCTGGCTATAGCAGACAGCTCTGCCGCAGCCTCTTTTATAATGCCGGCTTCAAGAAGTATTTCAATCCTCTCGGAATTGAAAGGCTTATATCCAGAGGGTTCTCTCCTCGGCGAGTCGCCCGAGGAGACAAGGGATGGAGGGTCCTCAGTCCCATGACTTTTTTTTATCTGCAGAAGAATGCTGTAAAAATCCTGTGTTTTAACTGCAAGCTGCCTGTAGATATGGTCTGCATTCCTGCCTGTCCTTTCAAGAGACTGAGCCTTCCAATAGAGGTATTTTGAGCTGCCATAGCTGTCATAAAGCTCTATGAAGGCATCAAGGGCTTTCTGGTAGCTGCCAGCGCGGTAATATGTCCATGCGATGCCCCATTGAGCGTTTTCAGCCTCGGGCGTATATTTCTCCTTTATTGTTTGATATAAATTCAGTGCTTCATCAATTTCGCCGTTTCTTCTTTTGTCCCATGCCGCCAACATCAAAAGCGATCCTGTCCTTTTGTCATCCATTAAAGACAGTTTCTTCAGAACTCTGTCAAATCCGATTTTGTCTCCTGCCCTGTAAAGCGCCTTTGCCTTCAGATAATGATCTCCTGCTTTTTCATACGCATCTGCTGACTCTCTATAGCGCTTTTGCTTGAATAACACATGACCAAGCTTTTTAATGATTTCAATCCTTCGCTGCCCGTCGTCTTTTGCTAGCGCCTCTCTCAATGCGGATTCTGCTTTTTTAAACTCCAATGCACTTGTTAGATTAGCCGCCTTTTCAATAATGTCCTGCAGGGTAATATCAGAGGCTGTCAGTTCATTGTATGATATTTTTGAGAACATCCCATCGCTGCCGAGATAGATATTTTTAAAAATTGCCTTTGCTCTTTCTGTTTCCCCTTTATCCTTGAGATGCTGTGCAAACAGAAATTTTATATCATGGTCTTCAGGATAATCCCTGACATAAGCCTCAAGAATTTCCGCATCATAAAATATTGCGCCTGATGCAATAAGATTTTTGATTCCCAGCCCCCGCGCCCTTTTACGCAATGGGGATAACGGATAATCTTCCAAAAGCTCTTTTATTCTTAAATTAGACTCGCTGCTATTCCCTGATTCGCTGTACGCCCTTGACAGATAAAAAAGTATGTAATCCCTGACAACAGGAAGTCTTTTGTATGCCTCGGAGAGGCTCTCAATTGCCTCGGCATATCTGCCTGCATCTAATTCGCTTTTGCCCTTTATAAAAAAAGACTTCCCGTCTGTATCTTCACCGGATGCAGTACTGAAAATAACAAGGAATACAGCTATAAACAGAAAGCTTTTCTTCATAAAACTATCATAACCAAATGCGGCCATTTTCGGCAATAAAGGAAGGTAGCAGCAATAGAATATTTCAAGGGGCATGTGGTATATTTCAGTATGATTAAAGACCTCAGGCTTCACGGGGACCTCGGACCTGTTGAATTTTTCGCATTTGTCAGTGGAACGAGCGTTGAAAGCACATACTTCTACGAAGAAACAGCTTTGCACATAAGATTCTTCTCAAAAGGCAACGAATTCACAATCTCCAATGAAGGGGTGCGCTACAAAGGCACTGGCGGAAGTTTCTGCGAATATATGTTCGGCGTTGAAAAAGCACTCAAGGACATGATAAAGGGAGAGGTTTCAAACAGGCTGATTATGTTCGGAGCATTCCTAGATGAAAGCGAAAAGATTGTATTCACAAGCGATACTGAGGGAAACGAATCTTTTTACAGGCTTTTTCTGCAGGGCCATGCAGTGAAGAACTACTATTTTTTTATATCTTCAGACCACAGGACAGAACAAAAAAAGAGGCAGGAACAGATATTGAGGTCTGCCGGCAAGTTTTTAAAAAGGACAGAATTTGTCGGCAGCGATAAGGATACTGAGCTGGCGAATGATTTCATAAATGAACTCGGGGAACAAAAATCAACTTTATTCATGTTTAAGATAATCCACAAGGAAAATGAGGAATTCTACAAGGCATTTGAAAATTTCTACTCCAGAGAAAGAGTGCTGACGCCTCAGGAAGAACTCTTTCTTGAAGGCATAGTTGCAAGATACGGGATAGACAGTTATCAGCAGGAGAGGATGAAGGTTGACATAATGTACAAGCATTCTGAAAACAGGTGCGTTGTTGACGAATACAGGGACATTCTCCTGAGCAGCATCTCCAAAGAAAGTCTTGAACAGGCAGAGATTGCGAGGCTGGGAAGGCTGAGGACGCTCAGTATTAGGAATAATATACCGAGCGTGCTTTTTGATACTCTCGACGAACTCCTGCTCGGAGGCAAGAAACTGCAGGACATGAAAGAATCTGATTATCTGAAAGAAGCAAGGTCTATACTTGAAACCCTGTTCTTTAAAGACCCCTCGCTCAAAAAACACATAATAAATGAAGACATAGTGCGGCTGATAAAGGCAAAACATAAGGCATATTCTCAGAGCGACATGGGCTTTGAACAGGTACTTCTTGATGTAGGCAGAGCATGCGATGAGATTGCACGCGAGACGAACGATTTCAGCATCTTTGAAGAGTTCAGCGCTATACTTACATACTTTGACAGATACGATAATGTCCATGCATTGCTTAGCCAGATAGCCTTTATGGAAAATATGGATTTTGCAGAGGACTCTCTCAGAAGCCTTATCGGCAATAAGCATGAATTTGATAAACTGGATAAGGCGCTCTTTGATGGTGTGGTTATAAAAGAACTTCTTCAAAACAAATATATAACATCCTATGGCAGGCGTAAGATTAATGCGATACTGAAGGGAATGGCAAAAATTTCCGACGGAGATGCGTCGCTGAGGGATGTTGTTGCCGAACTCAGGATGATTAGGGACGAAGAGAGGCTTTATCATCAGGTCCATTCAGCGCTCAAAGAAAGGATGCGGAGCTTCTATCCCAGACTCAATACCAAGGAGGGCAGGGCTGAGATAAGAGAGGACATAGAAAGGGAACTTGCTGAAGAAGGCTTTGCAAGAAAAGTGCCGCATAAATTATTTGAAAAGACACTCTTAGACCTCAGAAAAGAATCATTCTATCTAAATCATCTCCTGCCTATAATCATAGAGAAGAAGGATATAAACCTAAGAGAAGACTTTCTCAAAAACAGCGGGCTTGACAGGTTTTACATCGAGACCATAGAAAAGGGATACTTTGATGATAAAGGCATTGATGCCGCTTTGCTTGAACAGATAAGAGAAGGAAGAGAGCTTTTAGGGGTTGAAAATTGAGGAAGAAAGGAATGGAGTATCAATATCAATGATTAAACTGAATAAGGATATCCTGACTTTGATTGGCAATACGCCTCTGGTAAAGATTAAGCGCTTATGCCAAGCAGATGACGCTGAGGTTTGGGCAAAACTTGAGGGCTGCAACATAGGCGGCTCTGTGAAAGACAGAATTGCCCTTTCAATGATAGAGTCGGCTGAGAAGAGCGGAATGCTTAAAGCCGGAGGCACAATCATAGAGCCTACAAGCGGCAATACCGGAATAGGGCTTGCAATGATAGCGGCAGTGAAGGGATATAAACTAATACTTACGATGCCTGAGACAATGTCAATGGAAAGAAGACATCTGCTTCAGGCTTATGGCGCAGAGCTTGTTTTGACAGAAGGCAAGAAAGGGATGATGGGAGCTGTTGAAAAGGCAGAGGAGATTTATAGGGTAAGCAGAGGTTATTTTATGCCGCAGCAGTTTGAAAACCCTGCAAACCCTGAGATACACAGGAAGACAACTGCAATTGAGATACTTGATGCGCTCGGCGCTGTGCCTGGCGGTTTTGTCGCAGGTGTCGGCACAGGCGGCACAATAACAGGCATTGGCGAGGCGCTAAGAGGTAAAAACCCTGACATATGGATAGCCGCAGTAGAGCCTGCAGCCTCACCTGTTCTTTCAGGAGGAAACCCCGGGCCACACAAGATTGCAGGAATCGGGGCAGGTTTTTTCCCCGGAGTATTGAACACAAAGATATATAACGAAGTTATCCCTGTAACAGATTCGGATGCTGCTGAGACAGCAAGGAAGTTATCACTTAAAGAAGGGCTTCTCTGCGGAATATCATCAGGAGCGGCAATGTGGGCTGCATTAAGAATTGCCAAAAAATTAGGGAAAGGGAAAAAGGTTGTTGTTATATTGCCTGACAGGGGAGAGCGTTATCTGAGCACAGGGCTTTTTGCATCAAAGACACCGTAAGGTAAAAAAATATTTATGGCTGAAACAAACAGAGCTCTAAATGAAGAGCTTCTTGAGGCATTTTATCTTGTTATAACTGACTTCAGGCTTGGGCTTATTGATGAGTTGGCATTTACGGAGAAACTCTTCAGGATTGCAGAGAGATATGAAAGAAATACAATCAAAACCTCCGGCGAAAAACAGAAGGATTTGTTTTGACTATTCCCCGTAAGTTATCGTGCATTTAATCGAATCGAAAGCAAGGAGTATCCTTTTCTCTTTCTCTGCCCTTTCAGGAGGAAGTTTTTTTAATTCAATCTTGCGAATGAGTTCGGTCAGTTCATTTTTTGAAGGAATAGCTTCCATGCCTTCGCTAATTACCTTGCCTGTTAATGTATCAAGTGCTATCGCATCTGCTCCGTCTGTTACAACGGCAAAAGGTATTTGGTAAGAGTCAAGCACGCGCGCACATGCGACTGCCTGCCTTTCCCTTGAAACCAGCGCGCCAACCGAACATTTTATTAATATAAGTCTTTTGCCATCAATGCTTATGACAATGTCTGCTCTTGATTTGCATCTTTCATTCCCAATTAAAACTTCAAACTCACTGTCTTTTTCTATCTCGGGTGCAGCATAACCTTTTTTCTCAAGAAGGAATTTTTCTATATCCTGCCTCACTGCAGACAGTTCTGATTCAGCGGCATCAATCTCTTTTTTAAGCAATGCCTCCACCGCATCTTCTTTGTTTTCAAACCCATCCGGAAGTTTATATTTCATTTCCTAACAGCCTTCTTTGCCTTTTCAAACAACCCATCCATCTTCTTTGTATTTTCAGCAATCTCTTTAAGTATAGAGGATAATTCGTTATCACATGAGGCTGCTGCCTTCTCCGCCCACTCAAGATATGTCTTTGCATGTTCTTCATTGTGCTCTGACCAGTGTTCAAGAAGTTTTTTCAATTTATCCAGTTCTGTCATCTCGATGATTACCTCCTTAATAGCCTGACTTTCAACTTGCGGCTGTTTATTTTCCACTTGTATATGTTCGTGTCCATGCGTCCCGAAATGGCTGTGCTCATGGACATACCAGCAGTGCCTGTGGACATGCCTGTGAATAAGGTTTGCCCTGAGAAGCATATCCGTATCCTCCATAACATCCCATGGATTCCCCTCCGTCAGCAGCCTGTGGTCTTCTCCGATGACCACTGTCCTGTCGGATATATCTTCAATTATACCAAGGTCATGCGTTGCCGTGACTATTGTTTTCCCTGCGTGCCGCAATTCATTTATCAAATCCACGAACTCAACCTGACTTCTTGGGTCAAGCCCTGTTGTGGGCTCATCAAGAAGAAGAACATCAGGATTAACGCTGAGACATGTGCCGAATGCCACCTTCCTCATTTCTCCACCGCTCAAGTCCCACGGGCCCCTGTCTCTTAGGTGTTTGATATTAAGAAGGTCAAGCAGTTCCTCTGTCCGTTTTTGTATCTCGTTTTTTTCAAGCCCGAGCTGCAGAGGGCCAAAGCAGAGTTCATCCCATACACTCAGCAGAAAAAGCTGGGCATGCGGGTTTTGAAACAGAAGAGATATCCGCTGTCTGAGTTCAGGCGGAAAAGTGCCATTTATATTTCTGCCGAATATTTCAATATCACCTGACTCAGGCGTCAAAAGGCCGTTGAGGAGATAAAGCAGTGTTGACTTGCCGGAGCCGTTAGTGCCTATTATTGTAAGGCTCTCGCCTTTTTTAACACTGAATGAAATCTCGTCAGCAGCTTTTTTGCCATTTTTATAAGCGTATGATATTTTTTTTACATTAAAGACTTCCAAAGCATCACCCCTATGATTGTTATTGAAAAAACAATCAATAAGATATCAGACCTCGAAATATCCGAAACTTTCAACCTTTCACTTTGAACTTCAAAATTATAATCATATCCTCTCGCCTCCATTGCCCTTTCAAGTTCAGCGCTCAACCTTATGCTCATTGAAAACAAAAGTCCTATTCTTGATGCAGCCCACCTCTGTCCAATCAGTGACGAGTGACGAGTGACGAGTGACGAGATATTCCTTGCCCTGAACCCCATAATGAACTCTTCAACTTTTCTTGTCAGGAAGAATATGTATCTGTAGCTTATGGAGGCTATTGATTTGAATGTGCCAGGTATAAAGAAAGAGACAGCCTTGATAAATCTATTTGGCGATGTAGTGAGTGTAAGCAGAAAAACCAATGAAACAGATGTTATCGCCCGCAGGAAAAGCGTCAGTGCGCTTAAAACCCCCTGCTTTGTGATAGAGATTTGAGCAGGGATTGTTATCTGATAAAATGTATGTGGTTTTTCAAATTCATGAAGCATCAGCAGCGGCTCTCCATCAACTATCAGATTCAGCACCGCAGGCAGGGCAATCAACATTGTAAAGACAACAGCAGGCATCAGTCTCTTCAGAAGAATAACCAGCACACCCGACAGAAGTGCCAGCAGCAGAGCAAAGACCAGAAAGACAACAATGCCTGAAACAGTTTTCTGAAAACTCAAGAGGACAATGAACAGGAAGATGCTGATAATCTTTATCCTCGGTTCAGTCCCCTGCAGAAACCCCTTTATTGAAGAGGTTCTTTCATTGAACATTGTATCTTCAACAAAAGAGACAACATGCCGCAGCGTCTTATCAAGAAACCTCTCTCTTGTTCTTTTTATGTTCACAACTCGCAACTCGTCTCTTGTTACTGTTTTTAGCCAATCAGGAATTCCCATTTTTCCTCGCAAAAATTTTTCCTATGAGCATTGATACTCCGATAACCAGAGCAGCGCCTATTATCCCTGAAAATATATAGCCCATGTATGACTTAAGTCCTTTGTCCCAGCCTGAGAACGCATAATCAGGAATCGGAGCTTTCCAGAGTTCCGAGAGTTTTTTAAGTCCGTGTGGGACATATCCTGCAATCTTTTCAATCTCATCCGCGCCCCACTCTCCCCATGCACCGCCTGCCTTTAAAAGTTCAGGGAGAATTAATCCTACAGGTGACAGTATTATCAATATAGCGATTCCTATCCGGAGTTTCTTATAATTTGAAATTTTCATGTTTACCCTCTTATCAACTCAGGATGTGATTTTTTGATGTAAAGAAGCACAGACACAGTAAGCACTGCCTCAACAATTCCAAAAAGAAATATATGCTCTAACATTATTGCAGGAATGGTTATGCTCAGAGGGAATGGGCTGTATAGCGACCTTCCGTCTGTGCCTGAATGGAGAAGCGGTTGAATCCCGAGTTCTACGGCTGTGAGAAATGCCGCAAGGTTTATCCCTGCGTATGCACCTATTCCGGCTCCTATTAAATGACGGGTGGAGAGTGACGAACGATGAGTTTCTGTATCAGAATTTTTGAACTTTAAACTTTGAACTTTAAACTTTGAACCCGAAATTAATTTATATATCCCATAGCCCACAAGCACACCTCCAAAACCCATATTAAAACAGTTTGCACCTATGGCTGTAATCCCTCCGTCTCCAAAGATAAGAGCCTGAACAATAAGCGTAATTGATAAAGCAATCACTGCGGGCCATGGCCCGATTAAAATTGCAATCAATGTTGCGCCTGTTGCATGGCCTGTTGTCCCGCCAGGCAGCGGCACATTAAACATCATTATAACAAAACTGAACGCAGCGCTCAGGGCAAGCAGAGGAACCTGAGATGCCTTCAATATCTTCTTGATTTTTTTTGAGGCGTAAATCCAGATTGGAATAACGGCTGCCCATAGGCTTCCGTATGTTATCGGTCCTAAATATCCGTCAGGTATGTGCATTTAAACCCTCTGCTGCATAGAAATAAAAATTATTTCAGATGCTTCCCTGTCGTAGTAAGAGAGAGCTTGCCGTGTTTCACGCCTTTAATGCCAATCAACCTGTCAGCGATTGCCTTTATGTCCTTCGCCTTGCCTTTAACCACTATGACCTCAAGGCAGTTGTGTGCGTCCAGATGTATGTGCATGGAAGATACGATGGAATCAAAATCCCGGTGTTGAAGATCTGTAAGAGTGTCCGTAAGCTCCCTTGTGTCATGAGAATAGACGATGGTTATTGTTCCGACAGTCTCTGCGGTAGCCGATTCCCATTCCTCCATGACAAGGCTGTCCCTGATAAGGTCCCTGACTGCTTCGCTTCGGCTCGCATAGCCTTTCTTTTTGATAAGGCTGTCGAATCTTTCAAGCAGCGGATTTTCAATCGATATGCCAAATCTAACAATCGCCACAGTGTTACCTTTTTACTAATTGTGCTACTATAAATTATCCCGAATCTTTTTGTCAAGACGGTTTGCCCTTTCACAGCAAAAGTTCCCCTCGGCGTTCCTTTATGCGCATTTTGTGATAAAATAAACAATTCCAGATTAATCCCCGGATGGACTATGCCAAAAAATATACGTAATTTTTCCATCATAGCTCATATAGACCATGGGAAGTCGACTCTTGCCGACAGGCTTCTTGAATCTACAGGTGCGCTCAGCGCAAGGGAGATGACTGAGCAGGTTCTTGATTCAATGGACCTTGAACGCGAAAGAGGCATTACAATTAAGGCGCATTCAGTAAGGCTTTTGTATAAGGCTGATGACGGAAAGGAATACATTCTCAATCTCATAGACACACCGGGGCATGTCGATTTTTCATACGAGGTGTCAAGGAGCCTTGCCTCGTGCGAGGGCGCGCTTCTCGTTGTTGACGCATCGCAGGGAGTTGAGGCGCAGACCCTTGCCAACGCATATCTTGCAGTGGAGCATGACCTTGAAATGATTCCGGTTATAAATAAAATAGACCTGCCGGCGGCAGAGCCAGAAAAAACAAAGGAGCAGATAGAAGATGCAATCGGGCTTGACTGTTCCGAAGCAATACTCGCAAGTGCTAAAGAAGGCATAGGCACAAAAGAGATTCTTGAGGCGATAGTGAAAAAAATTCCTCCGCCCAAAGGCGAAGACGATAAACCGCTCAAGGCGTTAATCTTTGATTCATGGTTTGACAATTATCAGGGAGTAATCGTGCTTGTGAGGGTATTTGACGGAACAGTAAGAGCAGGTAAAAAAATAAAACTTATGGCGACAGGGAATGAATTTGAGGTGGCGCAGGTGGGGATTTTCAGTCCAAAGATGCAGCCCTCAGAAGAACTTTCCTCCGGTGAGGTCGGCTATGTAATTGCAGGGATAAAGAACGTAACAGACTCAAGGATCGGAGACACGATGACTGATGTGGATACTCCGGCACAGGAGCCGTGTCCCGGATATAAGGACATAAAGCCGCTGGTCTTCTGCGGGCTTTATCCGACAATACCTCACGAATACGATAACCTGAGAGATGCGCTTAATAAACTGAGATTAAATGACTCGTCCTTCAATTACGAGCCGGAGACTTCGCTTGCGCTCGGGTTCGGGTTCAGGTGCGGTTTTCTCGGACTTCTTCACATGGAAATAATAAAAGAAAGGCTTGAGCGTGAGTTTGACCTTTCACTCTTAAGCACAGCTCCGACAGTTGTTTACAGGGTGACAAAAAGCGACGGAGAGGTTATTCATATTGAAAACCCTGCTTTGCTGCCTGACGAGTACGAGATGATAGAGGAGCCTTTTGTCCTTGTGACCATATTCGTGCCAAAGGATTTCATAGGGCCTATTCTTGACCTTTGTCAGGAAAAAAGAGGGATACAGAAGAATTTCATATTTATAGGGAAAGATAAGATTAAGGTTGAGTATGAACTGCCGCTTAATGAGATTTTATGGGATTTTTACGACAGGTTAAAATCAATCTCAAAAGGTTATGCATCAATGGACTACGAATTCCTCGGCTTCAGGGAATCAGACCTTGTTAAGCTTAACATCCTCATTAACGGCGAGATTGTTGATGCCCTCTCTCTGATAGTGCATAAGGAAAAGTCATATTATAAAGGCAGGGAGCTGAGTGAAAAGCTGAGGGGGATTATACCGAGGCAGATGTATGAGGTTGTGATACAGGCAGCAATAGGAAGCAAGATTATAGCGCGTGAGAGTGTAAGGGCGCTTAGGAAAGATGTTCTTGCAAAGTGCTATGGCGGTGATATAACCCGTAAGAGAAAGCTTCTTGAGAAGCAGAAAGCTGGGAAGAAGAGGATGAAGCAGATCGGGAGAATAGAACTTCCGCAGGAGGCGTTTCTGGCGGTGTTGAAGGTGAAGTGAATGATTGAAGCTATCTATGTCGTGGAAAACCGCCGATGAAGATACGGTTAGGCACACCTTAACAAAATTATTTGAGCAATCTGCTATCATAAATCCATGGGTGAACAGCAGATATTCCAGCCTCTGACAAAAGAAGACAAGGTTACGGTTGTGATTTATAGGATCGGGATTGTTCTGTCAGCAGTAATCATCTCTCTTGCCGCATACATGATGCTCAACTCTTTAAAACATCCCGCTGACAGTTCACTCAGCCTTAAATTCAACATCCTGCTTTTCTCGCTTTACATATCTGTAGGGATGAGCGTATTTTCCATACACCTTTATATAGGCAAGTTCAAAAGAATATTAAAAAAAATCTATTACATATCTGTTGCTTCTTTGGCAATCCTGCTTATTGTTGGAAAGGGAAGTGTGCTTGGAGTTGTTGCCGGCAAGCCGTACGGCACATTGCTTCTTATTCCGCTGTCGCTCTGCCTTGGTTTTATAACTGCAAAAGAGGCGTTCTGTTTCAAGTTAACGGAAGGCTATCTCCTTGCGCTCATAATGCCTTTCTATCTTTTGCTTTTCTCTGTGCGGATGCTCAGTTTTGAAGGGACAGCCTACGGCCTTCTTCTAATAGCGTTCATGCTTCTATTCTTCACATTCAGAAAAGTCTTCATGCCGATACATTACGATATAGGCGACAAATCGGCATACACTTAAAATCACTGTCAAACAGACTAACCCTGATAATTCATAAACCTATGTCCTGTCTGCATTCGAGAAATTTATGAATAAAGCAGGCTAAGGGTCAATCGCAACTTTTACATTCAAACATTTGTAGCTGCCGAGAAGCTCCAGAAATCTCTTTACAGAAAAATGCAAATTCTTCTTTGACGCAGCCTTAAAAAGCAGGGAATATTCCTTTTCTCCCTTTTTAGTGGGCGTGACTGAAGGACCAAGAACCTCTAAAGCCTTATTGCCTGAAAGTATCTCCCTGATTGCCTTTTCTGTCCTGACTGCATCGCAATCTCTGCCATTAAAAGTTATTAATGCCAGCTTTGAAAATGGAGGATATAACATTTCTTTTCTCTTTTCTAATTCTTCATCGCAGAAGGAAGCATAGTCATGGTTTTTGAGATGCCTGAAGGTATAATTCTGCGGCATCCTTGTCTGAATGAAAAGCGAACCTCCGGGTTTTATCTTGTCGGTAATGCCGTACATCTCATGGAATGTCCTTTCAGCAGAGCGGAAGTCAGGCTGATTCAGATAGCTGTCAGCATTCAGCACTGCCGCCATTCCTAATTTTTCTGAACTGTGCAGCCTTTTTGTAAGAAGCTTTGTCCCGAGTATTATGGATTTGCCCTCTGTTATATCAGAGAGGTCTTCAGGAATGCGTTTTCTCTTAAGCATGTTGCTGTCAATCCTCAGCGGCTCGATATCGAACACTTTTTTAATATTTTCTTCCATCCGCTCTATGCCGGAGCCTGTTGGTTCAAGAGAGAAGCTTCCGCATCTTCTGCACTTCTCAGGAGAACCGGCTATCGCCCCGCAGTAGTGGCATCTCAGAGACTTATCACCCTTATAGAACATAAGCGGAATGCTGCACTTGCCGCATGTCTCGGTGCTGCCGCATTCCTTGCATGTGAGCATGGAATAGCCTTTCCTGTTTATCACAAACATTATCTTCTCGTTCTTCCTGATAGACGACAGCGCTTCATTTATAACTGTCTTTGAAAGATTAGGGGCCGGCTGGCGTTCATTCCTCATGTTAAGTATTCTTATCTTTGGGCGCTGGGAATATACGTCAGGCCTTATAAGTGTGTATTTATTTCGTTTTGAATTATAAACGGATTCTATTGAAGGGCAGATTGATGACAATACTACCGCAGATTTTTCAATATAGCCCCTCATGACAGCGATATCCCTTGCATTGAATCTCAGCCCTTCTTCTGTCCTGTATGAACTGTTGTGCTCATGCATAACCGAAATCAGTGATACATTTTTCAGAGGCGCAAACACTGCCATCCTCGTGCCAAGCACTACATTGCACTGCCCTGAAATGATTTTTTCCATAGCCTCTGAGCGCTGCCCCTTGCTTAACCCGCTGTGCAGCACGCATAACCTCTCCCCTGCTATTTCTTTGATAAAAGGAAGGGTATGGCTTATGTGTACGATTTCAGGCACGAGAATTATCGCGCTTTTGCCCTGCGGCAGAATTTTTGTAATCATTGCGCTTTCGTATAAAGGACTTGGGGCATGAACAAGAAAGGTTTTATATTCTCTTTTAGAAAGCGATTCTTTTATTTTGGATAAGATGTTTTCATCTATCTCAACTATCTCATTACTCTCCTTGTCTTCTTCGGTTTTCCCTTTGCTCCGCGCTTTTACTTTTTTGAATGTCTCCTGCGGCAGCATGTTCTTAAGAACAAGTCCTTTATTTGCGATGATGTAATAATCAGCCATCCAGTTAAGGAGTTTCAACAATGGCGGTTCAAGCAGAGGCGATTCGCCGTGGATATCGCTTATTGTTTTTATACCTTTAGCCTCAGGATTTGATGGCTTCCCCAGAATGATTCCTTTTGTTATCTGGGTCTTTAGAGGCGCTGAAACAAGCATGCCCGGCAAAGCCCTGCTGGTAAGGTGAGTGGGACATTTATAAGTAAGCGGGCCAAGATTAATCGGGAAAAGGACATCAACAAATTCCATGATGGATTTTAGCATAGAAGGGATTTGTTTATGTTACTTTGGGGCTATAAGGCTAACGTCTCGCATAACTGGCGCGGATATGTTTACGCGTCCACGTTAATGCGGTGATTCGGCACCTGTTCATCTCTGGAAAACTCTGTAGACATACTCAGCCCAATTCTTGAAGAACTCACGTCTTTGCTGATTGAACTTTCCGAAGTTACGAGGATGATAGGTGTGAAACCAAAGGGTTTGTTTGCCTCCGATGTGAACCCATTTATACGAGGAAACTTGATTATCCTCCGATCCTGGCAAAATCTTGAATTCTTTCTCGACCGCCACTTTTGCAAATTGGCCTTGAGTTACCAGAATGTCAGGTTTCAAAATAGTAATCTCACCGCCGATATATTCTCGGCACTTCTCGAAAAGCATGCGCCTTGCCTGCTTGTGGTTGCTGTTATTCATAGAACACTTGACGCTATTTACATGAGCGAAGTATAAATGTGAATTTTCTATTCTCATATCGGGCCGAAATTTTTCCAATAGGATCAGCGCCAACTCGTGCGTACGATACCAATGCCTTTGTTTCGGTAGATCAGCAACTTTGCATTCGTGTTCTTCTAACCTGACACCCTCCACAGTTCTCCGCTCGGGCTCTTTGTTGCTACTGCCAGGGTCAAGAGAAAGAAACAACAAACGAGGGAGTACGCCTTTTTCATAATCTGTTCCAACAAAGGCACCCTTGGCTTGTGTTATTCTTTGGTTGCCTTCACTACATGCCTGCCAATGTCGGCAACAAAAATCCATAGGAGATATGCCGTTATGCTGATAATACGCTTCGAGGCTTTTGAGCATTTTCCCCATATTGATTGGTTTCCCCTGCGGTTATAGCGGATTGGGTCATGATCCGCCGAACTTGTTAATATCCGAATTCGCTTTTTCCGATAATTAACGACAATATAGCACAGAAAGGGCGGTTTTTTCATTTAAATTTTCTCCCAAATCATTTATAATTATCCAAGCGCATGACAGCGATTGTTATTATCCCTGCCCGTTACGAGTCAACCCGTTTTCCGGGGAAGCCCCTTGCACCCCTAAATGGCAAACCTTTAATCCGGCATGTGTATGAGAATTCAAAGAAATCAAAGCTTGCAGAAGAGGTCATTGTTGCAACAGACAGCGAAGCCATATTCAAAACTGTTGTTGAATTCGGCGGCAAGGCTGTAATGACTTCAAAAGAGCATGCATCAGGCACAGACAGGATAGCAGAAGTAGCAGCTGCTTTGGATTATGATATAATTGTCAATGTTCAGGGAGATGAACCTCTCATCAGAGCCGAGATGATAGACGATGTTATCAGGCTGCTTGACGACAAGAGAGCGGCAATGGGAACCCTGACAAAAAAAATAGAAGACCCTGAAGAAGTATTTGACCCCAATGTTGTTAAGGCTGTTTTTGATAAAGAAGGGTTTGCAATGTATTTTTCAAGGGCGCCGATACCGTTTGATAGAGACAAGTTCAGGATACAGGATGAAGACAATCGTGCATCGTGCATCATGTATCATGCATCAGATATTCAGACTTCTGAACTATTGATATATAAGCATCTCGGCATTTACAGTTACAGGCGCGATGTGCTTTTAAATCTTGCAAAAATGGAACCCGTGGAATTAGAGAAGACAGAGAAACTTGAACAACTTCGGGCGCTCGTGAACGGATTCCGCATAAAGATAAAAGAAACAACTTATGAAACTGTGGGTGTTGATACCCCGCAGGACTTAGAGAGGGTGAAAAAATGGCTAAGTTTATCTTCGTAACAGGCGGAGTTGTCTCGTCATTGGGGAAAGGCATTGCTGCTGCTGCAACAGGCGCTCTTCTTGAGGCAAGGGGGCTGAAAGTCACAATCCAGAAGCTTGACCCCTACATCAATGTTGACCCCGGCACGCTGAGCCCGTTTCAGCACGGCGAGGTCTTCGTAACAGATGACGGCGCAGAGACAGACCTTGACCTCGGGCATTATGAGAGATTCACTCATATAAGAACATCCCAGGCAAATAATTATACGACTGGGAAGATTTATTACAATGTCATAACAAAAGAAAGGCGCGGCGATTATCTCGGAGACACGGTTCAGGTTGTGCCTCATCTCACTGACGAGATAAAGCGTGCCATAAAGTCTGTAAGCGATAATAATGATGTTGTCATAGTTGAGATAGGCGGCACAATCGGCGATATCGAGAGCCTTCCGTTTTTAGAGGCAATACGGCAGATGCGCTATGACGTAGGAAGGGAAAACGTTCTTTATATGCATCTTACGTTGGTGCCTTATATAAAGACAGCCGGCGAGCTTAAGACAAAACCCACACAGCACAGTGTAAGGGAGCTGCGCGCAATAGGTATCCAGCCTGACCTGCTCTTATGCAGAACAGACAAGCCGATAACTCCTGAGGCAAAGAAAAAGATAGCAATCCACTGTAACCTTGAAGGCGACGCGGTTATCACGGCAATGGATGTGGATACAATATATGAGGTGCCTATGGCGCTCAGCGCAGAAGGGCTTGACCAGCAGATTATCAATAAGCTGAAGCTCCCCGCAAAAGACGCTGACCTTATGCAGTGGAAAGATATAGTAAGAAAATTAAAAGAGCCTAAACATGAAGTAACTATTGCAATAGTCGGCAAATACGTAGGGCTTAAAGATTCGTACAAAAGCCTGACGGAAGCCCTTACCCACGGCGGAATAGCGAATGACGCAAGGGTAAATCTGCAATGGATTGACTCCGAGGAGATAGAAGTCCATGGAGCAGATAAATATTTATCAGCAGCAGATGGCATTCTTGTGCCCGGAGGATTTGGTTACAGGGGAATTGAAGGCAAGATTGAGGCTGTAAAATATGCCCGTGAGAAAAAGATACCGTATTTCGGGATATGCCTTGGGATGCAGTGTGCCGTGATTGAGTATGCACGGAATGTATGCGGGCTTAAAGCAAACAGCACAGAGTTTGACCTGAATGCAAAAGACCCTGTAATTTATCTCATGGAGAGATGGTTTGATTTCAGGAAGGGTAAGATAGAGGAAAGGACCGATGTCTCTGAAAAGGGAGGCACGATGAGGCTTGGAGCATATCCCTGTGTCATGGAAAGCAATACAAATGCATTCAAGGCTTACGGCATAAAGGAAATCTCAGAAAGGCACAGGCACAGGTATGAGTTCAACAATGCATATAAAGGAATACTCTCACGGCACGGGATAAAGATAAGCGGGACAAGCCCTGACGGAGAGCTCGTGGAGATCATTGAAGTGGAAGACCATCCTTGGTTTTTAGGCTGCCAATTCCATCCTGAATTTAAATCAAGACCTACGGATCCTCATCCGTTATTCAGAGATTTTATAGCTGCTTCTTTAAGGGAAAAACGCGCTCTGTTTCAGTATAACGAGAGTGAAGTAGAGATGAAAAAAAATAAAGAGGGGAAACGCTCTTAATGGTTACGCTGACAAAAGAGGTGATAATAGCAGGCGCAAAGATTGGGGGAAACAACCTTCCCCTGATAATTGCAGGCCCGTGTGTTATTGAGAATGAAGATGTAACCCTTCACACAGCCCAAAAGTTAAAGGATATATGCAGCAACGCCGGCCTGCCCTTTGTATTTAAATGCTCCTATGACAAGGCTAATAGGACATCAATAAAATCTTTCAGGGGCCCGGGAATTGAAAAAGGATTAAGAATACTTTCAGACATAAAAAGCAAATTGAACATTCCTGTTATTTCCGATGTGCATTCTATTGCAGAAGTGAAACCTGCATCAGAGGTTCTTGATGCATTGCAGATTCCTGCATTTCTATGCAGGCAGACAGACCTTATTTCAGCGGCGGCAGAAACAGGAAAGCCTGTAAATATCAAAAAAGGCCAGTTCCTTGCGCCATGGGATGTTAAAAACATAATAGAGAAATTCACGGCAGAGGGCAATCATAATTTATTCCTCACAGAGAGGGGCGCATCTTTCGGATATAACAACCTTGTCGTTGATTTCAGGGCATTTCCGATAATGCGTTCCTTCGGCTATCCTGTGATTTTTGATGTCACGCACAGCCTCCAGCTTCCGGGCGGACAGGGCAGTTCATCAGGAGGCCAGAGGGAATTTGCAGAGCCGTTGGCGAGGGCAGCAGTTGCCGTGGGTGTTGACGGATTATTCTTTGAGGTTCATCCCGAGCCTGAGAAGGCATTATGCGACGGACCGAACATGATAAAGCTGGATTCTGTTTTGAACCTGCTTAAAACCATTAAAGCCCTGCATCAGGTGATTAAAGGAGCATAATAACAAACATATGGAAAATATCATTGACATAGCAAAAAAGGTTTTAAAGATCGAGGCGGATGCTGTCGCTGCTCTCGCGGAAAAACTTGACAGTACTTTTGAAAAGGCAATAGATATTATATTCAAGAGCAAAGGCAGGGTTGTTGTCACAGGCATGGGCAAATCAGGGCTTGTGGGCAAAAAGATTGCCGCAACACTCGCCTCAACCGGCACGCCTGCCTTTTTCATGCATCCTGCAGAGGCAAGTCACGGAGACCTCGGCATGGTTACATCAGATGATGTAATCATCGCCATATCCAACAGCGGTGAGACAGAGGAACTTTCAGGGCTGATACCCTTTTTAAAGAGATTCAATGTAGGCCTAATTGCAATGACAGGCAGCCGGAACTCAACCCTCGCAAAATCGGCAGATGTGCACCTTGATGTGTCTGTCAAGGAAGAGGCGTGCCCTCTCGGCGTCGTGCCAACAGCATCAACAACAGCAGCGCTTGCAATGGGAGATGCGATTGCCATTGCCCTTCTTGTGAAGAGGGGACTGAAGCAGGAAGATTTTGCATTCTTTCATCCCGGCGGGAATCTCGGGAAAAAACTATTCATAAAAGTCAAAGACCTCATGCACACTGGAAACGCCCTTCCTTTTGTATCTCCGGAAGCCGAAATGACAAAAGCGGTTATGGAGATATCATCAAAACGGCTCGGGGTTGCGATTGTCAGCGATGCCGGCAGGAAGATTTTGGGTGTTTTAACTGACGGAGATATACGTAGGGGAATAGAAAAATGGGGCAAGAAATTCTTTGATATGAAGGCGGAAGAGGTTATGACAAAAAATCCAAAAACAATATCCGAAGAAGAGCTTGCGGTAAAAGCGCTCTCGATAATGGAAACCCACTCTATAACTTCTCTTGCAGTGCCCGATTCAGATGGAAAGGCAATCGGCGTCATCCATCTGCATGATATTTTAAAACAGGGGATTGCTTAGCAATAGTTAAGCAGGCTGCGGTCAGATTAAAATCAGGTTTTTGAAATGCTTCTGAAAAAACATGTCCTTTCGCCTGTGTGGCAGGCGCCTGAGCCGCGCTGGACTACTTTTACAAGCAGGGTGTCTTCATCGCAGTCATAAAGAATTTCTTTTACTTCCTGAACATTCCCGGATGTCTCTCCCTTCATCCAGTATTTCTGCCTTGAGCGCGACCAGAAATGCGTAACCCCTGTTCCCAGGGTTTTTTCAAGCGCTGTTTTATCCATATACGCCATCATCAGGACTTCATTGCTTTCTGCATCCTGTATGATTGCAGGTATTAGCCCTTTCTCATCAAATTTCAATTCAGGTATCATAATTCCTCCGCTCTAAATTTTAGCATAAAATAAAAAGCTCTGCCTAACCCTTTGAGCGACATTGGAATATTGCTATTTTGCATAACTTTTCAGATAATGGATAAGAATGGCTGATAATACCATCCATAGTATATTTCTTAAAACCGCCGAAGAACATAAGGACAGCATTGCATTCAATTACTTTGACCGCACATGGAAGACAATAACCTACAGCGCATTTGCTTCAGATTCAAAAGCCATTGCCTCCTGTCTGATAAAAACAGGAATAAATAAAACTGATAGGATTGCGATATTCTCGGAGAACAGGTATGAATGGTGCGCCTCATACTTAGGAATCGTGATGGCTGGCGCAATTGCAGTCCCGATAGACTCGCAGCTCAACCCTGAATCTGTAAGAAACCTCCTTGTTGATTCTGAATCAAGGGTTATCTTTTTCAGCTCAAAGACAGAAGCAAATGTAAATGAAGCAGCCGCAGGGCTGGGCGTAAGGAAAATAAACCTTGATTCTCCTGATGTTAAGGAGATATGCGGATTAAAAGAAATAGTCCGTTATCCTGAGACATCGCCGGAGGATATTGCGTCTATAATATATACGTCAGGAACAACAGGGATTCCTAAAGGTGTGATGCTGACGCACAGAAATTTCTGTTCTGATGCAGATGCTCTGATAAAGGCAGGCGTCATCACAAAATCCGACAATGTCCTTTCGCTTCTGCCGCTGCACCATACCTATCCATTTATGTCCACATTCCTTGTGCCGCTTTTTTTAGGCGCGGCAATAACCTATTCCCCGAGTTTAAAGGGGACTGACATTACTTCAGCAATGAAAGACAACGGCGTTACTATTCTTGTCGGCGTTCCTCAACTGCTTGAGATGATAAGAAACGGGATTACGGATAAATTTAAAAAACTTCCCGCGCCTGCACCATTGTTAATGAAAACCCTGTTGAAAGTTTCCGGCAGTCTGAGAAGGAAAACAGGCATTAATATCAGCAAGGGAATACTCAAACCCGTTCATAATGCGTTTGGAAACAGGTTCAGGTTTTTTGCAAGCGGAGGAGCAAGGCTTGACCCTGAATTGATGAAAGACCTTGAGGCATTGGGCTTTACAGCGCTTGAGGGCTACGGGCTTACAGAGACATCTCCTGTTGTCACATTCAACCCGATGAGCAAGCGGAAGCCCGGCTCTGCCGGAAAACCGCTGCCTTCGGCGGAGATAAAAGTAATAAGCGCTGCTGACGGAAGTGTGATGAATACAGGAGGGGAAGGAGAGATCGCAATCAGAGGCCCTATGGTGATGAAGGGGTATTATAGAAATCCTGATGCAACAGGACAGGCAGTCAGAGACAGCTGGTTTTTCAGCGGAGATCTCGGATATATTGACAGGGACGGATACCTGTTTATAACAGGACGCATAAAGGAAGTCATTGTCCTCGGTTCAGGCAAAAATATATATCCTGAGGAGGTAGAAAAAGAATATTCAAAGATTCCCTTGATTAAGGAAATCTGCGTTCTTGGGCTTGAAGAAAAAGGCAGGGTAGAAGCCCTTCATGCAATCATCGTCCCTGACCTTGACTATGCAAGGCAGCAGCAGACAGGGAATATCAATGAAGCATTGGGATGGGATTTAAGCCGTATCTCAGGCAAGCTGCTGCCTTACATGAGGATTAAAGGTTTTACGCTGTATTCCGAGCCTCTGCCGAGGACGCCTCTCGGGAAATTAAGAAGGTTCATGATTAAAGACCTTGTTAAAGTTAAAAGTGAGAAATTAAAAGTTGAGAGTGAAGATAAAACGCTTACTTCTGACGCAGTTGGAAGAACTGTCATTGAATGCTTAACCCCTCTGCTTAAAGAACCTATGCCTATTCAATCTAAAGACAACCTTGAACTTGACCTCGGGCTTGACTCTCTTCAGAGGATAGAGCTTGTTGTCAGCCTTGAAAGTAAATTTTCCATAAAACTCCCTGAAACCTTTACATCAGACATCCAGACAGTCGGAGAGATAGTGGAGAAAATCAAGCAATCAGCCGCATCCATTTCAACAAAGGAAGGATCAAAGGAAGGGATTGCCTCTATTTTTTCAGGAGAGCCTTCTGACGAAGAAAAGGAAAAAGTCGGGCTTAAACAAGGTGCGATGGAATGGCTTTTTGTATCATTCCTGATAGGGATTATCAAAATGTTCTTCAGAATATTTTTCAGGCTTGAAGTTAAGGGGGTAGAGAATATCCCTAATGTCCCGTTTATAATCGCAGCAAACCATTGCAGTAATCTGGACGGCTTTGCAGTCGCTGCCGCTCTTCCTTTAAATATTTACACAACGCTTTACTTTCAGGGATTTCAGAAATACTTCACAAGCAGGCTGACTGCCTTTTTTGCGAGGCTTGCTCACGTGATACCAATAGATCCTGAGACATATCTGGGCAAAGCGCTCCGGCTTTCTGCCTATGTATTGAAAAACAACAAGGCCCTCTTCATATTTCCTGAAGGCGGAAGGTCTTATGACGGAAATATCATGGGCTTTAAAAAAGGCATTGGCATTCTTGCGCTGGAACTCAATGTGCCTGTTGTCCCTGCATCGATAAAAGGGTCTTATGAGTCGCTTCCAAAAGGCGCGTATCTGCCGAGATTTAGAAAAATAACAATCCGTTTTGATAAGCCTTTTTATCCGTCATTGCTGAACATAACAGGAGAGCAACACGGCAGAGACAAATATCAGCTCTTTGCAGATAAACTAAGGGAGAGAGTGAAAGACTTAATCCATTAATCAATGCCGGACAATTACGAGCAAGATGATATGGGCATCCTTTATTGTCATTGCGGCTTGTCCGTCCAGCCTCAGCGGATCCGCCGAGGCGGAGAATCCTTCCGAAAAAGAAAGATTCCTGACAAGCACCGCTGTGTCGGGGCAAGCGGGAATGACGACTATGTTGAGGCAATAACATAAAACCGGACATTTCTAAATTGGCAACACATTAACGTGATTCCTATTGACTAACCAATAAATCACCCTCTATAATCACAACAAATGCCGCAGCAGTATAAAACATGATGGTATGTTTGAAAAAATCATTAAAAGCCTAAAGAAGCCATCGGGAAAATGTTTTAATCATCCCAATAAGGATGCATTAAGCTTTTGCCACGCGTGCATGAGACATTACTGCGAGCATTGTCTTATTGAAGGGCCTAAGTATTACTATTGCAATGCAGATGCTTGCTTGAAACTTTATTCACAAGAGGTCGATTATTCAAGAACCCCTAGATTTTGCTCCCAATGCCTTTCCGAAACAATAGATGCGCCCTCGGGTGATATAATTTCAGTGAATCTGATCGGTGATAAATTTGTTTGTGAAAATCGAGAAGAATGTCCCACATGCGGTGCCGTAGTGCTTGAGAAAATTGGTCCAATCCTCGGTCGGAAGGGGTCCTATAAAGTAATTTGGTTAAATTCCGATAAGTCAACATTTATATCAAGAAAGCTGAAATAGTAATTTAGCGAGGAGCAGTTCATGAAGATATCCAATGTTGAAGAATTGAACCGTTTTTCAATCAGTGTCCACGACCTTGAAGATTCGCAAAAATTCTTATCTGAAGCATTTAACCACGAAAGCGGTAGTATTCCAAAGGAAGCATTATTAATAGCTGCCGTCCTATATTTTGCTCGGCCATTTAGCTCCAATGAAAAAGGGAAAAGAACCAAAGCAATTTCAAATTTAAGAATTGATTGGTTTTCCGAAATAACACAGGACGAGTTGAATCTCTTTAATACATTACTGCAAATACGAAATAAATGCTTGGCTCACGCTGAATATGCCTATTACCCTGCCAGCGTTGACAGCGTGACAGGGGTATTAAGATCGCGGCGTTTTTCCATTTTCGCTTATGGCATTAATATTCAATTATTTCAAGCTTTACTGTCAAAGTTAATACTGCAGTTACACAATAAGAGAGCTGATTACACTTCAGCCATTAAAAGAAACGCGGCAAAATGACATCGCATCTAATTAATGTCACAACAAAGAGACAACAATAAACATAACACCGCCTTCAACCAGACGGGGAATAAGCCTCTTTTTTCATTCCGGGCCGCTTGCCCCCCGCTGGTTAAGGCCATCGTTCTGGACAAATTACAAATATACCCATCAAATCCCTGCCATGCCGTAGCCTGAGACAAATACCAGCCGCGGCAGCAGCGTAGGTGTTGCATTTTGCTGCAAATTGAATTAAAATAGTTGCAAATATATAATATGGAGGCGCTGCTATGGCAACAGCTATTAGAATGTCGGAAGAGTTGATTGGTGATGCGAAAAAATTTAGCCGGATAGACCACAGGTCATTAACCGGTCAGATTGAACACTGGGCTCGCATAGGCAAGTGTGCCGAAGAAAACCCGGATTTGCCCTATAACCTTATCAAGGAGATTTTGATTGGAATAGAAGAATTAGAGCAAGGCGCTAAATCGGAGTATAAATTCGGATAAAGTGCATGAAAATATACCAATCAAGGTTGTTCGAGAAAAAAGCGAAAAAACTGCCCAAACGAGAAAAGGAAACATTAGACCAAGAGATAAGCAAAATAGCAAACAATCCCTTTATCGGAGATGAAAAGAAGGGAGATCTCAGGGGAATATTCGTCCATAAATTCAAGATTAAAACAATGGGATATCTGCTTGCCTATAGGATTATTGAAAAAGATTTGGAATTAATTATGATTGGGCCTCATGAGAACTATTATCGGGACTTAAAAAAATATTTAAAGAACTGACAAAGGGGTCATAACCCCCTGCCCCTTGTATCTCTTCCCCTGAAATGTATCCCTTTCAAGAAACCTCTGCTGTATATCTTTTGTAATCTGGTGCCTGCTCCTGTCCCATCTCGGCGCAATCAGTATGTCGTCAGGGGCTGTTGCAAAGAGCCGCTGAAGAACAATATCAGGCGAAAGCCTCTCTATAAAATCCACAACAAAATCCAGATATTCTTCATATTCAAATGTATGACAAGGATTTTCTTTATACATCTCTGCCAGCGGTGTGTCTTTTATGACCTGAAGCTGGTGTATCTTTAAAAAATCAGGTTTAATTCCTGAAACCTCATCTGCCATGTTGAGCATTTCCTCTTTTGTCTCTGTAGGGAATCCCACAATCAGATGCGCGCCCACAGATATTCCTTTGCTCCGCGTCAGTGAAACAGCATCAAGAAAAGTTTTATAATCATGCCCCCTGTTTATGAAGCTGAGTGTTTTTTCGTATATGGACTGAAGCCCGTATTCTACGAGTATAAAATGTTTCTCTGTTAAAGACTCAAGCAGTGCGAGTTTTTCGCTGTCTATGCAGTCAGGCCTCGTGCCTATGGCAAGACCGATGACTGCGGGCTCGGCAAGGGCTTCTTTGTAAAAGATTTCAAGGTCTTCAACAGGCGCATAAGTGTTTGAATACGGCTGAAAATATGCAAGAAACTTGCTGACTCCGTATCTCCTGCTGAGATATGCAATGCCGTTTCTTAACTGCTCTTTCACCGACATCGTGGGCTTGCATGAGCCGGGCCTGAAGCTGTCATTGTTGCAGTAGATGCATCCTGAAAAACCAAGGGTTCCGTCTCTGTTCGGGCACGTAAAGCCAGCGTCAATGTTAACCTTATAAACAGTTGTCCCGAACTGCTTTTTCATATACTGTCCAAATGAGTTATATCTCAGCTCCATATTTTAATTATTCACTTTTCCGAAGAACCCTGTCAAATGTGAGGGGCTTTTCCAGGCAGTAAAAATCACTGCGGAATATCCAGCGGCTATGTTGGCACATAGTGTTACTAAATGCAAATCAGATTGCATTTAGATAACCTTGAAAAAGTTACCTAATTACTGAGCATTAACAGCTAAATGAGTTCATAGAAAAGTACGGCCAGGCGCTTAAAGAACTCTCGAAAAAGTGAAATACCTCACCGTTGAGTAGGGCTGCTCTACTCCCCCTTCAGCACCCTCCACAAACTCGTCCTTGAAATCCCAAGAAGCTCTGATGCCTTGGATTTGTTTCCGCCGACGAGTTCTATAACCTTCTCTGCATACTCCCTGTTAAGCTCATCTATTGTCTTAATCCTGTTCGGGTCTATCGCCTCCACCTGAAAGAGTTTTATTGACTGCGGAAGGCTTTCAGCTCTGATGCGTGATGTGTTTCCAAGGATTACTGCCCTCTCGATTATATTTTCAAGCTCTCTCACGTTTCCCGGAAAACCGTATGAGAGAAGCATGTCCATTGCATCCGTTGTGAATCCTTCAATTTTCTTGTTTGCCTTTCTTGCATATTTCTCAAGAAAATGTTTTGCAAGCGGCGCAATGTCTTCTTTGCGCTCTCTTAACGGAGATATATGAATGTCCATCACATTAAGCCTGTAATACAAATCTTCTCTGAATCTTCCGTTAGATATAAGCTGTTTTATGTTCTGGTTTGTCGCGGCAATGAATCTCACATCAACCCTTATTGTCCTTGTGCCGCCGACCCTCAGGAATTCCTTGTCTTCTATGACCTTTAAAAGTTTTGCCTGAAGATTCGGCGACATTTCCGCAATCTCATCAAGGAAAAGCGTGCCGTTATTCGCAATCTCAACCAACCCCTGCTTTGAAGTCACTGCTCCGGTGAATGCGCCTCTTTCATGTCCGAACAGTTCGCTTGCAAGGAGTTCCTCTGTAAATGTTGCGCAGTTTAAGGCAAGGAAAGGCTTATCCTTCCTCATGCCTGTGTTATGGATGAGCTTTGCAACAAGGCCTTTTCCTACACCGCTTTCGCCTGTGATAAGGACATTGCAATCAGAGTTCCTTATCCCTGATATGATGTCAACGATTCTCTTCATTGCCTTGCTCCTTGCTATGAGAGGCGTGTCCTTATCAAGGCCGAGGGATATTTTAAGCGCTGTGTTTTCTTTTTCTAATCTTTTTTTTTCCTCAAGCTTCTTTATCTTGAGGATTAGTTCATCGAGGTTGAACGGTTTGGTTATATATTCAGAGGCTCCCCTCCTCATCGCATCAACAGCAGACTCAATGCTTCCGAATCCAGTGATTATCATCACATCCATGTCAGGGTATTTTCCCTTCACTTCTTTAAGGAGAGTCAGCCCGTCCATCCCCGGCATCTTTATATCAGCGATGAGAAAATCAAAAGCCTCTTTTTCAAGCTGTTTTAAGGCATCAAGCCCGTTCTTTACTCCTGTGACAGCATAACCCTCTTTATCAAGGGCGTAGCTCAGGTGTTTCAGTGTTATCTCTTCATCCTCTGCAATAAGTACCTTGAATGTCATAATCATTTTGGCAGGGTTATTGTAAATGTTGTGCCTTTGTCCTCCTCGCTTTTCACCTTAATCTTTCCATTATGCTTTTTTATTATACTGTAAACAATCGCAAGTCCCAAACCCGTACCCCTGTCCTTTGTCGTAAAGAACGGGTCAAATATCCTCGGGATATCAGACACGGGAATTCCTTTGCCGGTGTCTGATACTATAATCCTGACATCGTTATCCAGTGGATGCACCTCTATCTTAAGCAGTCCGTTAGCCTTCATCGCATCCCTTGCATTAGTGAAGAGGTTTATAAAAAGTTGTTCCATCAGATGCCTGTCAGCGGACAGTTCAATTATATCCTCTGAAATAAAACCGCACTTCATCCCGTCAATCTCTCCTGATGCCTTCATCTGCTCAATCACGCCTCTTATGATATCTATGATATTAATCTTCTTAAGTTCAGGCGCTTTCTCCCTTGCGAACTCAAGAAGGTCGCTGACAATTCTTTTTACCCTGAGTGTTTGCGAAGATATATCGCCGACAGTTTCTTTGACCAGCGGGGGGCATGTCTCATGCCCTATCTCCCTTGAAAGTATCTGCGCAGCAAGATAGATGTTGTTCAATGGATTATTCAGCTCATGGGCAACGCCTGATGCGAGCGTGCCGATTGATGCGAGCTTCCTGCTCTGAAGAAGCTCTTCGTTCTTCCTGCTCAGTTCCTCATCCCTTTCAATAAGGTCAGTCTCCATCTTGTTGAATGCTTTTATTAGAACTCCTACCTCATCGTGTTTTCCCGGAACCGGAAGGGATAAGAAATCTCCTTTGCCGGTTTTTTCTATTGCGGTTGTGAGTATCTTCAGACGCTTTACAACGCTGTGGCTAATCACAAAAAGCGCTGTAAGCCCGGAAATTAAAAACAATGGGAACAAAACAAGCGCCGCTGTCTGTGACAGGCTTATCGCCCTTTCTGCCTTCTCCCGCGCTGACCTGTCAAGGTCTTTTGACAGCGTAAGTATCTCTTCGCCATTTTTCCTAAGACTGGCAATCTCATCGTTCAACTCCCTCAATCCCGCTATTACAGGGCTGCCCAGCTTCAAAGAGAATATCTTTCCTATTAACGCGGCATTTACAAGCGGCCTTTCGAGAAATGTGGATTCTATCAAGGGGAAAAACAAAGAATATTCCTTCCCCAGCGGTTTAAGCCCTGAGAAGTTCTTAAGAAAATCCCGATAAATAACCTCTATCCTGCTGAACCTCAGGCTGTATTCATCAATCTTGTTTTCGAGGCCAAGGAGTTTTTCCGTGTTATAGCTTTTTCTCCCCTGTTCGAGGGTCGTCTTCAGGTCTCTGAGGTATGTATGCACCTCTTCAATCTCCCTTGAATCTCCATAAAGGAAAAAGTTCTTCTCATGCCTTCTCAACTGGAGGGATTTGCTCCGGACAGTATCGGCAAGCTCAAGATAGCGAATCTCTTTTCTAACTTCCAGAAAATTCACATATGATGAGACCGCGAAAACGGCAATAATCGTTGCGCTGATGACAAAACTGAGAATTATCTTTCGTTCAAGGGACATACTGCCCTATATTATCACCAATGGATTGAAAAATGAAAACCTCAAGCGAAACAACATTCAGATACTGTAGATAAGGTAACTCACAAGAAAAATACCTATGACAAGAACTGCCAATGCGAGCATTATGTCAAGAATCATTGAGGGCTGGTATGTATCTTCATCTATCTGCCTCTCGACCTTCTTATATCTGACGAACGAAAGCACACCCATCAGTGCGCCAAGGGCAACAAGGGATATGCCGAGTATGGCTGAATAGCCTCTGGAAGGAAGTGAAACCTCCTTGCCCAAAAAATAGGATACCTGCTTAACAAAGATTGAAAATCTCTCAACAACAAAACCAAAGGCCATTATCCCTATGCTGGTTCTTATCCAGGCAAGGAATGTCCTCTCATTGGCCATGTGCACACGGCGATTGCGGACATTCGGAAATTGTTTATCTTCAGGCATCACTGATTATTTTTCTTCTACCTTCTTTTTCTCTTCCGCCGATTCTTGTTCAAGGCCCTTTTTAAACCCCCTTATTGCCTCACCAAGGCTCTTGCCGAGGGATGGGAGCTTGCTCGGCCCGAACAGCACAAGGGCGATAACAAGGACAACCATTACTTCAGGTAAACCAAGACCAAACATAGTTATTACCTCCTTCCCCGTAGATTATACGGATTATAGTATAAGCGCTATATCCTCAAAATCTGTTTAACCCATGCTCAAATAAATAGTTGGCGACTTGATAATAGCTGATAGCCTCATCCAGCAGGTTCTGGTCTGGTGATAATTCTTTTATCTCACCGCTGCGCCTGTCGAATTGATACACTGTGCCTTTTTTCTTTATATCAAGGACCGTAAGCCTGTCATTCTTTATATAGCCGAGCTTCTGATACGTTCCAATGAGCGCCCTTTCCTGTTCCGGCTGCATCTTCAGAATATCCTTGCCGAAAAATTTAGTCTTATAACTGAAGTTTAAAAGTCCTAAAACAGTAGGAGCAATATCTATTTGACTCGCCAGCTTATCTATCCTCTGCGGTGTAAAATGCGATGGGGAATAGATTAGAAGGGGGATTTCATACCGGTTAACAGGCAGTGAAGCCTTTCCCGCGGAGCCGGCGCAGTGGTCGGCTACTATGACAAAGACGGTATCTTTAAACCATGATTCTTTCTGTGCGTCGTTGATGAGCTTCCCGATGGCATAGTCTGCATATTTTATCGCGCCATTTCTTCCGGAATGGGATGGGATGTCTATCCTCCCTTCAGGATAGGTATATGGCCTATGGTTGGAGGTTGTCATGATGAGCGCAAAGAAGGGTTTATTGTTTTTGTAAGACTTGCTGAACTCTTTGATGGATTTATTAAACAGATCCTCGTCGCTTACTCCCCATGCATTCTCAAAAATAATTTCGTTCTTGGCAAGGTCTGTCCTGTCGCTTACATTGAATCCATTATGACTAAAAAAGTAGTTCATATTGTCGAAATATCCATAACCGCCATAAATAAACATAGTATCATAGCCCCTGATCCTCATAATCGAGCCCCACGAGAACATATTCTCGTTGTTTGGCCGTTTCACAATAGACCTGCCGGGAGTCGGTGGAACCGACAGGGTAACGGCTTCAAGCCCCCGGTCTGTCCTTGTTCCTGTGGCGTGTACGTTAGTAAATAAGAGGCTTTCCTTTGCAAGCCTGTCGAGGGTCGGAGTAAGATTATTTTTGTTGCCGAAAACTCCGAGGAATTCTGAGCTTAGGCTTTCCTCAACTATGACCACCACATTGAGTTTTTTTTCTTCGCCTGCATTTTTAATCTCTCTTGTAACATCGAAAATATTATCATTGACAAAATAGTTGTTATTCTCCTTCAGAAGGAATCTTGCTTTTTGTAAGACTGTCCTATTGTCTCTTGTTGCATAAAATGTCTCGTAGTTTATCTCGTTGTTCTTAAATGCCGCAAAGAGGCTGTAGATGCCGTTAGCAGAGAGTTCATTTGCATAGTTGTTGGCGGATATTTTGGCGAGACCCAGATCGACAAAGGCATATGAAAGTATAGGAACAGCCATAAATACTAAACCAATCTTCATTCTCTGTCTTAAGCTGCTCTTTACCGATATAGATAAATCAAGCAGTTTCCTGAGAGACATAAAGGTCATTAGTGATATAACTGCGATTCCGGTCAATATAGCAGGCATGGGATAAGATTCCGTAATATTTTTTACGACTTCCCGTGTATAGATGAGATAGTCCACAGCAATGAAATTGAACCTTACGCCGAATTCATCAAAGAAAAAGTATTCTGCAGCGCCGTTGAAGAAAAGCAGATACAGAATAACGAAAAATGAAAAATAGATAAAAGGCTTATGGAACCTGTTTTGGTAAATTTTGTCAGGGATAACAGTCAGGTAAAGAACCATAGGAAGTGAAAAATAGGCCGCTGCAACAATATCAAAGAAGAGGCCTACACCATAAATCTTAATTAAAAGCCATGGCGTCAGATCGATAACAGGCAGCGATTTAGCAAGCAGAATCGTCCTCGTTATAAAGGACAGTGCTACGAATACAGCAAAGAACAAATACACGCAGGCAAAGCGGCTCTTGGGGAAAAATTGCTTTAAAAATATAGCGTTCAAAACTTACTTAACCTTCATTTTTCTTGCTTATTAAAGTTTAACTGAAATATAAGAAATCTGTCCACCTTATAATGGAGGTTAAGTTCAAACCACAAGCACAGGGCAGGGGGCTTCTTGAATGACTTTTTCAATTGTATTGCCGCCGAAGATTTTTAACAGGCGATTTTTCTTTTTCTGAGCGCCGAGGATAATAAGGTCGCATCTTTCCTCTTCAGCGACTTCAATTATCCTCTCATGGGTCTTGCCTTCTTCAAGCCTCGTTTTAATGAGCGTTCTTTCACCCTCTGCAATATCCTTAAACTCTGCTATCGCTCTCTCACCTCCGCTGTCAAGGACATCTTCTATATTCTTAATGCCAGTAAGGTTAAGCTCTCCCTCATTCGGCGGTATGACCTTAACGACAGTAACCCAGCATTGCTCATCTCCTGCAAGCTTAAGCCCCTCGGCAAGAACATTCTTTGCTCCGTTTACCGCTATCAGTATTTTTCTATATCCTTTCATCTGTTTTACCTCACTACGAGAACAGGACATTTGGCGTTCATTATCGCCCGTTCCGTCGTGCTCCCCATAATCGCTTTGCTTACCCCGCGCCATCCGTATGTTCCGATGACAATGAGGTCGTTTTTCAGGCCTGATGATACCTTGACTATCTCTTCCGAAGGGCTGCCCTCCCTGATTTCTGTTTTGACTGTAATTCCCTGCGCAGATGCAATAGGCTTAGCTGTATCGAGTATCTTTTTTGCTTCCTGCATCATGCTCTTTCGTATTGACGAGGTCCTGAAAAACTCTATCATCTCTTCATAGCGCGGAATTACGTATAGAACCGTTACATCTGCACCGTCAACTTTTGATAACTGACATGCGCGTCTCAGCGCCTTTTTGCTGAATTCGGAGCCGTCAAAAGGGACGAGAATTGATTTGTAGATGCCTGTGCATTCTGTGCATGGTTTCTTCACCACCAAGACATCAACTTTTGAATTTACTATCACACGGGAGGTCACACTCCCCATAAGCAGCCTGTTGAGTCCCCGCCTGCCGTATGTCCCCATAACGATGAGGTCTGCATTTTTCCCTTCAGCAATATCCAGGATAACCTCGGGCGGTTCTCCTTCGCAGAGGAGCGAAGTAGCGTCAATGCCGAACTCCGAGACTATTTTCTCTTTTGTCTCCTGACAGAATTTTCCGCCGATCTTCAGGCGCTTTTCCTGCTGTTCCGGTGCAATGCCGAATTCCTCGGTGTCAAAGAAGACAGCGTGGGCAAGGAATAGTTTGCCGCCGTGTCTTTTAACCCAATTGGCAGCTTCAATTAACGCTGCCTTGCTGTATTTCGAATCGTCATAGCCGACTAATAGTGTTTTATACATGATTAATGCGCACCTCCGCCTTTTCTGAAGACCATGCCGACGCCGAAGCCTGCTCCAAGAGCGATAACAATGGATATTATTCCATACACAGCTCCGTTATTCGCGGCCATGCCTGAAAGCATCTTAATAATACCGACCTGCTCTACAAGGACTTTTGTCTCTGCCTTCTCGATAATCTTCTTATCCTTCACAGCATAGACGGTGACAAGATATTCTCCTGGAGGCGCCTGATACGGCCAATCCGTTTTCATATAGTATTTTTGTCTGTTGTTTTCATTCGTGGTGTTTATCTGTTCCGAAGAACTTGCATACAGCTTTGACGCCTCCTTGTAGCGTATGAACTCACCGAACCATTTTGTTCTTTCCTCATCTTTTGAAGCAGGAGTGATCTCAATATATTTGCTCAATGCAGGATAGCCGATGACATAGTTATTCATGTCTTCCTTGCTCAGGATCTTATCTATCTTCTTCGTGCTATGAATGAAATAGAGGTTCGGCGCATGCTCGAATTTCAACGTGCCCATGTTCATCCAGAGAAAGCCCGCTGCCTTGCCTTTTTGCTTCAGTATCTCATGCCCGTCAGAAGCAGTGATCTTTATAATCAGATCAGTTCCTGTGTCGGATGAGCCGCTGACACTTACCGTGCTTCCGTTATAGAAGAAGTCTATTGTGATATAGTCGTGATTTGCGTTAATCGTAAGCTCTGCGGAAGCTGCCCCTGAATATGTCATCAGACTTAACAGCATGATACCCACGATAATAAATTTTGAGATTTGAGATTTGAAATTTGAAATTTTCATTAGTGTCCTCCTGCCTGCGATAGAAGCAATGACGGGGTCAGGGTAAGTTCAAAGATTATCTTTACGGTAACAACAAGCACTATTACCGCAAGGATGATCTTTAGCTGCTCGCCCCTGAGCTTTCTTCCGAAAACAGCGCCGACCTGTGCTCCCACTGTGGAACCGAGAAGCAGAAGAACCGCAAGGATAAAATCAACATTGTGGTTTGTGTATGCCTGAAGGAATGTAACCTCTATACAGTTGAATAATATCTGGAATAGACTTGTTCCTACAACAACATGCATCGGCATCCTCAGAATATAGACCATGACCGGAACCATGAGAAACCCGCCGCCAACGCCCATAATCGCAGCGAGGATCCCGACAAAACCTCCAAAGACAACAGGTATGACAGCCGAGTGTGTCACTCCGGATTTTTCATATCGCGTCTGAAGCGGCAGTGACCTGAGAAGTTTTGCAACTCCCGACTCTTTTTCCTGTTTTGCCTCTTCAACCTTATGGATGCTCTCAATAAACATATATGTCCCGACTATGCCGAGCATCAGGACATAGGTCATTTTTATAACAAAGTCGGCATTCCCCATCTCCTTGAGTATCTTTATGGCCTGAACACCGAAGAGACCGCCGATGAAGCCGCCGATGAGTAAGTGAACCCCCATTTTAAAATCCACGTTGCCAACTTTCCAGTGGGCATATGTTCCCGAAGTCGAAGCAGCAACAATCTGGTTAGAGTCAGTTGCAGCTGCCACTGTCGCAGGAATGCCTAACATTATCAGGAGCGGGGTCATAAGAAAGCCGCCACCAACACCAAACAGCCCTGATAGCAGACCTACCACCAATCCAAGCCCGATAGGGATGATAATGTTAATACTTGTTAATGCTACGGGTAAGTACAGATACATTCGTTGAACCTCCCTCTAAATTTTCATGCGTGCTGCAATTCCTGTTTTGCTATAGTCACTACAGGTCGTAAAGCAGTTTTTACAAGTCTCTGCAGTTCTCTTGCAGACATGTTTCCGTTTTTCGTAATGCTCGGGCTTAAAAGCACCATGTCAACAGCAGTTTTGTTCTTAAGAAAACCGCTTATAGCCCCAACAATGCCGTCTTGTGCTGTTTGCAGATTCGCCTCAATGCCGGAGCTTTTACATTGCTCAAGCATTACCCTCGTTTGTTTGTCATGACTACCGCCATTGTTTCCACGTTCAATCTCTCTTGCTGTCTCCTGCTCGCCTTCCTCTGCAAAGGCAGCAGCGGCCATGATATCCTCAAACCGCTGCTCAAGCTTCTTTTTGTTGATCAGCAGTATCGTGATGCCTTCCTCAAGGGTCTTTGCGAGGTCTATCGCATAAGTCAACCCCTCATCCTGAGCTTCATTTTGATAGGTAACGAATAAAAGCTGTTTTTTCATCGCGACTACCTCCTTCTGTTGATTCTCAGGGATTATTAAGCATAATAGATGCCAGATGTAATACCTTGATAAATAAGAATAAATTAATGAGGCAAAGGATTATGTTTAGAATATGAACAGTTGGGATGATGCAGATACTAAAAGATAACTCATTGAATTAAAAGGATATTTCTGATAGGAATGGAAACGAGGCTATGTGTTTAGAATATGAACAGTGTAAACACTATTCTTGCTTCAATATCTTCCAGAGGCTTGTTCTTGATATGCCGAGAACCTCGGCTGCCTTTGAACGGTTCCCTCCCAGCATCTTCACGACCTTTTCAGCATAGTCTTTGACAAGCTCATCAACGGTTAATATTTTCTCCGAGTCTAAAGTGTCTATCTGGAGAATACGGATTGCCCTCGGCAGGCTTTCCGCTGTAATAAGCCCGGTTTTTTCAAGTATGATCGCCCTCTCAATAATATTCTCAAGTTCCCTTACATTGCCGGGGAAACTGTAGTTCATGAGAATATGCATCGCATCATCAGTGAATCCGGTTATCTTTTTATTAGACTTCGGAAGGTGTTTTTTGAGAAAGAAAGAACTGAGAGGCTTGATATCGTCAAGTCTCTCTCTCAATGGAGGTATATACATTTCCATTATATTGAGCCGGTAATAAAGGTCTTCTCTGAA
>JAPLLK010000088.1 GCA_026387575.1 Nitrospirota bacterium | reverse complement strand
CCGATAGTTATGGCACTTGTGAACCGGGCATTGTCAGCGCCTTTAAATATCCACGGAGACCACTCTGACGGTATGGGTGCAAGAGACTGCGGATGGATACAACTCTGGTCTGAGAATGCGCAGGAGGCATATGACAATACAATTCAGGCATTCCGCATTGCAGAGCACATGGACATAAGGCTTCCTGTCATGGTCTGTCTTGACGGTTTTATCATAAGCCATTCAATAGAGAGGATAGAATATATCGACGATGATGCTGTCAGCAAACTTGTCGGTGAGTATAAGCAGTTGAATCCACTGCTTGATCTGGAGCATCCTGTAAGTTACGGGCCTTTGATACTTCCAGACTATTATATGGAATACAGGAGGGCGCATGCTGAGGTTATGTCAAAGGTTCCCGGTATAGTATTAGATATCGCTAAGGACTTTGAAAAGATATCCGGCAGGAAATACGGGCTCTTTGAGGCGTACAGGCTTGATGATGCTGAGATAGGGATTGTTATCCTGAACTCCGCTGCAGGCACGTCAAAGGATGTTATTGATTCTTTCAGGGAAAAAGGAATCAAGGCAGGGTTATTAAAGCCGAGATTATTCAGACCATTCCCGTACGATGAAATAGGAAATGCGCTAAAGCACCTGAAAGCAATATGTGTGCTTGACAGGGCTGATGCATTCGGCGGCTCTTACGGGCCCTTGTTTATGGAGGTAGCATCAAGCCTCTATCATTATAAGGACAAGCCTGTGGTTGTTAATAAGATATATGGCCTCGGAGGAAGGGATTATCTGCCTGAACATGCAGAGTACGCATTGAATGAACTGGCAGATATTGCTAAAACAGGAAAAGTAAAAACGGTTAAAGAATATATCGGGGTGAGGGAATAATATGGCGACACCACTTACATTAAAAGAACTTTCAAAGAAGGATGTATTGCTTACTTCAGGGCACAGAATGTGTTCAGGCTGCGGCGCTCCTATTATTGTAAAGATGGTTCTTCTTGCTTCGGACTATCCAATAGTTGCAGCCAATGCAACCGGATGTCTTGAAGTTTCTACCTGCATATCTGATTACACTGCTTGGAAGATTCCATGGATACATAATGCATTTGAGAATGCTGCTGCAACGCTTTCAGGCGTAGAGACAATGTACAGATCTTTAAAGAAACAGGGCAAGATTGATAAGGAGATTAAGTTCATCGCATTCGGCGGCGACGGAGGCACTTATGATATAGGGTTTCAGAGCCTTTCCGGCGCAATGGAGCGCGGTCATGATATGCTCTATGTATGCTATGACAACGGCGCATATATGAATACAGGCATTCAGCGTTCAAGCGCCACTCCTTATGGCGCAGACACTACAACCTGTCCTGCGGGAAGCATTATCCAAGGCAAGCCTCAGCCAAGGAAAAACCTTACAAAGATAATGGCTGCGCATGATATTCCATACACTGCACAGGCATCACCAAGCCACTGGATGGACCTTGTAAAGAAAGTAAAAAAAGCGCTCGAAATAAAGGGCCCCAAGTTTATGAACATCTTATCTCCTTGCAATCGAGGATGGAGGTCAGCAACAAACGATGCTGTACTGCTTGCCAGGCTCGGTGTTGAGACATGCTACTGGCCGCTTTACGAGATAGAGAACGGAGTCACAAAGGTGACCTTTAAGCCAAAAGAAAAGAGGCCGCTTGTGGATTTCCTTAAGCCTCAGGGAAGATTCAAGCACCTTTTTGCGCCTGCAAATGAAAATATGCTTAAACATTTTCAGGAAATGGTGGATAAAGAGTGGGGATCTCTGCTTAAGACATCAGTAACAGAGTAGTGTACGGTTGATTATTAATAGTTTTTCTGATAATTTAGATGAAAATCCCTGCGTCTTTTAATATTGCAGGATTGCGATTAAGAGGAGATGAGATAGAGGTGGCTGGCTGTGATCTTGTAATGTATGATAATGAGTTTCAGAAAATTGACGAGGAACTCCAGAGACTTCACCAGCAGGCAAATGCAAACGTTGTCTTCCTTGTGGATAAAAACGGCCAGCTTATAGCCTCTGCAGGTGACACCCATAATATTGATACCACATCCCTTGCATCACTTACAGCTGGAAATATCGCAGCCACAGGAGGGATTGCAAGGCTTCTTGGAGAAAAGGAATTTACAATCCTCTTTCACGAAGGAGAAAAAGATAACATCCATATATCATTGGTTGGCCAGAGAATTATACTTGTTGTGATATTTGACCGGAGGTCTTCGCTCGGGCTTGTAAGGCTCAGGGTAAAGAAGACCGCGGAAGTCCTTGCAAGAATATTTGACGAGATAACGAGCAAGGCAGAAAAAGAAAAAGTGGAAGGCGGCAAAGCAGCAGAATCGCCTTTTGCGGAGATAAGTGATGAGGATATTGATAATCTTTTCAAGTAGGTGCAACGATAAGTGTCTTTTATAAATTATTCTTCCAGAGAAATCAATTGTAAAATTGTATATTACGGTCCGGGGCTTTGTGGAAAGACCACAAACCTTCAATTCATATACAAGAAGACAAACCCTGAACAGAAGGGCAAGCTTATCTCTTTGGCTACGGAAAGCGAGAGGACTCTGTTCTTTGACTTTCTTCCATTGGCGCTTGGTGACATAAGAGGGTTCAAGGTAAGGTTTCATCTGTATACAGTTCCGGGTCAGGTTTTCTATGCGGCAAGCAGAAAATTAATCCTTAAGGGAGTGGATGGGGTCATATTCGTTGCTGATTCTCAGATAGAGAGGATGGAGGCAAACATGGAGAGTTTAGAAGATCTCAGGATAAATCTTGCAGAACAGGGCTATGCCGTAGAAAAGCTGCCATACGCAGTACAATATAACAAGAGAGACATTTCTCATATTGCCCCAGTCGAAGAGATGAATAAACTTCTCAATGTAAATAGTGTGCAGTGGTTTGAGGGAGTGGCGACTGCCGGTGTAGGGGTTTTCGAGACGCTGAAAGGTGTTGCCAAGCAGGTTTTGCTTGAACTAAAGAAACATTATTAAAAATCCCGTTACGCGTAATGCGTAACATAACCAAAGAATGGAGGAGCAAATGAAAAAGATTGCGGTTTTTGTATTAGCTGGTTTTCTTATCTTTGGCTGTGCAAAGAAAGAAGAACAGAAAGGGCAGTATCTTGTAAAGATAAACGGTATTACCATAACAAAGGAAGACCTCAAGAAAAAGGTTGAAGTCCTTCCGCCTTTTGCGCAGAAAATGTTTGAGGGTGAGGAGGGAGTATCGAGGCTTGTAGATCAACTCATCAAAGAAGAGCTTCTCTATCAGGAAGCCAAGAAGAAAGGGCTTGACAGGGATGCAGGATACCTCAAGAAGGTTGCAGATTCTCAGAGACTTATTCTCATAAGCGCGCTTCTTGAAAAGGAGATAGAGGATAAGGCAAAGCTGTCCGATAAAGATATAAGGGACTACTATGAAAAGAACAAGGCTGATTTTATGGTACAGGGCAAGACCATAGAGTTTGAGAAGATAAGGGACATGCTCGCCCAGCGGCTGACAGCACAGAAACAGAAGGAAGTTTTTGATGGGTACGTTGAAAATCTTAAGAAGTCATATAAGATTGATGTGAACAAAGAGGCGATTGCAGGTCTTTCCAAGAGAGAAGGGCCTAAGAAAGAAGATGTTAAGAAGGAAGAGCCCAAAAAGGAAGAAGCAGTAAAAGAAGAAAAGAAAGAATCTTCAAAAGAGAAGCCCAAGAAGTAAAACATATGCAGGTCTCCGCGCAAGGCGCGGAGACCTGCTTTCAAAAGCCAGCCTCTTTACAAAAGCATTAAAATCTGTTTTCAATCAAGTGGTTAATTTGCTTATAACCGTACTATTTCGGATATGACGAATGTGGCTGAAACCCAGGTCTTAAAATCTATTCCTCAATTGTATAATTCATAGTGATAAATGATATACTTATTCTGGAGGTTGAAAGTTGCTGAAACTTCGTGACGGTATAGTGGAGCTTTACAGAAAAGTCGCAACGTCATTGCCTCCTGATGTTGAAGATGCTCTTAAGGCAGCATGTGTTTCTGAAAAGAAGGGCTCAAATGCAAGGCATGCTCTGGATGTAATCCTTGAAAATATACGCATTGCAAGAGAAACCGCAAGGCCTATTTGTCAGGATACCGGCGTGCCTGTTTTCTATGTTAAGACCCCGATAGGCCTAAGCCAGATTGAACTTGAAAAGACAATCATAGAAGCAACCTGCATTGCAACTGAAAAAGTTCCGTTAAGGCCGAATGCCGTTGATATAATCACAGATAAAAATACAGGTGACAATACAGGCATAGGATTTCCCATAATCTATTTCAGAGAGACGCCTGACAGCACACTTTCAATAGACCTGATGCTTAAAGGCGCAGGCTGTGAAAATGTGGGACAGACATACAAGCTTCCCAAAGAAGAATTGAAGGCAGACAGAGACCTTGACGGCGTAAGAAAATGCGTTCTTGATGCGGTTTATAGGGCACAGGGCAGGGGATGTTCGCCATATACCATCGGAGTTGGAATAGGTGCGGCAAAGGATCAGGTTGCTCGTCTTGCAAAGGAACAGCTTATGAGAAGACTAACCGATACAAATAATATCGAGGTTCTTTTTAAGCTTGAAAAAAGACTGCTGAAGGAAATAAACAGTCTGGGCATAGGTCCTCTTGGTTTTGGAGGAAAAACCACTGCTCTCGGTGTAAAGATAGGCGTTAACCACCGCCACCCTGCATCTTACTTTGTGGATATATCTGTATGCTGCTGGGCCAACAGAAGAGGAAGGCTGATATGGTAGAGAAACAGTTCACAGTTCAAAAACAAAAGATAATAAATCTGCCATTATCAAAGAAAGATGTCATGGGGCTTAATGCCGGAGATGTGGTTTTAATAAACGGCATGATAGTAACCGGCAGGGATAAGATACATAAATTCCTCTTTTATGAAAGGCCGTTAAAAAAGGATATTCCTTTTAATCTCAGCGGGACGATTCTTTATCATTGCGGGCCTATAGTCAAAAAATCCGATAGCGGCTATAAGATTATTGCGTCGGGGCCGACAACAAGCATAAGGGTTGAGACGTATGAACACAGGATAATATCTTCGTACGGAATCAGGGGCATTATGGGAAAGGGCGGCATGGGCGAGCGCACTCTGGATGCAATGAAAAAAAATGGCTGCGTATATTTCCATACCATCGGAGGCGCAGCAGCGTATCTTGCTGACAGGGTAAAAAGAGTTGTTGATGTCTGGAAGCTCGAAGAGTTCGGTGTTCCTGAGGCGCTGTGGCTGCTGAAGGTGGAGAATTTTCCTGCGATAGTGACGATGGATGCATACGGAAAAAGCCTGCATAATGATATTGCGAAGAAATCGGGCTCAGCGCTAAAGAAACTTATAAAATGACAGTATGTATTTTTTATAAGTCAGGATTTTTTCTGCAGTTAAACTTTTCACTTTCATCATGATTTTCATTGCTGGGGCATCGGGTTTTGTCGGCGGGCATCTTATAGATGCACTGCTGAAAAACGGTTATAAGCTCAGGTGTCTTGCCCGTTCTGAGAAAGCGGGGGAATCATTAAGAGAAAAAGGCATTGATGTTTTCTCCGGAGATATCACAATCCCTGAGACAATTGAAGGGGCATTGGATGGGGTGGATTTCGTAATCCATCTTGTGGGGATAATAGAAGAGAAGGGTTCATCCACTTTTAAGAGCGTTCATGTAGAGGGAACAAGGAATCTGATTGCTGAAGCTAAAAGGGCAGGGGTGAAACACTTTTTTTATCAGAGTGCTCTGGGCGCTGACAAGAGTTCGTGGTCAGGCTATCTCAGGACAAAGGCAGAGGCTGAGGAGATTGTGGCATCATCAGGCATTCCGTTTACAATCTTCAAGCCCTCGCTGATAATAGGCAAAGGGGATGGGTTTACAAAAAGGCTGAAAGACCTCATAAAAATATCTCCTGTTATCCCTATTCCCGGCGCCGGAAAATCAAAGTTGCAGCCCATTTATATAAACGACTGGACAAATTGTATGCTCAAGGCGCTTGCATCGCCTGATTCATTCAAGGGGATATTTGAGATTGGCGGGCCGCAGCAGCTCACATACAATGAAATAGTCAAGACCCTTGCCGATGTAATGAAATCAAAAAAAACAATAATACACATGCCGATGGGACTTATGAAGTTCGGAACATTGATTGCTGAAAAGACAATTCCTTTCCTGCCTATAAGCTCTGAGCAGCTAAGGCTGCTTGAAACAGACAATATATGCGATAGTCATTCTGTGGAGAAAAACTTTGGATTCAAGCCTATAAAATATAAAGACGCATTAAAGGAATTTATCAATGAATGAATTTTTTGAAGGGGAAATAATAGCTCAGCTTGCAAACATAATCTTCTTTAAAGTAATATTTTAATAGCGCTGCAATTCAATGGCGGAGAAGTGTTTTAGAAAGCAGAGGATTTTATGCAGGACATCGTTAAAAGTATTATCCAGAAAAATGATTCAAAGATAGTGATGGTTGTTCTTGCTTGCAAAGAATTCAGCGTGCGGGCTGCATACGCCCGTGTCTTTCGGCATAACTCCGGGAAGCGGACCCGGGCATTTGGCGCTTTTTGGTTATGACACAATAAAATGGCAGATAGGAAGAGGTGTGCTTGAAGCTCTCGGGCTTGGAATAGAATTAAAAAAGACAGATATAGCTGTAAGGTGTAATTATGCGACCATTGAAAATGGTGTTATCAAAGACAGGCGCGCCGGCAGGATACCAACGGAGAAAAGCCGAAAGATTACAGAAAGGCTGCAAAAGAAAATAAGGAAGATTGAAAACGCAGAAGTGATTTTTGCTCCGGGGATGGAGCACAGGTTTGCCGTTGTTTTGAGATTCCCTGCGCCGCTGGAAAAGGGCGCTGCAGATATTATGGATACAGATCCTCAGAAAGAGGGAAAACCTCCTGTCAAAGTTACACCGATGTGTCCACAGGCAGAAAAGGTTGCGAAGATTATAGAAAAACTGATAAAGGCAGTGACAGAAATCATCGGGAATCAGGATACGGCAAATTTTATCCTGCTGAGAGGTTTTTCTCAGGTGCCTGATATTCCGCATTTTGAGGAAGCGTACGGACTCAAATCTATTGCAATTGCAACTTATCCAATGTACAGGGGGCTTGCAAAACTCATCGGCATGGATGCCCCTTCTGTAACAGGCAGCGTAAAAGAAGAGATAGATTTTATGAAGCAGAATTATAAGAAATATGACTTCTTTTTTGTCCATATAAAGAAGGTGGATTCTTACGGAGAGGACGGCAATTTCAAAGAGAAGGTGGCGGAGATTGAAAGATTTGACCACATTTTGCCGAGAATCCTTGCGCTGGAACCAGAGGTTTTGATCATTACAGGCGACCATTCAACCCCATCTTTGCTTAAAGGCCATAGCTGGCACCCTGTGCCTGTGCTCCTCAGTTCCGCTTATGTCTTTGGAGGACTCTGCAGTTCTTTTTCAGAAAGGGAGTGCACCAGAGGAGAACTCGGAATATTCCCCACAGTTAATCTCATGCCATTAGCACTCGCAAATGCATTGCGTCTCAAAAAATTCGGTGCGTAAAAAACAGTCGTCACTCGTCACTTTCATCGACACCCATTGTCACCTTGAGATGACTGAATTTGATGAGGACAGGGATAAAGTTATCCAAAGGGCAAGGGACGCAGGGATAGAAGCTGTTATTACAGTTGGCTCTGATCTGAAAGGCAATATCGGGAGTCTAAGGCTTTCTGAAAAATATGATTTCATTTACTCATCAGTCGGCATACATCCGCATGATGCAAAGGATTTTACAGAGGAAGTTTATAAGCAAATAAAAAAGTGGGCAGCATCCTCGCCAAAGGTTGTTGCAATCGGCGAGACAGGCCTTGATTATCATTACGACAACTCGCCCCGTGATGTTCAGAAAGAGGTTTTTAAAAAGCATTTGCTTCTTGCAAAAGAGCTTGACCTGCCGGTAATCATACACAGCAGGGAGGCAAAAAAGGATACGCTTGAAATACTGGGAGATTCAGGGATAAACAGGGGAGTTCTGCACTGCTTCTCAGGAGACATGGATATGGCGGAGAAGGCTATGGAGATGGGGCTTTACATATCCATAGCAGGACCTGTGACATTTAAGAACGCAAAGAAATTACGGGAGATAGCAGAGGTGGTACCTGATGATTATCTTCTTATAGAGACAGATGCTCCATATCTCACACCAGAACCGTTCAGAGGCAGAAGGAATGAACCGGCTTTTTTAGTGAATACTGCTGAAAAAATAGCGGAATTAAGGAGAGTGAGCCTTGAGGATATTGCAAGGATTACAACACTCAATGCAAGGCGGCTTTTCAGGATAGGAAAGTCCATTCAGGAAGGAGAGATAGCTTATAAGATAAGAGACAGTCTTTATCTCAATATAACGAACAGGTGTACAAATAAGTGCTCATTCTGCGTGAGGTTCCATAGCGACTATGTGAAGGGGCATAATCTCAGGCTTTCCGCTGAACCAACGGAAGAAGAACTTAAAACAGCAATAGGCGACCCTGTTCAATACAAAGAGATTGTTTTCTGCGGCTATGGCGAGCCGTTTCTGAGATTTGAAATAGTTAAAAATATTGCCAGGTGGATAAAAGAGAGAGGCGGCAGGGTCAGGATTAATACAAACGGGCACGGCAGCCTTATAAACCGCCGGAACATACTTCCTGAACTAAAAGGTTTTGTAGATGTCATCTCTGTCAGCCTTGACGCATCTGATGAGAAGGGTTACGACAGGATATGCAATCCTGATTTTAATAACGCATTTCATGCGGTCATATCATTCATAAAGGAGGCAAAGCAGTATATTTCTGATGTTCAGGCTACTGTTGTTGAAATGAAAGGTGTTGATGTGGAGCAGTGCAGGAAGATTGCAGATGAATTAGGTATAAAGCTCAGGGTAAGGAAGCTGGATGTTGTCGGTTAAACTTCTGCTTGACAGGTTTTACAGTGAATACGATTTTAAAGAAAGGATACTCTATGATCCCATAGAATTCCCTCACAGATATAAAAGGCGTGAGGATATAGAAATTGCCGGCTTTATTGCCTCGTGTTTTGCATATGGAAAGGTTGGTTTATTCAAGCCTGTAATAGAAAAAGTCCTTTCAGCAATGCGCGGCAGTCCAAATGATTTTCTCATGGATTTTAAAGTAAAAAAAGACGGCAGGTTGTTTTCAGGGATAAAATACAGGTTTAACGAGAATAAGGACATCATCTGCTTTCTTCATATCATCAGCAACTTGCTCAGAAGTAATAAATCCATAGAGAATGTTTTTAAGAGTTTTTATAAAAAAAACGATTCTGATACAGGCAATGCCCTGACAGGTTTTATAGATTACGCCCTTAAGACAGACACATCCGATGTTTATGAAAAAAATTTAAAACCAAGCGGCTTGCGCCAGTTTTTCCCTTCACCTTCAAAAGGAAGCGCATGTAAGAGGATGAACCTTTTTCTGCGGTGGATGATAAGGAATAGAGACATTGATTTTGGCATCTGGAAGGGCATACCTGGAAACAAGCTCATTATACCTCTGGACACTCACATAGCGAAGATTTCAAGATGCCTTGGCTTTACAAAACGTAAATCTCAGGATTGGAAGATGGCTGTTGAGATAACAGATGCATTAAAGAAACTTGATCCCGATGACCCGCTTAAATATGATTTTGCAATGTGCCATTACGGAATAGCAGTGCTGTGCAGTTCAAAAGATGATATAAAAGACAGCAGGTGCAGGGGATGTTTGTTAAAAAAAGGAGCTCAGTTCAGGCAGTAGAAATGACCTTGCTAATGACTTCAGATATTTCATTTATATTGTATGGTTTCTGGATAAAATCCGCCTCGCCATTGTCAAAGACCTGATTCAGGTTTTTCACCCCTTTTATTTTTTTATAATTGACAATATTCTGGGGGTTATGCTTTAATATCTATGCCTTTAAGGATAGCCCTGCGAGGTTAAGAAGGCAAAGGAGGCAGCGTGAGCTGCGAAAATGAAAAACACATTAACCTTCCTCATCACAAGCGGGGAAGGTTTTTTTATGCCCTTACAAGCCTACAGATTGCAAGTTTCATTCTCAAAATAACACGACAGATTGTTGAATTTGATATTTCCAGCAGTCGTGCCTCAGTGTGTTTATTAATGGTGATTTATGTCTAAGGAACTGCTGGATAAGAAAGACATAGACAGGATACTTGCGCGGATGGCGCATGAAATCCTTGAAAAAAACAAGGGGACAAAAGAACTCTGCCTTGTAGGCATACAGAGTGGAGGCGTGCACCTTGCAAAGAGGCTTGCAGGCAAGATTAAGGAGATAGAGGGCAAGGAAATTCCTGTCGGCTCTCTTGATATAGCCTTTTACAGGGATGACCTGAATATCAGGGAAAAACAGCCTGCGGTCAGAAGGACAGAGGTGCCCTGCGAGATAACAGACATGAAAGTCGTTCTCGTTGACGATGTCCTTTTTACAGGCAGGTCAATAAGGGCGGCTATGGATGCGCTAATGGATATGGGACGGCCCTCTTGCATACAGCTTGCGGTTTTAATAGACAGGGGGCACAGGGAGCTTCCCATAAAGGCTGATTTTGCAGGCAAAAATATACCAACGGCGACAGATGAGGATGTAGAGGTCAGCCTTGAAGAAGACGGGCTTGAGGATAAGGTGACAATAAAATGAAACTTTCTTCAAAGGATCTGCTGGGGATTAAGGAACTCACAAAAGACGAGATAATCCTTATTCTTGATACGGCATCAGGATTTAAGGACGTGCTTAAGCGTGATATTAAGAAAGTCCCTGCCCTGAGAGGAAAGACCGCAGTTAATCTCTTTTTTGAGCCTTCAACAAGGACGAGAACCTCATTTGAGCTTGCAGAAAAAAGGCTTAGCCTTGATGTCTTAAACCTGTCGGTTACAACAAGCAGTGTTGTAAAGGGAGAAAGCCTTATAGATACAGCCCTCAATGTTCAGGCGCTTGGCGCTGATTTCATGGTGATAAGGCATTCATCATCAGGTGCGCCGCACCTAATCGCAAAACACATTGACGCCACTGTTATAAACGGAGGCGACGGCATAAACGAACATCCCACGCAAGCGCTGCTTGATGCATTTACAATCAAAGAAAGGATAGGGAAGCTTGAGGGGCTTAAGATTGCGATAGTCGGGGATATACTTCACAGCAGGGTAGCAAAGTCAAATATATATTTACTTGCAAAATTTGGCGCAGAAGTCAGGCTTATAGGACCTCCTACATTAGTACCGGAGGAACTTGAAGGTCTCGGTGTCAGGATTTTTCATGATATGGACTCAGGACTGGATGGTGTTAATGCCGTTATGGTGCTGAGGATTCAGATGGAAAGGCAGGGGAAGGGATTTTTTCCATCCACACTTGAATATTCAAAGAACTGGGGGCTTACTTCAGAGAGGCTTTCCATGGCTGACAAGGATGCTATTGTGATGCATCCGGGACCTATGAACCGCGGTTTGGAGGTGGCCTCTGATGTTGCTGACGGGCCAAAGTCCGTGATACTTGAGCAGGTTACCAATGGGCTTGCTGTGCGAATGGCAGTGATGTATCTGCTGGCAGGAGTGAGGGAGTAACGGCGTGAAAATATTAATTAAGAATGGACACATAATAGGCCCATCACAGGGAATAGATGGGATTGGGGATATCTTAGTTGAAGAGGGAAAAATTAAAGAAATCAAGATGCAAGATGAAAAAAATAAAAGTCGTGAATCATGCATCATGAATCGTGAATCTGATGCTCGAACTATCAACGCTAAGGGTTTGTATGTCTTTCCCGGACTTATTGACATGCATACACACCTCAGGGAACCGGGATATGAATACAAGGAAACTATAAAGACAGGGACAATGGCAGCTGTTAAGGGCGGTTTCACAACAGTCTGCTCAATGCCTAATACGAATCCTGTTAACGATAATTCAAGCGTTACGGATTTTATCATCAGGAAGGCAATACAGGAAGGCGCATGCACTGTCTATCCGATTGGCGCAATAACAAAGGGGCAGAAAGGCGAAGAGCTTGCAGAGATGGGCATAATGTTTTCAGAAGGCTGTGTTGCTTTTTCTGATGATGGAAAACCTGTCATGAGCAGTCTTATTATGAGGAGAGCGCTTGAATATTCAAGGACATTCAATGTCCCGATAATCTCTCATTGCGAGGATATAAGCCTTTCCGAAGGCGGTATGATGAACGAAGGTCTGTTGTCATTGACCCTCGGATTAAAGGGGATACCTTCTGAAGCAGAAGAGATAATGATAAGCAGGGACATTGCGCTTGCAAATCTTACTAAAGGAAGGCTTCACATAGCTCATGTATCAACAGAAGGGTCTGTAAGAATAATCAGAGACGCGAAGGAAAGAGGAATAAATGTAACTGCAGAGACATGCCAGCATTACTTCAGCATTACAGAGAAGACTGTTGAAGGATATAACACAAATGCAAAAGTGAATCCGCCGTTAAGGACAGATAAAGATGTGAATGCGATTAAGCAGGGGCTGAAAGACGGCACAATTGATGTCATAGCAACAGACCATGCGCCGCATCACAGGGATGAGAAATTGAAGGAGTTTGACCGGTCGCCGTCAGGCATATCGGGGCTTGAAACAGCGCTGAGCCTTAGTTTGAGACTTGTGCATGAAGGTGTTTTGACTATGCCGCAGCTTGTTGAAAAAATGGCAGTGAATCCCGCTAAGATTTTAGGGTTAAATAAAGGCGCTCTGAAAATAGGCTCTGATTCTGATATTGTTCTGATTGATGCGAATAAAGAATTCAAAGTTGAGGCAGAAAGATTTATTTCAAAAGGCAAGAATACACCTTTTGACGGCTGGATATTGAAGGGGATGCCGGTAATGACAATATGCAAGGGAAAGGTGTATGAGTAAAGCATTATTAGTCCTTTCCGATGGGGTTGTGTTTGAAGGCGAGGGGTTTGGCTCTGAAGGCGAAACCATTGGTGAAATTGTGTTTAATACCTCAATGACAGGTTATCAAGAGATACTCACCGACTCATCATATAAGGGACAGATTGTTACAATGACTTACCCCCAGATCGGAAATTACGGCATAAACGAGGAAGATATTGAATCGCAAGGCGGAATTAAGGCAGAGGGTTTTATCGTGAAAGAGGTTTGCGAGTTTCCGAGCAACTGGCGATCTCAGAGTTCTCTTGTTGCTTACATGGAGAAATCAAATATCGTAGGGATTCAAGGCATTGACACAAGGGCGCTGACAAGGCATTTAAGAAACCACGGCGCACAGATGGGGATAATTTCCACTGTTGATTCAAGACCCGAAAGCCTCCTTGAAAAAGTGAGAAAGCATCCGGGAATTTCCGCATTTGACCTTGTGAAAGAAGTAATTACATCAAAGCAATACAAATGGGAAGAGGGATGCTGGAAATGGTGCACAGAAGAAGTTAAAAGTTTAAAGTTTAAAGTTAAAAGTTCAGGACTCAAGAAAGTTATCGTATATGACTTCGGCATAAAGTTCAATATACTGAGAAACCTTGTTGAGGCAGGTTTTGATGTTACTGTTGTCCCTGCGCAGACCTCTGCCCAAAAAGTTCTTGAGATGAATCCTGACGGAATAGTTTTAAGCAACGGGCCCGGTGACCCCCAGACAGTGACGTATGCAATCGAAAGCACAAAGAAACTGATGGGCAAAAAACCGATATTCGGGATATGCCTCGGGCATCAGATACTTGGGCTTGCCATGGGCGGAAGGACATACAAACTTAAATTCGGGCATCACGGCGGAAATCATCCTGTAAAGGATTTATCAACAGGCAGGGTGGAGATAACATCACAGAATCACAATTATTGCGTTGACATAAACAGCCTTAAGGGACAGGTTAAACTCACGCATAAGAATCTTTATGACGGCACTGAAGAGGGAATGCAGCATGTTGAACTTCCGATATTTTCAGTGCAGCATCATCCCGAGGCAGGGCCAGGACCTAATGATTCTGCACATATCTTCAGAAGATTCAGGGAAATGATAGAGAGCTTTAAGTAGATGTTAAAACAAATTATGGTCGGAAGATTCTCAGATTCCGCTTCATTTTGGAGGCTCAAGAATAGTTTATGCCAAAAAGAACTGACATCAAAAAAATCTTATTAATCGGCTCAGGCCCTATTGTCATAGGCCAGGCGTGCGAGTTTGACTATTCGGGAACTCAGGCGTGCAAGGCATTGAAGGAAGAAGGCTACAAAGTAGTTCTTGTAAATTCAAACCCTGCGACTATAATGACAGACCCTGAGATTGCTGATGCAACTTACATAGAGCCGTTAACAGCAGATATCATTGAACTGATAATAAAGAAAGAAAGGCCTGATGCGTTGCTTCCGACAATGGGCGGGCAGACCGCGCTTAACCTCGCTGTTGAGCTTGCTGAAAGCGGAGTGCTTGAAAAGTATAAGGTTGAACTCATCGGCGCAAAACTTCATGCGATAAAAAAGGCTGAAGACAGAGAGCTTTTCAAAGAGGCAATGGAAAAAATCGGGCTTGAGGTACCGGAAAGCTCGTATATCAGCACTATGAAAGAAGGGCTTGACGCTGTTGAACATATAGGCTTTCCAGCAATATTACGTCCTTCATTCACTCTCGGAGGAACAGGAAGCGGAATTGCGTATAACATGGAAGAATACACAGAGCTTCTTGACAAAGGACTGAAACTGAGTCCTGTTCATCAGGTGCTTGTGGAAAAATCAGTTATCGGATGGAAGGAATATGAGCTTGAGGTGATGCGTGATATGAAGGACAATGTCGTTATCATCTGCTCTATAGAAAATTTTGATCCGATGGGAGTTCATACAGGAGACTCAATCACTGTTGCTCCTGCCCAGACCCTGACAGACAAGGAATATCAGAGGATGCGCGATGCATCGATAGCAATCATCAGGGAAATCGGGGTTGACACAGGAGGTTCAAATATCCAGTTTGCACTGAATCCGAAAGACGGCAGTATGGTTGTTATAGAGATGAATCCGCGTGTTTCAAGGTCATCTGCGCTTGCAAGCAAGGCAACAGGATTTCCTATAGCAAAGATTGCTGCAAAGCTTGCAGTCGGGCTTACGCTTGAAGAAATACCAAATGACATAACAAGAGAGACGCCTGCATCCTTTGAGCCCGCGATTGATTATGTTGTGACAAAGGTTCCGAGGTTTGCATTTGAAAAATTTCCTGCCGCGGATTCCACGCTCACAACACAGATGAAATCTGTCGGAGAGGTAATGTCTATAGGCAGAACTTTTAAAGAATCTTTGCAGAAGGCAATAAGAAGTCTTGAAATTGACAGTTACGGTTTTGAAGAAAGTGACATAAGCACAGCAGAACTTAAAGCGAAACTCAAGATACCGAATGCAGAGAGGCTCTGGCATATTGCACAGGCTATGAGAAACGGAATCTCTGTTAATGAAATTTATGAACTCACATGGATTGACCTGTGGTTTCTGAACAATATAAGGCAGATTGTGGAAGCAGAAGAAAAGATACAGGATGAAAAAAGTCATGCGTCATGCATCATGCATCATGCATCTCTTGCCCCTGATTTATTGCGTAATGCAAAAGAATACGGCTTCTCTGACAGGCGTATTGCCAAGCTTGCAGGAAAGACAGAGGCGGAGATAAGAAAGCTGAGGAATGAATTCGGAATAAAACCTGTCTATAAAATGGTGGATACATGCGCGGCAGAATTTGCAGCATATACTCCGTATATGTATTCAACGTATGAAAAACCGTTTTACAGGATACAGGATGCAGGATACAAGATACAGGATGAAAAAAGTCACGCATCACGCATCACGCATCACGCATCAGTTGAATCCGAAATCAATCCCACTGAGCGCAAAAAGGTAATTATCCTCGGCTCCGGTCCTAACAGGATAGGGCAGGGAATTGAATTTGATTACTGCTGCGTCCATGCAGTCTTTGCTTTGAAGGAGCTCGGTTACGAAACTATAATGGTCAACTGCAATCCTGAGACAGTCAGCACTGACTATGACACTGCTGACAGGTTATATTTTGAACCGCTGACAATAGAAGATGTGCTGAGCATTATTGAGGCTGAAAAACCGGAAGGCGTCATAGTTCAGTTCGGAGGGCAGACACCGTTAAAGCTTGCAGTGCCATTGGAAAAAGAGGGCATAAAGATTCTCGGCACTTCGCCTGACTCAATAGACCGCGCAGAAGACAGGAGGAGATTCAAAGAACTTCTCCATAAACTCAATCTCAAGCAGGCTGAGAGCGATACCGCCATGTCTCCTGAAGATGCTGTAGTGATTGCCAAGAAGATAGGTTATCCTGTTATGGTGAGGCCTTCTTATGTGCTTGGAGGAAGGGGCATGGAGATTGTTTATGATGAGAATTCACTTGTTGATTACATGGAGAGGGCTGTGAAGGTAGCACAGGAGCATCCTGTTCTCATTGACAAATATCTTGAGGGCGCTGTTGAAGTGGATGTTGATGCTATTTCAGACGGAAATGATGTGATTGTAGGAGGTGTTATGGAGCACATAGAGGAGGCAGGCATACATTCAGGTGATTCAGCATGTTCCCTGCCACCTTATTCTCTGGGTAAGGCTATAGTTGCTGAGATTAAAAAGCAGACAAAGGCATTAGCTCGTGAACTCAATGTTATCGGTCTTATGAATATCCAGTTTGCTGTCAAGAATAACGAGATATATATCCTTGAGGTAAATCCAAGAGCGTCAAGAACAATACCGTATGTAAGCAAGGCAACAGGCGTTCCTCTTGCAAAACTTGCTGCAAAGACAATGCTCGGAAAAACATTGAAGGAACTCGGTCTGACAACTGAAAAGGAGATAAAGCACGTTGCTGTTAAAGAGGCGGTGTTTCCATTTGACAGGTTCAGCGGTGTTGATACAATCCTCGGCCCTGAGATGAAATCCACAGGAGAAGTGATGGGAATAGACGAGGATTTCGGTATTGCATACGCAAAGGCTCAGTTATCATCCAACAACAGGATACCTGTATCAGGTAAGATTGTGATAAGCGTCAGGGATGAAGATAAGGAAGGGATATGTGATATTGTGAAGAAACTCCATGCTATGGGTTTTGAGGTGATAGCGACCCGCGGTACTGCAGAGCATCTTAACAGCAAAGGAATAGAAGTTGAAGTAATAAATAAGGTAAATGAAGGAAGGCCTCATATCGTGGATTTAATCAAAAACAAGGAAGTGAATTTCATCATCAATACAGTGAGTGATGCACAGGCTCAGAGGGATTCTTTTTCAATAAGGCATAGCGCGCTTCAGTACAGGGTGCCTTATACTACTACTGTTTCCGGTGCAAAGGCAGTTGTCAATGCAATAGAAATGCTCCGCAGGAAAAATATAAGCATAAAATCCATTCAGGAATACCACAAGTCCTGAAGCAAAAACCCGAAGACATGAACAGGTTTTTTATCCAATTTAGCATATTATTTATGGTAAACTATGGTGTTTTTCTGAAGCGCTAAAAGCATTTATTTCTTGTAAGAAGAGGGGAAAATGGCAAAGGTTCCTGTAAGTATTGAAGAAGAAATGAAAGTGTCCTACCTTAATTACGCCATGAGCGTAATAATCGGCAGGGCGCTTCCTGAGGTAAGAGACGGGCTTAAGCCCGTGCAGAGAAGGATACTTTATGCGATGTTCAGGGAGGGTCTCCTTCCGGGCAAGAAGTATTCAAAGTGCGCCGGTGTTGTCGGAGAGGTTTTAAAGAAATATCATCCTCATGGTGATACCGCTGTCTATGACGCCCTTGTGAGGCTTGCACAGGATTTCAACATGAGATACCCCCTGATAGACGGACAGGGCAACTTCGGCTCAATTGACGGAGACCCTCCTGCCGCATACCGTTACACAGAGGCAAGGCTTGCAAAACTCTCGGAAGAAATCCTTGCGGACATAGATAAGGAAACGGTTGACTTTCAATCTAATTTTGATGAGACCACGGAAGAGCCATTGGTGCTTCCGTCAAGAGTGCCGAATCTTATAGTAAACGGCTCCTCAGGCATTGCCGTCGGGATGGCAACCAATATACCGCCGCATAATCTCGGCGAGGTAATAGACGGGCTTATTATGCTCCTTGATAATCCAGAAGTGACTGTCAATGACCTGATGAATGCAGTAAAGGGACCTGATTTTCCTACAGGCGGTTTGATTCATGGAATGCAGGGAATCGTTGATGCATACACCACAGGCAGGGGGATTATTAAGGTCAGGGCAAAGGCGAAGATTGAGCAGGAATACAGAGGCGGAGAGAATATCATAATCACGGAGGTTCCGTATCAGGTGAATAAGGCAAGGCTGATAGAAAAGATTGCCGAGCTTGTAAGAGGGAAAAAAATAGAGGGCATATCCGAGATACGGGATGAATCTGACAGGGAAGGCATAAGGGTTGTCCTTGATCTTAAAAGGGGCGAGATGGCAGAGGTAGTCCTGAATAACCTTTACAAACATACGCAGATGGAATCCACATTCGGAATTATAATGCTTGCCATTGTAAGCGGCCAGCCTCAGGTGCTGCCTTTAAAGAAGATACTCAGCCATTTTCTTCAGCACAGGCGGGATGTTGTCATAAGAAGAACAAAATTTGAACTTAGAAAGGCGGAAGAAAGGGCGCATATACTGGAAGGACTCAAGGTTGCCCTTGATCATCTTGATGCAATTATCGCATTGATAAGAAAGTCAAAGACGCCTGATGAGGCAAAACACGGACTTATGAATAATTATCCTTTGTCTGAGATTCAGGCACAGGCAATACTTGACATGAAATTGCAGAGGCTCACAGGCCTTGAGCGTGAAAAGATAATAAAGGAATACACAGAGACATTAAAAGAGATTGAGAGACTGAATGCAATACTCAGAAGCGACGCCCTTGTATCAAAGATAGTCAAGGATGAGCTGAATGAGATAAAAACCCATTATGCTGATGAAAGAAGGACTGAGATTGCCGCGGAATTAAAAGAGATTACAATTGAAGACCTAATAACAGAAGAAGATATGGTTATCACTATCTCTCATCAGGGATATATCAAGAGAAATCCGTTGTCCGCATACAGGAGCCAGCGCAGGGGCGGAAAGGGACTTATCGGAATGGAAACAAAAGAGGAAGATTTTGTTGAGCAGCTTTTTATAGGTTCAACTCATGACTACATGCTCTTCTTTTCCAACCTCGGAAGGCTCTACTGGCTCAAGACTTATCAGCTTCCCGAAGCAGGGCGTGCTGCAAAAGGCAAGGCGCTTATCAATCTCCTTCAATTATCAGAAGGCGAGAGAATTACAACTGCGCTTCCTGTGAGGGATTTTAAAGAGGGATTTCTTGTTATGTTCACAAAGAACGGGATAGTTAAAAAGACCGCACTTGTAGAATACAGCAATCCAAGAGGCAAGGGCATAATAGCAGTTACGATTGAAGAAGGAGACGAACTTATCGCGGTAAAAAAGACAGACGGCAAGAGTGATCTCATTATCGGTGCAAAGAACGGCCTTTCAATCCGCTTTAATGAAGAGGATGTCCGCGAGATGGGGCGAACTGCAAAGGGAGTTATTGGAATACGTCTTGCAAAAGGAGATGAGGTTGTCTCAGCGGAAGTCGCCGAGGAAAGAACAGCGCTGCTGACAGTCACGGAAAGAGGACTTGGCAAGCGGACTAAGATAGAAGAGTACCGTGTTCAGGGCAGAGGCGGGAAGGGAGTAATATCTATAAAGGTTATAGAGAAAGGCGGAAAGGCGGTTGGTCTTATACAGGTGCGAGAAGAGGATGAGATAGTCATGATTACGAATTCCGGCAAGCTTATAAGAACTACCGCAAACAATATATCCCTGCACGGGAGAAATACGCAGGGAGTCAAGCTTATGGATGTTGACGCAGAAGATAAAATCGTCAGCATAAGCAAAGTGGTTGAGAAGGACTAACTGATTTGCAAAAAGCTGCCAGCAAAATAGTAAAGATTCCCCTTTATATTTTTGCTTTTACAGTTGTAGTCCTGCTTTTCGCATACATTACATTCAAATTATTGAGTTTCAGCAGGACGGTGGATGTCCCTGACCTTTCAGGTAAAAGCCTGGTTGAGGTTAATGAGCTTCTGAGCCAGAAGGGGCTTAATCTTAAGATAGAGGGCGAAGATTATGATGCGGATGTTCCGGCAGGGCACATAATAAGACAGGATTTACCTTTCGGAAGCAGGGTTAAAGAACAGCGCAGTATAAGAGTGTTTGTAAGCAAAGGGCCGAGAGTCCAGTCCGTCCCCTCGGTAGCAGGAGAATCTCTGGATAAGGCAGAAACCGTACTTTTACAGAATGGCTTAAAAGTAGCTAAGGTTATCCGTGTGCATTCAACCTCTGCGGAGAAAGACAGGGTTATCGCACAGAAACCTGCTCCCGGCGAGAAGATTACTGAAAAGGTTACGCTTGTTGTTAGTTCCGG
>JAPLLK010000011.1 GCA_026387575.1 Nitrospirota bacterium | reverse complement strand
GCATCTTGGCTACAGAGAGATTCTATTAAAAGAAAACTGTATTCTCGGCAAAGAAGGAGATAAATTGAAAGGGCACGAGTTTCATTATTCGGAGATTAAAGACAGTTCGCGGTTCACGGCTCACGGTTCACGGTTTAGAATAAAAGATAACAGGGGGAAGGATATGCAGGATGAAGGATATACATTCAAAAACACGCTTGCAAGTTATATTCACATACACTTTGGAAGCAACTCTGAAATTGCATGGAATTTCGTAAATCACATAAAGGAGCAAAAATGGAAAGTATAATACTCATAGGGCACGGCAGTCCTAAAAAAGATGCTAACAATATAGAAATAATTGGAAAGCTTTTGCACAGCATGATTCACCCTGATTGCGGCAAAGGATGTGTAAGGGTTGCATATCTTCAGTTTGCAAAGCCTGAGTTGCCGGATACAATTAAGGAGAGCGTTAGCAATGGAGCTAAAAAAATAATAATCCACCCCTATTTCCTGGTTAGTGGAATGCATGTAACAAAAGACATCCCTGAGATGATAAAGGAAGCTGAAAAAATATATCCTGATGTTGAATTCATTTATACTGAGCCTCTTGGCATTCACGAAAAACTGGTTCAGGTAATGATGGAAAGAATATCTTCAGCTCGCGGCCTGTTGCCTAAGGATATAGAAAATAAGAGTTTTGAGATAATCTCAGGGGAAATTGATTTAAGCGATATTCCTCAGGAACAAGTACCAATTATAAAGCGTGTGATACATACTACCGCTGACTTCGGATTTAAGAGGACTCTTATTTTCCATCCTGATGCAATAACCACAGGAATAAATGCAATAAGGTCAGGCAAAAATATTCTTACTGACGTTGAAATGGTGAAAACAGGAATAAATAAAAAACTGCTTCAAAAATGGGGAGGAGAGGTAATATGCAGGATTCAAGATGCTCACCCCGAAACAGGATGCATGACACAGGATGAGGAAACCAGAACAAAGGCAGAGATGGGAATTGAATCAGCATTAAAAGAAAACAACAACATCGGCATAATAGCAATAGGAAACGCACCTACTGCCTTACTGAAAGTTATTGAGCTTCTTAACAACTCGCCACTGGGCGCTCGTCCCTCGCCACTGGTTATCGGAGTCCCCGTCGGCTTCGTTAAAGCGCTTGAATCAAAGGCACTGCTCCCAACTCAAAAGTTCCCATTCATAACAAACTTAAGCAGAAAGGGAGGAAGCCCTGTAGCTGCGGCAATAGTTAATGCATTATTAAAAATAGCGGAGGAAAGAAATGAAAATTAAAAATTCAAAGTTAAAAGTTTTTATTCTTTCACTGTTTGCTGTTCACTGTTCACTGTTCACTGAGACTGCCTATGCAATGCACATCTCAGAAGGTATACTCCCTTTCAACTGGGCGTTATTCTGGTCATTGATTGCAGTGCCCTTTGTGGCATGGGGATTATATAAGCTGAAGAAGCTCTCTTCGGTTGATCTTTCATTTAAGCCCCTCGTCGGGTTAATGGCTGCTGTTGTATTCATAATCTCATGCATGCCGATACCGGTGCCGACTGCAGGCACGTGCTCCCATCCATGCGGGACAGGCATATCAGGCATACTCCTTGGTCCTGCTATCAGCATACTGATTACAGCAGTTGCTCTGTTGATTCAGGCCCTTTTCCTTGCACATGGAGGTCTAAGCACATGGGGTGCAGACATAGTTTCTATGGGAGTTGTAGGCTCATTTGCAGGATTCTTAACTTTTAGGCTCTTGCGCTCAATGAAAATAAACATGGCAGTCTCAGGATTCATGGCAGGATTGCTCGCAGACTGGGCAACATATCTCACAACATCTGCCGAGCTTGCATCAGGCATAAAAGGTGACTCAGCATTCATGCCCCTTTTCTGGAAAATCCTGATAGCCTTTATGCCAACTCAGCTTCCATTGGGAATCCTTGAAGGCGCAATGACAGCAGGCATGGTTACGCTGCTTTATAAGAAAAGGCCTGACCTCCTTGTAAGGATGCGGGTATTAAAACCGGAGGAAGCAATATGAAAGTTCAAAGTTTAAAATTAAAAGTTAAAAGTTTTTTCAAAAGGCTGTTTACTGTTCACTGTTCACTGCTCACTCTTTTTTTTCTATTCACTATCCACTGTTCACTGTTCACTAACACTGCCACTGCCTCTGACAAATGGCAGGGTGTTGATGAGTCGGTGGTGGAGAAATTCGCAAAGGAGCACGGCAGGGAGGCAAGGGAGCCGTTCATTAATACAGGTCAGGGCGACTTGCTTCTTTTTGTCTTTCTCCTCGCAGGCACAATCGGCGGCTTCGCAGCAGGATATTACTGGAAGGAGTTAATGCAGAACAAAAAAGAGCAAAAAATTACTGCCGCGCAAGAACAAGAAAGGGTGCACAAAGAATAAAAATATTTGTCATTGCGAGAAGCGGAGCAACGACATATAAAGGGCTATGTTAATGGAAATCTTTAGCGAATACTTAAAAAAAGACCACTTGCTTTCGCAGGTTGACGCGAGGGTAAAACTTGGCGTCAGCCTCTTTATTCTCGCAATGGTCTTAAGCTATAAAGGGCTTGCATTCCCTCTGCTCATACTGGGCCTAAGCCTTTGCCTCTGTATAAAGATAAAGATGCCTTTTAAGGCATTTCTGCTGAGATTTTCAGAGCCTGTGTTTATAGCGCTGGTTATAGTTTTAATCAAGTTTTTATTCTCAGGAAAAGAGGTTATTTTTTCCATTTCACTTCCTACTTCTCACTTTTCACTTTTCACCTTAACAGGGCATAAAGACGGGCTTATGGACGGACTGCAAATCGGCAGCAGAATTTTAGGGGCTGTGTCGGTTGTTGCGGTAATGGGCTTTTCCACCCCTTTTACAGAATTTATGGCAGGGCTTTCATGGCTTAAAGTCCCAAGGGGCATTATAGAAATATCGCTGTTTGCCTACAGATATATCTTTGTGCTTCTTGAAGATGCGATGGTCATATATAACGCACAGAAAAACCGTCTTGGTTATTCAAATATAAAGCGGGGCTTAAGCTCATTCGGAACTTTGGCAGGCTCCCTGACACTCAAGGCATTTGAGCACAGCCAGAATACAACAACTGCAATGCTTCAACGCGGATATGACGGCAACATCCCGATGTTGAAACACAAACCATTCAAGCTGTCAGAGGTTGCCGTCTCAGTTCTATTGATAATCACGCTGGGGGTTGTATGGAAAATTTAAAAGCCGGAAGCCGGAAGCCGGAAGTCAGAAGTCCAATAAAAGACATAAGATTATCTGTGAATATAAATTCATTCAAATATCCTGACGGAACACAGGCATTGTCTGATATAGCGGTTGATATAGCACATGGAGAATTTATCGGCATACTCGGCTCAAACGGCTCGGGGAAAACAACGCTGCTTAAAATAATGGACGGCTTAATGAAAGATTTTGAAGGCAGCGCTTATCTTGACGGGGCTGACATAAAAAAACTTTCCCCAAAAGAGATTTACAGAAAGGTCGGGCTCGTCTTTCAAAATCCGGATGACCAGCTTTTCGCTCCTACTGTATTTGAGGATGTGGCATTCGGCCCGATAAACATGGGCTTCAAGGAAGATGAGGTCGTCACCCGTATAAACAACGCCCTTAAGGATATTGATATGCAAGAATAC
>JAPLLK010000093.1 GCA_026387575.1 Nitrospirota bacterium | reverse complement strand
TCATCAACAATCAATATCTTGCTCATGGTTCACCGTTCACGGACAGAGTTTTTTAAAGCATTTATTCTTCTTACAATCTTATCACATTTTTCGTACAAGGCTGTGAACTATCTCCTCACTGGTATTACAAATATAAATCTGCTTCCTTTGCCGGGCTCACTCTTCACCCAAATCCTCCCGCCGTGAAGTTCAACAATCCTCTTGCTGATGCTGAGTCCAAGCCCTGTGCCTTTGTATTTCTTTGTAAGCATAGATTCAAGCTGCTGGAAAGGTTGAAAGAGTTTCTTCTGGTCCTCAGGGGATATGCCGATGCCTGTGTCCTCTACGGAGATTTCGATGAAATCAGTGTCAGGATGCATGATGTCTGTATCCTGAATCCTGTATCCTGCATCATGTATCCTCCGCGCCCGCACAGAGACAGAGCTCCCGTCCGGCGTGAACTTTATCGCATTGCTCAGCAGATTAAAGAGCACTTGCTTGATTTTCTGCTCATCAGCATTCATAGTTTCGACTCCCGACTCTATCTCGGCGTTGAGCTTTATGTTATGCTTCATCGCCTTTTCCTTGAACATCACGAAGCTGCCGGCAATCAGTTCCTTAATACCAAATTCGCTCAACTCAAGCTCCATCTTGCCGGCTTCCACTTTTGAAAGATCAAGGATGTCATTGATCAATGAAAGGAGATATTTACCGCTTGTGGATACGTCGTTGACCAGGTCCTTCTGTTCGTCAGTAACAGGACCTGCCAATCCGTCTGCAAGGACGTCGGAAAACCCTATGATTGAATTCAAAGGTGTCCTCAATTCATGGGACATATTTGCAAGGAATTCTGATTTGGCCCTGCTTGCAGCCTCTGCCTCTATCATAGCTATCTCGAGTTTCCTTGTCGTCTCTAAGTTAAAGATTTTAAGTATTCCAATTACTGCCCAGGTAGAAATTACGGCACAGACAGCACGGAATATTTGAACAGGTATTTTTACTGTTGATAAGAATGAATCAGCGTTAAGATAGTTAGAAGGAAAAAAATCTCCCTTGGGCACCACAGCGCCTCCCACGATGCCATAAATTAAAAAAGCTAAACCTGCAAACGAAAAATACTTCCTAACTTTTAATGGTTCTAATATTTCTTTCTCAGATTCATAATATAAAAAAAAGCCAAAACCGATTAAGAACCCGCCAGGAAGACATAAGAGGTATCTTGCCCAGATACTGCCTACCTTCCAGAAATCAGAAGATGTAAAACCGGAGATAAGGATGAAAAGCCCTATTATAGGCAAGAGCTCCCAAATAAATAGTCCGGCAATTTTCTTCTGCCAGCGAGGAGACTTTGATTCATTCAGCCGAAAAAGTTGCCTGCCAAATTCAAAGAGGGAAAAATAGGAAATAAGGAGAATAAACCAGCGAACCATATCTAAGGCAGGACTTTTCCCCTTAATTATTGTCCACATATCTAAAAGTTCATTTGTCCCATGTGTTATGCCAAAGAAGGCTAAAAGCCATAAGGTATGTGCGAATCCTAATTTACTCCCTTTTTTAGGTTGAAGCAGAATGGCAATCCCCATTACCACAAATGCAAGACCATAGATAAAGAAAATAATGTCTAAATTATTTTGAAACCACTGATAAATTAGTTCCATATCTTATTCCCTGTTTTAACTATTTACTTTTTATTTTCGCTCTCGTCTTTTGGCTCTCGTTGTCTTACAGGTATCACAAAAATGAACCTGCTTCCTTTGCCGGGCTCACTCTCCACCCAAATCCTCCCGCCGTGAAGTTCAACAATCCTCTTGCTGATGCTGAGTCCCAGCCCTGTGCCTTCGTATTTCTTTGTAAGCGTAGATTCAAGCTGCTGGAAAGGTTGAAAGAGTTTCTTCTGATCTTCTGGGGATATGCCGATGCCGGTGTCCTCTATGGAGATTTCGATGAAATCCAAATCTCCGAGTTCCGAGTCAGGAGTCGGGAGTTTGGAGTTTTCATTAGCCATAAGTTATTCTCCTCTTTTAAGGGATTTCATCAATCCGTTAAGCATCTTTGAAAGTTCTAAACAAAGAAATCGTGATTGTTTTCTGCAATCAGTACTAATAAAATTTTGTCTATACGAAATTTCAGTTATTGCAATACATTCTCTTGTTGACCTTCTTGCTATTTTGAGAAATTGGTTAAATTCTGCCTGACTACCTCCGCTGCCTTCTGCAACATTCAAGCAAATAGACACAGCAGCCCTTCGGAACTGGTCTGTTAAAGAAAACGCCTCTGCTTTAGGAAATTTTTTCGTAATCTCATACACAAAATCAACATATCCCAATGCCTTCTGATAAACCTTTAAACCTTCAAAATTAAATTTCTCTTCATTCATTTCTTCTCACTCCTAACTCCAATCTCCGATCTCCTAACTTTCCGTGCGGTAACCCGCACGGAGCCTCCGTCATCCGTAAACTTGAAGGCATTTCCGAGGAGATTCAGAAGCGCCTGCTTTATCTTCACAGCATCAGCAGTCACAACTCCTATATCATCAGGGATATTAGAAGTAAATTTAATTTTGTGTTTTATTGCCTTTTCCTTGAATATCACGAGGCTGCCGGCAATAAGTTCCTTAATATCAAATTCGCTTAACTCAAGCTCCATCGTCCCTGTCTCTATATTTGAAAGGTCAAGTATATCATTTATAAGCCGCAAAAGATGTTTCCCGCTCTTCCATATATCCTGAACATATTCTTTCTGCTTGTCCGTGATATTGCCTGCCAGTCCTTCAGTCAAAACCTCTGAAAAGCCTATAACTGAATTCAAAGGCGTCCTTAATTCATGCGACATATTTGCAAGGAATTCTGATTTTGCCCTGTTTGCAGCCTCTGCAATCTCCTTTGCTTCCATAAGCTCTTTTGTTCTTTCTTGGACCTTTTTCGTAAGCTCCTCATTGAATTTCTGTAACGCATACTCAAGCTGTTTACGTTCAGTCACATCCTGAACTGTTCCGAGCATTTTAATCGGTTTGCCGGACTCATCAAAGATCACATCTGCCTGTGCGTGGATAATATGTTCAGCGCCGTCGGGCAGAACTATACGGTGGTCAATGCTGAAAGGTTTCCCCTCATATAAAGCATCATTTACAGATTTGCTCACGAATTCCCTATCATCAGGGTGAACGCAATTTAAAAATGTCTCGTAGCTTACCACGAACTCCTGCGGGCTTAGCCCAAAAATCCGGTAAAGCTCATCCGACCAGTACAGCGTGTTCTTAACAACATCCCATCTCCAGTTGCCAAGTCTGGCGATTCTCTGGGCTTCACGCAGACTGGCTTCGCTTTGTTGAGTTTTTTCATAACTGAGAACGTTCTGCAGAGAGACAGAGATAATGTCAGTGATTGACCTGCATAGCTCTATCTCCCTGTCAGAAAGCTTTATCCCCGCCGGCAGATAGAGGCAGATGACTCCTAATATTTTATCTCTTGCTTTCAAGGGAAGGATTACATGCCCGTGGCCTTTAGCCTCAGGCTCTGTCCTTGAATGTCTTTTGTCTTCTTCGCTGTTTCCGGATACTATGATTTCGTCCTTTTCAACGCAGAGTCCGCAGAGACATTCTCCATAGGGCACAGTGGAACAACGCCCTGCGAATTCATTGCTGAAATTGCTGGATACTATGAGCTTCAGGATCTTTTCATCCTCATCGTATAAAAATACAGCGCCTTTTTTTTCCAGAGAAAGGGGTTCAAGAGAGAGTATTGCATTTAAGACCTTATCAAGCATGACTTCACGCCTAAGTGATTGGCCTGCTGCCGTTGAAACCTCATTCAATACAATAAGCTCTTGCAGATGCTGTATTTTGTCATTAAAGAGCTGCTTTAAATTTTGAGCCATGTTGTTAAACATATTGCCAAGTACGCCAATATCATTGTTCGTTTTTACATTAACCCGGGCATCAAAATTGCCTTGCTCTATTTCCTTTGTAGCATCACTGAGTCTCCCTACAGGCTTAATAATAGTCCGTCTTACAAAGAAGGTAATAAAGCCTGCTAAAATAAAGAAAAATCCAATTACATAATACTTTAAGGTATCGCGATCCCTCAGCACCTTCTCCTGTTGAGTTTCAAGGGATTTTACAAGGGTTTCTATCATTGGAATGTTATTGCGGATAGCTGAATGGCACATACCGCAGGCCTCATTTTTTCTTTCCGGAGGGAGTTTTAACATAACAAGAAGGGCCGGCTTCTGTTTTTTTTGCCATAGCTCAATCAAAGTATTGAGATGTGAAATTGATTCCTGATCAGCCGCTGATATCGGCTTTATCATGAGCTTTTCACTTCCGTCCCTCAGGATATAAAGTGCCTTTTCATATTCAGCTATTCTACTTTCAGCATTTCCTGTAAATATCTCTTTCTCAGTAGAAGGAGGAAGGAGAAGCATAAACTTTACCTGATACGAGATCCCGATAATCAGCATTCTCTCCTTTCCTGCAAGAGCAATCCTGCTTGCATTACCCCTAAGATTGTGTGTAAAGACTAAACTTGTATAGATAAAGATGGCAAAAAATGCACTTATTATACCGCCTATGAAAATAAATTTTGCGGCAAGGGATTTGAATTTAAGCATTATGGTTTTCCCTCATAAATATGCTCTTTCATAATAAAATCATATCACACAAAGCAGTAGAATAATACACCCTCCTCTTGAGGAAATATTATCTGTTCTTTCACAGGTGAGGTTTGAATACGACAACTGCCAGCGGCGGCAATGTGATGCTTATAGAATAAGGGTTTCCATTCCACGGAATATTTTCTGATAAAACTCCGTTTGCATTGCCCATGCCGCTTCCCCAGTATTCGGCAGAATCACTGTTTAAACTCTCTTTATATAAACCCGCTTCAGGCACGCCTATTCTGTAATTATATCTCGGCGCTGGGGTAAAGTTGCACACAACCACAAGGAAATTGTCAGCCTTCTGCCCCTTTCTTATGAATGATATTACACTCTGCTCTGTATCGTGAAAATCTATCCACTCAAAACCGGAATAACTGAAATCAACCTCATATAGCGGCGGCTCTGTTTTGTAAAGTCTGTTCAGGTCTCTTATATAATGCCGAAGCTTTTTATGAGGCTCATACTGAAGCAGATGCCAGTCAAGGCTGTGGTCAAAGTCCCATTCATCCCACTGCCCGAACTCTCCTCCCATAAAAAACAGCTTCTTGCCGGGATGTCCGTACATAAAACCATACAGCAGTCTCAGGTTTGCGAACTTCTGCCACATATCTCCAGGCATCTTGCCGAGCATTGAACTCTTTCCGTGCACAACCTCATCATGGGAAAGGACGAGCATAAAATTCTCCGTGAAGGCATAAAGAAGGCTGAATGTAAGATTGCTGTGGTGATGCTTCCTGTAAATAGGGTCTTTTGAAAAATACTCAAGGATATCATGCATCCATCCCATATTCCATTTAAGGCTGAATCCAAGCCCGCCGAGATGCGTCGGTCTTGATACGCCTGTCCACGCAGTTGATTCCTCTGCGATTGTGAGAATGCCGGGATGCTGCTGGTGAACAACTTCGTTAAATCTTTTCAGGAAATCTATTGCCTCAAGATTTTCCCTTCCTCCGAATACATTTGGAACCCATTCGCCTTCTTTTTTTGAATAATCAAGGTAAATCATTGAGGCCACAGCATCAACACGCAAACCGTCTATGTGATATTTTTCAAGCCAGAAAAGCGCGCTTGATATTAAAAAATTTCTTACCTCATTTCTTCCGTAATTAAATATCAGCGTGCCCCAGTCTTTGTGCTCGCTTTTCCTTGGGTCTGCATGTTCATAGAGCGCTGTGCCGTCAAAATATCCAAGACCATGAGCATCTTTTGGAAAATGTGCTGGAACCCAGTCAAGGATAACACCGATATTGCTCTGGTGGCACTTATCAATAAAATACATGAAGTCTTCAGGCGCCCCGTGTCTGCTTGTTGGAGCAAAATATCCTACTGTCTGATAACCCCACGAAGCGTCCAGCGGATGCTCTGTTACAGGCATGAGTTCAATATGGGTATATCCCATATCCTTTACATAGCCGATCAGTTTATCAGCAAGCTCTCTGTAAGTGAGAAAACGGTTTTCTTCCTCAGGCATACGCATCCATGAGCCAAGGTGCGCCTCATAAACAGAGATTGGTGATTCAAGCCAGTTTTTTTCTGAACGCATTTCAAGCCATTCGCTGTCATTCCATCGGTATCTGTTTATGTCATATACAACAGATGCGCTTTTGGGCCTGACCTCAAAATAAAATGCGTATGGGTCTGCCTTCAGAAAGATTTCACCGGACTTTGACTTTATCTCAAACTTATAAACTTCTCCTTCATCAAGCCCCGGAATAAATATTTCCCAGATGCCTGATGAGCCAAGGACGCGCATCTGATGCCTTCTTCCGTCCCAGTTGTTGAAATCACCCGCAACGCTGACCCGTTTCGCATTCGGCGCCCATACTGCAAAATGAATGCCTTTAATCCCATTAACCTCAATAACGTGGGAGCCGAGTTTTTCGTATTTTTTGTAGTGGCTTCCTTCGCCTATAAGATGAAGGTCAAAATCCGAAAGCACAGGCATAAATGAATACGGGTCAAAAAATTCAGCAATGCGGTTATCGGATGTTTTTACCTTGAGTTTGTACTGGAAAAAATCATTTCTATTTTCAAAGTCCTTTTCAAAAAAGCCTGCCTTGTGGGTCGTTTCCATTTCATAGGATTTGTTTTTGCCGGTATCAACAACCCATGCCTTATCAGCTTCGGGCATGAATGCGCGAACCGTTATTGCCTTTTTGCCGTCAGTTCTTACCTCATGCATCCCCAGCGTTTGAAAGGGATCCCAGTGCTCCGCCTTAATAATCAGCTTGATATGTTCTTTAAGCGTCATTGTTTACTGCCAGCAGTTCCCCATCTCTTATAAATCTCATGTTCCACTCCGACAGCGTCAAGGATTTTACCTGCGATGAAATCAACAATATCCTCAATCTTTTTGGGCTTGTGATAAAAGGCTAAAACAGGAGGCGCAATCTTCACTCCGATGCTTGAAAGCTTGAGCATATTCTCAAGATGTATTGCGCTGAACGGCATCTCCCTCGGCGAAAGAAGCAATGCCCTTCCCTCTTTTATCGTAACATCAGCAGCCCGTTCTATGAGGTTATTTGCATAACCATTCGCAATACCTGAAAGCGTCTTCATGGAACATGGCACAACGAGCATCCCGTCTGTTTTAAATGAACCGCTTGAAACTGGAGCGGCAAGGTCGTATTCGCTGTGGTAGTGAATCTGTCTTGACTTGAAATAATCTCTTATCTTTCTTTCAATTGCGGTGTCTGCTTTTTGAATTTCAGACCTCTTCCACGACTGTGAACCGTGAAATGTGAACTGTGAACTTTTGTTTACGCTGAAATCAATTCCGGTTTCTTCTTTGATTATCGAGAAAGACTGTGAAGAAATGACCAGATGTATCTCAGAATGTTTTATCAGTTCTTTCAGCACTCGGATTCCGATTATGGAACCGCTTGCACCGCTTATGGCAAAAACATATTTCTTCATAGGCTATTTCTTTATTTTTTCAAGAACTTTTTGCGCATCTTCCCAGACAAGCCATTTGTCCTTCGGATTCCTCAAGAGATACGACGGATGAAATGTCGGCATCAGCGGAATACCTTCAAACTGATAGAATTTGCCCCTCAGTTTGCCTATCGGAATCTTCAGCCCGATAAGCGTTTGCGTAGATACGCGGCCAAGCGAAACTATAACCTTAGGAGAGATTATCTCTGCCTGTTTTCTTATAAATGGAGAACAGGAATTAATCTCGTCTTCCTCAGGGTCTCTGTTGAAAGGAGGCCTGCATTTCACGATATTGCCGATATAGACTTCCTCTCTCTTAAATCCCATCTTCCCTATCAGTCTTGTAAGCAACTGTCCTGCCTTGCCTACAAAAGGCCGCCCCTGAATGTCCTCGTCTTCGCCGGGCCCTTCGCCAATGAACATTATTTCTGCATCTATGCTGCCTTCCCCAAAGACAATGTTCTTCCTTCCCTTTAACAGCTTGCACCTCTGACAATCACCAATCTCCTCACGAAGGGCTTGCAAGGCACTTTTCTTTTGTTCCGAAGTTAAGTGAAATTTACTTATTGGAGCTACATTATAATAAACTTCTTTTTCTGCAATCTTCTGCTCTTCTGTTCTTCTCGCCTCGGGCGAGTCGCTGAGGAGACTGCTCTTCTGCACTGTCATAATAGGTATTCTCTCAATCCCCATCGCCTGATAGAACTCAAGAACAGTCTTTATATCTTCCACAATTGCCTTATTGTTTTTTTGCATTTTCTCCTGAACACTGACAACTGACACCTGATAGCTGTCTGTTATCTTTCTCCCCATTTAAGCTTTGTCCTTAATGTCTGGAAGTAATCTCTCTCAAACGGGATAACAAGCCTTGTCTTAAAAGGCGACCTCTTGATTTTCACAACGTCATCCTTCCTGAGAGAAAATCCAACCTGACCATCAAGTGTGAGAAATACATCCTCGCTCACAGATTTAAGTATTATTTCTATAAGCACATCAGCTGGAAGCACGGTGGGCCTGTTTGTCAGTGTATGCGGGCATATAGGCGTAAGGATAATACAGTCAAGCGTCGGATAAAGCACAGGGCCGCCGGCTGATAATGAGTACGCTGTTGAACCTGTGGGAGTTGATACTATAAGCCCGTCTGCCCTAAAGATGGTTACATAGGTCTTATTAATATATGTTTCAAGGTCAATAATCCTTGCAAGGGCGCCTTTATTTACAACTACATCATTCAGCACGGTATGTTCAGCAATCTTTTCTCCATGCCTGTGTATGTGCGCGGTGAGCATCAGCCTGTCTTCAATTGAATATTCGCCTGAGAGCGTCTTGCTCATTGCATCAGAGAGTTCTTCTTTACGAACCTCTGTGATGAAACCAAGCCCTCCGAGATTGACTCCGAGTATGGGAACGCCTCTTTCACAGACAAGCCGTGCAACATTGAGCATTGTCCCGTCGCCGCCAAGAACAACAATCATATCAACAAGGGAAGGCATCTCAGAGCGTGGATAGCCCTTCATCTTAAGCAAAGAGGCTGTTTCTGCATCCAGAAAAACTTCAAGCCCTCTGTTATTCAGCCACGGCAGGAAATCTTTTAATATCTCTGCCGGTTCTGTCCTTCCCGCTTTAGATACGATTCCAATCTTTTTCATCTATTCCCTCAATCGTAATGTCCCTTGCTTCTTCATCTATAATAGCAAATTTTACCCTTATAAAATCATCCTGCACTTCTCCGAGGCGTTCAGCCCATTCAATAACGGTAATGCCGTCGCTGTAAATATAATCCCATATCCCTGTTTCATCAATATCAGCGTCTTTTTCAAGCCTGTAAAGGTCTATATGGTAGAGCGGGATTTCGCTGTCATATTCCGCAATTATAGTAAAACTTGCGCTTGTAATATCCCTGTCTGAAATGCCCAGCGCCTGCGCAATGCCTTTAACAAATATTGTCTTGCCTGCGCCAAGTTCGCCATAGAGGCAGACAACACTATGAGGCTTCAGCGAATTCCCGAGCCTGAAGCCTATCATCTGCGTCTCTTCCGTATTTCTGCTTAAAAACTTCACCATCTTAAATTATCCCTATAAACCCGCCCTGTCTTCCGGTAGTCTCCTTTGCAAACCTGTATGAATAGTATTTGTCAGGATGACAGTATGTACACTCTTCGGATACCCATATATTCTTTTCGTGAATCCCCGCAGATACCGCCTGATATTTGTTAGCTGATGCAAGGTCAAGACAATATGCCTCGCCTCTGTTGATGTAATATTCACCATTGCCTGTTGCCTTTTCAACAGACTCGAGGACATCATATCCTACGTGGTAACAGCACCATCTTATGCTCGGGCCTATGGCTATCTTAATATCATCAGGAAAAGAAGCAAACCTCTCACGCATTGTTTCTATTGCCTTCTTAAGTATTGAAGCTGCTGTCCCCCGCCAGCCTGCATGAACAACCCCGATTACATTTTTCTTAGCGTCATACAGAAGCACAGGCACGCAGTCTGCAACCTGAACACCAAGCAGAATGCCCTCATTGCTGGTTATAACAGCATCTGCAATTCTGGGACTCAAATCTGAATCCAGCACAAGCACCTTATCTGTATGTTTCTGTATCGGCAGATAAATCTTTTGCTTATCAATAGATGCAGCTTCGGATATTCCTTCAGGGTCAGCGCCCGGAGATTTGCCTGTAAAAAAGGCTGTTACATGCCTTCCGAATATCTGAGGGAATATAAGCGTTTCCATTAGTTATATAGTGAATTTGAGCGATATCTGCACTATCATCTATATTTTTAAAAAAGAAAACGCCTCTGGAATCGCATCTGTAATATCGGATGCAATCAGCGAATGCTCTCCCTTACTTTTCGCAGCTATATCTCCGGCAAGTCCATGCATATAAACTCCAAGGATTGACGCCTCAAGCGGGCTTAATCCTTGCCCTAAAAACCCTGAAAGCATTCCTGTCAGGACATCGCCTGTTCCGGCGCTCGCCATACCTGAATTGCCTGTTGGATTGATGAATGCTCTGCCTTCCGGTTCAGTAATAACTGTCGGTACGCCTTTAAGAACAAGATATGTCCCTGTCTCCTTTGCGAATTTCGTTGCTATATTTATTCTGTCTTTTTCTATATCCCGTATTATCTCAGTAATCCCCCATAGCCCCCCTTTAGCAAATGGGGGTAAAGGGGGATTTGTTCCTGCATCCTGCATCTTGTATCTTGTATCGTTCAAGAGTCTCGCCATCTCTCCCGCATGAGGCGTAAGAATTATCGGCGACCTCGTTTTTTTGAGAACCCGTTTATTGCCTTCAAGCGAATTTATAGCATCAGCATCAATAACTGCCGGAACTGTTGAATTCAATAAAAGTTCTCTGACAAGTTTTTTAGTATCATCAGTAACAGAAATTCCCGGACCGATTGCAAGCACATCAGCCTTTTCAGAAAGAAATTTCAGAATCGTTTCCAATGCCTTTGATGAAAGCGTCCCGTCTCCTTTGTCAGGCAAAAACAGGGTCATCTCTTCTGTAACCCTTGATTGAAAAACATCCAGCAGTGATTCCGGAACTCCTATTGTCACAAGCCCTGCGCCTGCTTTGAGACATGCCTTGGCACACATGAATGCAGCGCCTGTCTTCCCTCTTGAGCCTGCAATAACAAGCACATGGCCATAATCACCCTTATGCGAATATCTCTGCCTTTCGGGAATCAATAAAGATATGTCTGTTTTTTCAAGAAACTCTGTTTTAAGTTTTTCCGAGTAAAGCAGTTCCTCCGGAAAACCGATATCTTCAATAAAAAGCCTTCCGGTATAATCCGCGCCCGGATAAAGCAGATGACCTCTCTTGGGAATCCCGAATGTAACTGTATAATCCGCCCTGACCGCCTCACCCATAATCTGTCCCGTATCAGATGAAATGCCTGAGGGGATATCAACAGAGATTATAGGAGCATCCGAGGTATTGATAAACGATATAATCTCAGCTGTTTTTCCTGTGACATTTTTGCTTAAACCGGTCCCGAAAATTGCATCTACAACTAAAGTGCTATGAAGGTCTTTCTCTGAGATATAATCCCGAAACTCAACCGGCACGCCTGACTTCTTCGCTATCTTGTATTGCAAAAGACAATCAGGGCTGAGCTTGTTCTCCCTTGAAAGAAGAGTGATTTTTACATTCCAGCCCCACTCATGAAGATTTCGCGCAACCACAATGCCGTCTCCGCCGTTATTGCCTCCTCCTGAAAGGACAATAACCTTTCTTCTTTCATACAATTCCCTTATTTTCTCCGCAACAGCAAGCCCTGCCCTCTCCATAAGGACAGTTCCTGAGACGCCATAATCCTTTATGGCAAGCCTGTCAATCTCACGCATCTCTTCCGCTGTTACAACCTTCATCTTCTCAGGAGAAACCTTCCTTTCAATTATTTGCCTGATAAAAAAATCAACTTACTATAATCCTTATCCATGCCATATTGAATACATCACCGTAATCCCTGAGAAAATCCTTCATCGTCCCATTTGGATTTTCATTTTTTGTGTATCTCCTGAACATTCTGTTCACATAATCAAGAACAGCTTTTTTATCCTCTGCCCTGAACGGATAAACGCTTCCGCTCATGGCATGTCCCCTGTCAAGAGGCAGAAGCCTTGCAGCGAATATATCGCCTTTTTTCAGGCCTTTTGTTAATGCCTCTTCCTTCAAAGAGACTTCTCCGCCCCTAAGCAGGTCTTTAAGCAGAACTCTCTTATCCTTGGAAACTGAGACTGCTTCATAGAGGCTCAATAAGGAGACTTTTATTTTATTTAGGAACGTAAGTTCTCCGTCTTTTAATCCTGTGGAATTCTTTATGTAGAGGTCAATAAAAGCCTCTCCGGCATCATTGGCTTTGTAATCAAATATAAGCCAGTCCTCAAAATTTATAAATCCTATGTAGAGGGCATTCCCGCTGAGGAATTCATCAGGATTTTTCTCATCCCAGAAATATGCATATGCCTTATCTATCGCATCAGCATGATTTGCCCTTACATAATTTATGATTGATTGAATAAGCTCTGTTTTGAGCGCCTCTTCTTTGGACATACATTTCTCCTTATAATCTCAAATAATATATAGGGCAATATATCATGTTGCAGAAGAAAGTAGCAAGCAAACCACTGCTTGATTTCCAATTTCCATACCTGATAAGCTAAATGCATGCTAAAAGAGTTTTTTCTCGGCCTTTCTCTGAATAAAAAGCTCATCCTGATGATGATATTCCTGAGCTTTATCCTCATGTCAATCCTTACGATCCTGCATTCACAATCCGAGAAGGCGCTGCAAAAGGCATTTGAGGCGCAGATTGTTGAGCTTTCAAAGGCAATACAGGTCGGTGTCAAAGAGATAACAAGCCAGGGTTCTACTGATGAGGCAAGACTCCAGCAATACCTTCAGAGCCTGAATGCAAAAGATGTAAAAGAAATCTCGATAATCAGCAATGCTGATGAAATCATTGCAAGTTCAAATCCGACAAAGATTGGCAAACCTCTAAGCCAGAAAAGGAAGGAACTGATTATCAAGGCAGAACTCGGCGAATCCGTATCGCGCGAAGAGGGAAAGACATACAATGTAATAGTGCCTGTTATCGCGGGCGAAGAGCATTACGGATATATTCATCTGAGAATCAATAGTGATGATTTTTCAAAATCGCTGCGCAGCAATATGATAAAAAGGATTATAAGCACTCTTATGGTCTTCGGACTCGGCATCGGCTTAGCCATGCTCCTTTCATGGAGATACACAAAACCGATACACAATGTAGTCTCTGCCGCAAACAGGATTGCGGCGGGAGACCTTGAACAAACCCTTGTAACTGACAGCAAAGATGAGATAGGAGAGCTTACGCAGAGTTTTAATTTTATGGTACAGAAACTGCGCGAGCAGAGGCAGATGGAGGAAAAACTGCGCGAGGCAGAACACCTTTCAGGCATCGGCCAGCTTTCAAGAAGCATAGCCCATGAGATAAGGAACCCTCTGAATTTTATAAGCCTAAGCGTAGACTATATAAAAGAAAAGTTCTCTCCTGACGGTAATATTAACGCAGAAAAATTCCACTCTCTTATAGCAAACATTAAACAGGAAATTCAGCGGCTGAACAAACTCGTAGAGGAGTTTCTTGATTACGGGAAACCGCTTAAACTCAATCTCCAAAAAGCAGGCATCGGCAAACTCCTTGAAGAGATAATAGAAATAATCTGGGCAAAAGCAGAGGCAGAAAAGATAAAGATAATAAAAGACTGCAATTTCCTTCCATCACTCAACATAGACCCTGACCTTATAAAAACATGCGTCTTTAATGTCGTATTGAATGCATTTCAGGCAATGCCTGACGGAGGCGTATTGACTATAAAAACAGAGTCTGCCGAAGGAATGCTTTCAATCATTATCAGCGATACAGGGAAAGGGATTCCTGAAGATGAATTAGCAAAGGTCTTTGAACCATTCTATACTACAAAGAGAAACGGGCTTGGGCTCGGGCTTGCAATGACAAAAAGAGTTGTTGAGGAGCACGGAGGAAAAGTGAACATCCACAGCATTGCAGGAGACGGCAGTACAGTAGTGATAAACTTACCAGCACTTAATAAAGTGAACAGTGCATAGCCGTCAGTAAAAAACTATTCACTAAATAAGGGAGAATAAATGCCGGGCATACTTGTAGTTGATGATGAGCCTCTCCAAAGAGACATCCTGAAAACGATACTTGAAGACTGCGGTTATGAGATTCATACAGCGTCTTCCGGTGAAAATGCCGTAAAGATTTCGAGGGAATTTAACCCTGATATAATCCTCACTGACCTAAAGCTTGGCGGGATGAACGGTGTAGAACTTCTTGGAGAAGTGCGAAAAGATGAGATTGCGCCTGCCGTGATTATTATGACCGCCTACGGGACCGTTTCATCAGCGGTTGAGGCTATGAGGAAAGGCGCTTTTGACTACCTGACCAAACCACTTGATAAAGACATAGTCCTGCTTACAGTTAAAAGGGCGCTTGAAAGGACCGAACTGCTTAAAGAAAATCAGCAGCTTCATAAGGCTTTATTTGACAGGTTTAAGATAGAAGGCATCATAGGCAATTCAAAAAAAATGACAGAGGCAGTGGAGATTATGAAAAAAGTATCTTCAAGCACTGCCACTGTGCTTATACTCGGCGAGAGCGGAACAGGCAAGGAGCTTGCCGCAAAGGCAATTCACTACAACAGCCCGCGGCGCACAAAACCATTCACTGCAATCAACTGCGCCGCAATACCTGAACCCCTGCTTGAGAGCGAATTGTTCGGCTATGAGGCAGGAGCATTTACAGGCGCTGCATCAAGGCGGACAGGACTTTTTGAAGCAACAACAGGCGGCACACTTTTTCTTGATGAGGTCGGAGACCTGCCGCAGATAACCCAGTCAAAAATACTGCGCGTTCTTCAGGAAAAAGAGGTAAGGCGTCTTGGCGGAAGGGATGCGATAAAAGTAGATGTCAGAATCATTGCCGCAACAAATAAGGATATAGAAAAAGAAATGCAAAAAGGTGGCTTCAGGGAAGACCTCTACTACAGGCTCAAAGTAGTGACCATTGAGCTTCCGCCTTTGCGTGAAAGAAAGGAAGACATCCCTGCATTGACAGATTTTTTTATCAGGAAATACAATCAAGAATTCGGCAAGAGAATCAAAGGCTCGGAAAACAGCGCGCTGAAAGCCCTTGCAGAATACCACTGGCCCGGCAATATAAGACAGCTTGAATCTGTAATAGAAAAGGCAGTTCTAATGTGCGATTCTAACGTAATAACGCTCAAGGATATAAAGAACGAACTAAAGCTATCCCAGCCGTATAGCATTCTAAGCGTTGACATCCCTGATGAAGGGATAAACTTTGAGGAACTTGAAAATGAACTTCTGAAAAAAGCCATGTCTAAGGCCAATAATGTTGCCGCAAAGGCAGCAAGGCTCCTCGGAATGAGCTATAAAACCTTCTGGTACAGGTGGGAAAAGCTCGACAGCAATACCTCCCCAAAAAAGGATGTCCTTTCTTAATAGAGGATATTCCCCCTTAAAAATCCTGTAGTTGTAATGCTTTTTTGCTTGGCACAGTTATTGCTTCTTACTGTCTTCAGTATATCTCAATATATTTCAATTGAAAGGAGGTGATTTTGATGAAGAAGATAATAGCTCTTATCGTTGCAGTACTCTTTGTATTCGCAGTTGCTTCAGTCTCTATCGCAGCAGAGGAGAAGAAGGCTGCTCCTGCAAAGAAGGAAGCTGCTCCTGCTCCTGCTGAGAAGAAGGCTGAACCAGCAAAGAAGGCGGAGAAAAAGGCAGCAGAAAAGGTTATGCAGGTTACAGGCGAAGTTGCAGCAGTTGATGCAGCTGCAAAGACAATTACCGTAAAAGGTAAAAAGGGTGATGTTGTCATATCAGTTGACGACAAGACACTTGCAGATGTAAAGGCTGGCGACAAAGTAACAGCAAAATACACATCAGCAGACGGCAAAAACACTGCCAAGGCAGTAAAAGTAAAGAAGGCTGAAAAGAAAGCTGAAAAGGCTGAAAAGAAAGCTGAGAAAAAGACTGAAAAGAAGGCAGCAGGTTATTAATTCAGTATATTTGAGTCTTATAAAAATAGGGCGCTAAATCTTTAGCGCCCTATTTTTATCCTCGTTCTTACCTTGCTAAGGGTATCCTCAAGGTGGGATTGATAGAAGTCCTCTAACTTTTTCAGTATTTCAGGGTATTTCTCAAATATCTCTTCAAGAATAAGCCTGTTAAATTCCATTACTCTAAGCTCGTCCGTTGCAATAACAGAAGCAGTCCGAGGTCTTCCTGTAAGAAACGCCACTTCGCCGAACACATCACCAACAGACAGGGTTGCAAGCTCTATCTCATTGCTGAGTATATGCGCAACAACTTTAGCCTCGCCTGATATTATGACGAATATGGAATCACCGAAATCGCCCTCTTCAACAACCTTCTGCCCCGGCAAAAATGACTGCGCTTTAAGCCTCTCTGTTATCTGTTTTATTTCATTGTCAGGCAGGGATGACAGAAAGGGAATATGCAAAGTAGCCTCTTCCACTTCTGATTCGGGCTGAATATTAATATTTTCCCCAGCCTTCACTTCAGGAACAGCCGCGCTCTCCGTAGATTCCCCGTAATATGATGTCCGTTCAATAAAATCCATCTCAGCAGGAGGCTCAACAGAAACATCATGCTCTTTCTCCGGTTCAAATTCTGCTCCTGCTGTAAAATAAGATTCAGCAGCTCTCTCTTCAGTAGGTTTTTCTTCGACTTCAGGCATGGGTATGGAAGACTCTTCGGCAGGTTTTACTTTTGCGCCTTCAATCTCCATCATCAACTCTTTGGTGCTCTTGATTGCTTCGGCATTATTGGGATCAAGCCTGAGTATAACATTGAAAACAGCGAGCGCCTTCTGCATATAGCCGTCTTTCATTAAAAACCATGCGGACTGCTGGTAGGCTGACACAGCGCGGCTGATATCTCCTTTTTTCTGAAAGACGTCTCCTATCTTCAGATGCACCTGCGGATTTTTGGGCTCGGTTTTTAGGATAGCGTTAAGCGAATCCACAGCCTTTTGCCAGTTCTTGTTCTTTAGAGCATCAAAATATAATTCCCATTGTTTATTATCCATATATCCGCCCTTTCGTAATTTTAATTGTTTGCGTGTTTCATGTCAATTTTACTTCATAATTTTTATCGTATATAATAAACGGGAAAAATTAATCAGGAAGGAGTTTTTGAATTAATGATACCCGTTCAGTTATCCGACAGAGTTAAACACCTCCCGCCGTATCTCTTTGCCGCAATAGATAAAATGAAACAGGACGCCCTTGCAAAAGGCGTTGACCTAATTGACCTGAGCATAGGCGACCCTGACATTCCTACTCCAAAACACATAGTTGATGCTATGAAAAAGGCGGTAGAGAATTCCGCTCATCACCGCTATCCTTCTTATGAAGGAATGCTTTCTTACAGGGAAGCGGTTGCAGGTTGGTATAAAAAAAGATTCAATGTCTCATTAGATCCAAAGACAGAAGTATTGTCCCTTATCGGGTCTAAAGAAGGCATAGGACACATTCCCCTTGCATTCATAAATCCCGGCGATGTTGTTCTTGTCCCGTCTCCGGGTTATCCTGTCTATCCGGTCGGAACACTGTTTGCAGCAGGTGAAAGTTACATAATGCCGTTAAAAGAAGAAAACGGATTTCTCCCTGATTTCAAAATAATTCCCGAGGACGTATTTAAAAAAGCGAAACTCATGTTCCTGAACTATCCCAATAATCCAACCTCGGCAACAGCATCAGCGGGATTTTACAAAGAGGCGATAAGCCTTGCAAAAAAATACAACATCATAATATGCCATGATGCAGCGTATTCAGAGGTTTATTACGACAATGAAAAGCCGATAAGCTTTCTTGAGATAGAAGGCGCAAAGGATGTAGGCATAGAGTTTCATTCTCTCTCAAAGACCTATAACATGACCGGATGGAGAATCGGTTTTGCTGCGGGCAATAAGGACGTTATCGCAGGGCTTGGGAAGATAAAATCAAATCTTGATTCAGGCGTGTTTCAGGCAATACAGGAGGCAGCCATTGCCGCATTCAATACTGATGATTCCATACTCTCAGACATCAGGAAAACATATCAGGACAGAAGAGATGCGCTTTACAACGGTTTAAAGAACCTCGGCTTCCATCTGATAAAACCAAAGGCGACATTCTATCTCTGGGCGAAAGTGCCTTCAGGATTTGATTCTTCCGGTTTCGTTGCCCATCTTCTTAATAAGGCAGGGGTGCTCGCAACACCCGGAAATGGTTTTGGAGTACCGGGCGAGGGATATGTCAGGTTTGCGCTCACAGTGCCTGTGGAGAAGATAAAAGAAACGGTTGAGAGGATTAAGAAGGTACTGTAGGTTTCAGATTCAGCTTTTAACCACGGTTCTTCTGTCATTCCCGCTTGTCGGGAATCCGTCTGACTTGTTCGGAATCTGAAGGATGCTGGACAAGCCGGAATGACAACAAAATGAGACTAAAATAGCTATGTCCACCGCTTATATCGGCATCGGCTCAAACATTGGAAACAGGGAAGACAACTGCCAAAAAGCAATAAAGCTGATTGAAAAGAACGGGATTGCTGTTAGGAAACAGTCCTCTATGTATGAGACCGAACCGTGGGGCATTAAAGACCAGCCGAAGTTTATCAACATGGCAATTGATGTGGAGACTGATAAAAAGCCTGAAGAGCTTCTCAGGATTCTGAAAGAGATAGAGAAAGAGATTGGCAGGACAGAGACAACAAAATGGGGACCTCGTGTTATTGATTTGGATATTCTCTTCTATGATGATTTGATTTTAAAGACAGATAATCTGGAAATTCCCCATCCTTTAATGCACGAAAGAGACTTTGTCCTGAAACCCCTTTCCGAAATTGCGCCTGATAAAAGACATCCTGTGACTGGGAAGACGGTAAAGAAGATGCTTAATCAGCTATCTGCACAATAATTATTCTCAATATTACATCGCTGCAGTATAATATTTCTCAGAAAAAACATTTTCTTGCAAAAAATGGTACAGAATGTTATTTTTTGTTTGCAATGACATTCGTGCTGGAGGATTTTTAAAGAAAACACCGCAGTAACATAAAAATAAATGTTATGGGAAAGAAAATCTAAGCATGTTAAATATCACCATTATATTTTTTATTCTTTTCGGTCTGATAGTACATCGCTACTTGACTTATTTTGAGGAGCAAGGGCATCTCCCATATTCAATGGGTTTCTTATTTTTCGTATACTCTTTTGCATTAATTTATCTTGTCAGCTTCATCTGGATGTTTGGAATAATAGGAGGAATTGTTGTCGCACTCTTGTGTTTTCTGCAGGTCGTGTATTCTGCTGGGCTATGGGTATTTTCTCTCCCAGTGCTTATCAGTATGCACAAGAGCCTTGATAATTTCACAATTCCAAAAGTCAATCCTTTGGTTTATGGAGGATTTTCATTTACAGTAATAATCGTTGCAATTCTTACTGTAATAAATTTTTTTGTTTCCCCATATAAATCTATGTGGGAGTTAATGCGAGAGAATGTTTGGACACCTATCCTAATATTTCTTGGTATCCTTGTAGCAGGGAACATCGGAAGAGTAGCTGTTATGTCTAAATTTATGAAAAAGTGATTTCTCAAAAAAGATAAAAAAGGGAGGCTGAATTAAATGAAAAATAGTGCAACTAATAAAACAGTAAGAATAATTGGTTTATTATTTCTGCTGCTTGCCTGTATCACTCTCACTGCCGATGCTCAGACAACTCAATACCGCCATCCGGCAACCGGACTGATATTCCCTGACAGCGTAGAAGGCATTATAAGAGGCGAGGTGACTGATTATGAGGGGAAAAATCCCGGATTGGGCATAAGCGTGGCATATGACAGGCCGGGAATTACAGTCACTGTCTATCTATACACTCTAGGTCTCAGGTCAATCTCCGGCGATCTTGCATCTCCAATCTTAAAAGAACACTTCAATCAAGTTATACAGGATATATACAAGGTTGAAGAAATGGGATATTACAAGGATGTTAAGAACCTTGGACAGGGAACAACATTTTTGAAGCAAGACAACACAGGGCCTAAAGCCTTATTCGCATCGTTAAGCTATGTCCAGAGTGGAACAGAGCGCCTGTCAAAACTCTACCTCCTTGGACATAAAAATCACTTTGTGAAGATTCGCTTTACCTATGACAAAACAGTGCAGACCCAGTCTGAAGGAAAATTAACTGCGTTTCTAAATGAGATGGCTAATATGATTGAGAGGAATTTGTAGCTATGCCTTTTTTACAAAATTCCCGAAACCTTTCAGTATCTTCAATCCGAGTTCCTGACTTTTTTCAGGATGGAACTGCATTGCAAAAACATTATCCTTCCAGACCATTGAGGTGAAGTTTATTCCGTAGTCTGTCGTAGCTGCGATTATGCCTTCATCTTCCGGCGCAACATAGAAGGAGTGCACAAAATAAAAATATGACCTATCATCTATTCCGTTAAATATCGGCGGCTTCTTTTTTACGTCAAGCGTATTCCATCCCATGTGAGGGACTTTTAAATCACTTTTGGGAAATCTTACAACCTTGCCTTTAAAGACATTCAAGCCTTTGCATACCCCGAATTCCTCTGACTCTGCAAACAAAACCTGAAGTCCGAGGCAGATGCCGAGATATGGCTTGCCTTTCTGGATTGATTTTATGATGGCATCTGTCAGTTTCATCTCAGTGAGGTTTTTTATGCAGTCCTTAAATGCGCCGACACCCGGAAGGACAACGCCTTTTGCATTATCAATGGATTCAGCATCAGTGACAATGCGCGCATCCACGCCGACCTTGAGAAAGCCTTTTTCAACACTTCTTAAATTTCCCATTCCATAATCAACAATCGCAATCATGAATTTAGTATAATTCAATTTATGAATCCGCTTCAACAAAAAATCATAGACAAAATAAAAAAAGAAGGGGCTATTACCTTCAAAACCTTTATGGAAATGGCTCTCTACGAACCTGAACTCGGCTATTACATCTCTAAAAAAACAAGTATTGGAAGAAGCGGAGATTTTTACACAAGCTCCCATCTCCATCCTGCATTCGGAATGATGATTGGAAAGCAGACAGAAGAGATGTGGGAAATAATGGGCAAACCGTCTGCTTTTCAGATTGTTGAAATTGGTTCAGGCGCAGGTTATCTTTGCAAAGACATTCTTGATTATTTTAGATGGATGAGTAACAAGCGACAAGAGACAAACAGAGAAAAAGAAATCTATAAACATCTTCATTATATAATTGTTGAATTGAATCCAGCGATGAGGGAAAACCAGAAAAACCTCCTCTCTGATTTCTCAGACAGGGTAAGCTGGGCATCATCCATAAGAGAGCTTAATAATATCAAAGGCTGCATTCTCTCAAACGAACTTCTTGACGCGTTCCCCGTGCATATTATAGAAATGAACGATGAGATTAAAGAGATATTCGTTTCCACAGACAATGAAAAATTAACAGAGATAAAAGGAACGCCAAGCACAAGCAGGATAGCGGATTACGTTAAAGAGTTTTCCATAGAACTTGAGAAAGGACACAGGACAGAGATAAATCTTGAAATCAAAAAATGGCTTGGCGAAATAAACAGCGTTTTAACAGAGGGATTTATATTGACGATTGATTATGGCTATTCTTCAGGAGACTATTACAGTGAAGACAGAAACAAAGGGACACTCCTCTGCTATCACAAGCATCAAATAACAGAAGACCCTTACCAAAATACAGGAGAGCAGGACATCACAGCGCATGTCAATTTCTCATCTCTCAAAAAGTGGAGTGAGGAACTCGGCATAAAGACAATCGGTTTTTGCAGGCAAGGAACATTTCTCGTTTCACTCGGCATTGATGAGGCAATCGCTGAAATCCATAAAAATTCTGCTGATTATCCATTTGAGGTCGCCAGAATCAAAAAATTAATTCTTCCGGGCACAATGGGAGAAACGCACAAGGTCATGATACAGTACAAAGGCAGCAGGAAACCCTCATTAAAAGGATTTACAATAAAAAACCGGCTCACTTCCCTTCTATAGCCTTGAGTATTCCATTGAGCAAGGCTGACGGTGTTGGAGGACAGCCCGATATATAGGCATCAACCGGGATAACTTTATCAATGCCGCCGAGTGAAGCATATGTCTCGCCGAAGATGCCGCCGTTACAGCCACAGTCTCCAACTGCAACAACTATTTTCGGTGTCGGGGTAGCATCGTAAGTTCTTTTAAGCGCAATCTCCATGTTTCTTGATACAGGCCCTGTGACAAGAAGCATGTCCGCAAATCTCGGAGATGCGGTGAAATGGATACCATAACGCTCGCAA
>JAPLLK010000091.1 GCA_026387575.1 Nitrospirota bacterium | reverse complement strand
GGGATAACGGAATAAAAAACAGGGGCATTTTTAGGTTTAAATCCGATTTTCCTGTCAGCAAGCTTATCTACCCTGTGCATAACTCCTATTGTCACTTTTTTCCCGCATACAGGACATAAATAATTGTTCTTAATTGTCTCTTCAGGCGAAAGGCTCACACCGCACATCCTGTGGCCGTCATAATGGTATTTTCCTTCTTCGGGAAAAAATTCTATTGTGCCCGTAAAACCGCCTCTCTTTTTCATTGCATTTGTGATTGCCGTGTATGAGACATCTGTATCCAGAATATTAGCCTCTCTTCCTATCTTCTGCGGTGAATGTGCATCAGAGTGTGATGTTAATGTAATCCTATCAAGGTCTGACAGCCTCCAGTTCATCTGCGGGTCAGAGGAAAGCCCTGTCTCAATCGCATAAACATTCGGCGTTAATTCTTCAAAACACTCCTCAAGAGAATCAAAACCCGAAGCTGCGCCAAAAACTGAAAAATGAGGCGTCCATGCATGTGCCGGAATAAGCATTGCATCTTCCGATGCCTCAAGGACAATCCTCAGAAGTTCCTTTGCATCAAGTCCGAGAATGGGCCTTCCGTCCGCTGACAAATTACCTATCTTTGAGAGTTTTGAATTAATCTTTTCCGCTGCCTTGAAGTCAGGCGCCAAAACAATACTGTGTATCTTTCTTAATCTTCCATTTTTACTGTAAATGCAGCTTATCTCTGCTGTAAGCATGAAATACATCTCAGATGAGCAGGACACGGGGATGTCATTAAGCCGGTATTTCTTTTCCAACCTGAACAAACCGTTTCCGCAGTTGTCCAGCTTTTCCTTAACCTCGCTCAGCCATTGAGGATGCGTAAAGTCGCCTGTCCCAAGAACCGTTATGCCTTTTAACTGTGACCATTTCCAGAGATTTTCAGGAGTCATGTCCCTGCTTGTAGCGCGGGAATATCTTGAATGCATGTGAAGGTCTGCTATAAATTTCATACCGGAAAGTCTTTTAAATACCTCTTATTCCTTTCCCTGCTTCTTCTGCTTTTGCTGTTCTTCCGTCATCTGTCTGCCTTGCTGCATATTTGAAAGCGTTTCCTGCATCTTTTTGGCCGCTTCTTCCATGTCCTTGGCTGATTTCTCCATCTCCTTTGTCTTTTCCATCCACTCACCGGAAAATTTCCTTGCTGCATACTGTGCCGACAGTGACAGTATTATGAAAAGCGCTGCGATTATTCCCCACACTGTCCATGCCAGAGACGATTTTATCTTATGAACTTCTATTGATGCGGTAATAAGAAGATAAAAACCCCAGAAAAGTCCTGCAACAGAACCAAGATATGGAATAAAACCAAGAACTGATGTAACAGGGATAATTCCGCTGCTGTATGCAGCACAGCGATATGCCGTCTCATAATTCTCCTGCGAGCCCATTATCTTCCAGATAATAAAAAGGATTCCCGCTGCTATGAAGCTAAAAGCCAGCCCTATTATCGGAGCGATAATTATTCCTGCAATGGCGCCGGCGCCCATCATGCCTCCTCCCATTGGGCTGATACCGATATGAGCTAACGAACCGATATAGCCTATCACTATGCCTGCAACCATCATGGCAACCAGAAAGATTACCGGATGCTGAAACCCGCCTGTCTTTGGCATCTCCCTGTAAAATCCGGACGGATTTGTGATAACCTTTAAGGATGTTGATACTATGCCGCTGACTAAGCTCTTACCCTCTTCCATCTTGCCCTCCTGTCATGAAATTTTTTATTAAAAAGTTTATTGTGTGTAAAGTGTAACAATAAATATCATGCCTTGCAACTGTTTATTTCCCCAGCCTGGAATACCTTGTTTTTAGAGGGGAAACAAAACGCAGAAAGAACTGAGTTCCTATTTTAGAAAAAGTGATGATGCATTTAAATGGTAGGCCCGGGCGGTCTCGAACCGCCGACCTCTTCCGTGTCAAGGAAGCGCTCTCCCCCTGAGCTACGAGCCTTCAAGAGCATTTAAAATAACATTTTTCTATCCCTGATTGTCAATCTCATTGCGCCGATTGTGCCACTAATTGTGCGGTTGGTTTTTCGTTCAAGGCATTATCAAGCATATCTACCGCCTTGTGAAGATGCGCTGGGCAAGGTGAGAGTATCTTAGTGTCATTAATTAGGCAACTCTTTTTAACCTATTCAAAACCAAAACAGAGAATATTGAATTTCTCTCTGTTTTTTCATTCTTCGAAATAAATTTTAAAAATCACTGTTTCTCAATACTATGTTTGCCAGGACCGATGAATATCAGACTGAAAAATACAATACCGGCTTCTATAGCATGAGATGCGGTCTGAAGTGTATCTCCTTTGCCAAGATGCATTGCAGCAGCAACTGCCATTGTGAATGAAAGAAGGATGCATGTCGGCACAAAAAAGAATCCGAAGATCAGGCAGATCGATCCAAAGACCAGGGCAAAAGATGCCATGAATCCCCAGAAAACAGGCGCGAAATCAACGCCGACATATTGCATCGCAACACCGACCTTTGCCCATTTTTCAGGACCGCCCAAGAGTTTTGGCAGACCGTGATACATAAACATTGCTCCAAGACCAAGCCGCATAATCAAAAGTCCAAGATCCTGATACTTGCTTAATGATTTTAAGAGCATTTTAAGCCTCCTTGTTAATGGAAATTCTGTTAAAAGATAATAAAACTCGCCCATCAGTTTTGATAAATGGCACTTAATCAATTCCAGTTCTCTATTACCACAATATTCTTGCATAAGTAATAGCATTTTTACAAATAAAAGAGGAATATTTTATTCAGGACGAATTGACTTACAATAAATGTTACCGTAGCTAAGACAAAGGTCGAACGCACAACGTGCAGATGGATAGTGAATATTAATCCCAAAAAACTTGACTCGGACAAATCGGATAACATAAGATAGGAATGAATATTCATTCAGATAGGGAGGTTTATACGCTATGGCAAGACGAGACAAGCGTGACGATATAGTGCGAGCCGCCTTGGAACTTATTGCCGAGAATGGGTTCCACGGAGCCCCGATAGCCATGATTGCTGATCGGGCAGGGGTGGGCACTGGGACAATATACCGCTATTTCGCAAACAAGGACTTGCTCATCTCCAAGCTCTACCAGGAACTCGAAGAGAAGATTCAGTCCGTCATAATGGAAGGTTACGCATCGGAGAAGCCGATCAGAGAGCGGTTTCTCCATCTCTGCACAGCATTGTTGCGCTACTTCATCGAGAACCCTCTGGATTTCCGGTACATGGAGCAGTTCCACAACTCCCCATACGGCGTGGCCGTCCGCAGAGATAAAATCCTGGGGAAAAAGGGTGAGCCTGACATGTACCGCGAGCTTTTTGAAGAAGGAGTGGAACAGCAGGTCATCAAGGGTATTCCTCTTGCTGCCCTATTCGCCCTATCCTTCGGACCGCTGCTGAACGTCGCGCGGGACCATATTCTCGGCTTCATCACGCTGGACGATGCCCTGATCGCCCGAATCATTGAGGCATGCTGGGATGGGATTAGGCGGTAAGGTGTGGTAATAGAGAACCGTTTTTTGTTATTGATTGCAAGAATGAATGTTCTTTCCATTTGAAGGAAGGGGGTATCTATGCAACCCATGTACAAAACGAAGCTGATCACTGCTATGGGAGTTCTTATTAGCGGCATGATATTAACCGGTTGCGGGAAACCGCATGGAGCCGGCGGTCCTCCGCCTATGGGCACACCAGAAGTGGCCGTGGTGACAGTGCAACATGAGAAGGTAACGCTTGCCACTGAACTGCCAGGGAGGACATCGGCCTATCTTGTGGCAGAGGTTCGCCCACAGGTCAGTGGCATCATTCAAAAACGTCTGTTCACAGAAGGTTCGGACGTCAAGGCCGGAGATGTGCTCTATCAGATTGATCCTGCGCCCTTTCAGGCTGCCCATGACAATACAAAGGCCGCTCTCACCAAGGCTGAGGCTAATCTGCCATCAATCAGCTTGCGGGTTGAGCGCTACAAGTCATTGCTCGCAGAAAAGGCTGTAAGTCAGCAGGACTACGACGACGCAGCTGCCTCCTTGCAACAGGTAAAGGCCGATATTGAATACTGGAAAGCAGCAGTTCAGACGACCCGTATCAACCTGGGATATACCCGTATCACAGCACCTGTCTCAGGACGCATCGGCAAATCCAACGTGACGAATGGGGCACTGGTGACCGCAAACCAACCTGCTGCGCTTGCAGTGATTCAGCAGCTTGATCCGGTCTATGTAGATGTGACCCAATCCACAACCGACCTGTTGCGGCTGAAACGAAGCCTGGAGGACGGCAGCATCAAGCAAGATGGAGCGAATCAAAACAGAGTCACTCTTATATTAGAAGACGGCACGAAATATCTTTTGAAAGGTACGCTTCAGTTCCGGGATGTATCAGTGGATTCTACAACCGGCTCCGTTATACTGCGAGTTGTCTTTCCAAATCCCAAACACGTTCTACTGCCAGGCATGTTTGTCAGGGCAGAGGTGCAAGAGGGTGTTAATAAACAGGCTATCCTTATCCCCCAGCAGGCCGTCTCACGCGATCCGAAGGGAAATCCCGTGGTGTTAATCGTGAATGCCGAGAGCAAGGTTGTTCAACGGATGCTCACGCTCGACCGGGTCATGGGCGATAAATGGCTTGTCTCGGCCGGTCTTGCTCCCGGCGAACTGGTGATAGTCGAAGGGCTGCAAAAGGCACGGCCCGGCGCTACAGTGAAAGTGGTACCTTTTAATGAAAATACGACCAGCACTAATGCACAGCCGCAAAAACGAACAGGCGGAGGCAAATAATGTTATCAAAATTCTTTCTGAAACGGCCAGTCTTCGCCTGGGTTATCGCCATCATTATTATGGTACTGGGATGCCTGGCAATCTACAACCTGCCCATATCACAGTATCCTCCTATCGCCCCTCCGTCCATCGCCATTGACTCCTTTTATCCCGGGGCTTCGGCGGAGACCGTGGAAAACACCATCACACAGATCATTGAGCAGAAAATGACCGGCTTAGACGATATGCTCTACCTTTCAGGCACCAGTTCTTCATCCGGCGCGTCCCGCCTCGAATTGACCTTTAAGCCCGGCACCGATCCTGATGTTGCATGGTCCAAGGTGCAGAACAAGCTTCAGCTCGCTATGGCAAGCCTTCCGGAAGTGGTCCAGCGCTCAGGCGTCAAGGTCAGCAAATCGACCAAGAACTTTCTGATCATTGTGGGGCTGATCTCCGAAGACGGCAGCATGGATGCCGAAGATCTGAGGGACTATGCCCAATCCAACCTGGAGAAGGTCCTGTCGCGGGTGCCGGGCGTTGGCGAAGTGGAGAATTTCGGCACCCAGTATGCCATGCGGGTCTGGGTCAACACTGATAAACTCACCGATTATCATCTGACAATGGAAGATGTGATCACGGCGCTGCGGGCTTACAATGTGGAAGTCTCCGCCGGCCAGTTTGGCGGAGCGCCGGCTACGGCAGGTCAGCGCATGAACGCCTCTATTATAGTCCAGCATATGTTGAAGACCTCTGAGGAGTTTGCCGCCATACCTATCCGCACCAATCCGGACGGCTCTGTGGTACGCATCAAGGACATCGGACGCACGGAACTGGGGACCGATCGTTACGATATAGTGCCAAATTACATGGGCAAACCCGAAGGTGCCATGGCCATTCGCATGGCCTCCGGCGCCAATGCCCTGGCTACGGCGGATAGAGTCAAAGCAAAAATGAAAGAAATGAGCCGGTATTTCCCCGCAGGCATGAAGGTGATTTATCCCTATGATACCACTCCTTTTACCAAGGTAGCTATCAATGAAGTGGTCAAGACCCTTATCGAGGCGATCCTTCTGGTTTTTGTGGTTATGTACCTGTTTATGGGTAACATCCGGGCCACCCTGATACCAACCATTGCGGTGCCTGTGGTGCTGCTGGGCACCTTCGCAGCGTTAGGGTTCTTCGGGTTCTCTATCAACATGCTAACTATGTTCGCCATGGTGCTGGCAATCGGCCTGTTGGTGGACGACGCCATTGTAGTAGTGGAAAACGTAGAACGAATAATGAGTGAAGAGGGACTTTCGCCGCGGGAAGCCACCGCCAAGTCCATGACCCAGATCACCAGTGCCCTGATCGGCATCGGGCTGGTGTTGTCGGCTGTGTTCGGCCCCATGGCGTTCTTTCCCGGTTCCACCGGCGTCATCTATCGCCAGTTTTCCGTGACTATCATCTCCTCCATGCTCCTTTCAGTGGTTGTAGCCCTGATCCTGACCCCGGTTCTCTGCGCCACATTCCTCAAACCGGTACCGGCAGGGCATGAACCGTCAGACAATGCGATTCCTTTTATGCGCCCCTTTTTCAGATGGTTTGATCACGTCTTTTTCAGGATCAGAGATCTGTATGTAAGACTGGTCGGCCGCATTCTTGCAAAAAAACTGCGTTACGTATTCATATATGTGTTAATTGTGGCTGCGGTGGGATATCTGTTTCAGCGTATGCCCACCTCCTATCTACCGGATGAAGACCAGGGTATCTTGTTGATTCAGGCGAGCCTTCCGTCCGGTTCCACCCTAGAGCAGACCCAAAAGGTCATGGATGAGGTCAGGGACTATTTCCTGACGCAGGAGAAAGATGCGGTGGAATCCTTCATGGCACTCTCAGGTGTCAGCTTTAGCGGCCAGAGTCAGAACCTGGGACTGGGATTTGCTAAGCTCAAGGACTGGAAACTGCGCAACCGACCTGATCTGAAAGTCAAGGCCATAGCAGGCAGGGCCATGGGAAGGTTCTCAAAGATTCGCAACGCTATGGTATTCGCCTTCCCGCCTCCGTCGGTCATCGAGTTGGGCAATGCCACGGGGGTTGATTTTCAGTTGCAGGATCGTGGCGGCATGGGACACGCCGCCCTGATGGGTGCCCGCAACCAACTCCTGGGGATGGCGGCAAAAGACCCGAGATTGACCGGGGTTCGGCCCAACGGTATGGAAGACGTACCCGAGTACCACATTGACGTAGATTGGGAAAAGACCGGCGCTTTGGGAATTCCCATAAGCGCCATCCATAACACTATTACAGCGGCCTTTGGCGGCTCTTATGTCAATGACTTTATCCAGGCTGCGCGGGTCAAGCGGGTATACGCTCAGGCAGATGCACCGCAGCGCATGTTGCCCGAGGATTTGAAAAAAATCTATGTACGCAATAATGCGGGGAATATGGTACCCTTTTCTTCTTTTGCATCCGGACACTGGACGTATGGTTCTCCCAAGCTGGAGCGCTACAACGCTTTTCCTTCTATAAATATCTGGGGCGAGCCGGCACCGGGTAGAAGTACCGGTGAGGCAATGCAAGCAATGGAAGAGATCGCATCGAAGCTTCCGCAGGGAATAGGCTTTGACTGGACAGGGCTTTCCTACCAAGAGCGAATGGCAAGTTCCCAGGCTCCCATTCTTTACGCATTTTCCATCCTCGTGATTTTTCTGTGCGTGGCAGCCTTATACGAAAGCTGGTCTATCCCTATCGCCAATATGCTGATGTTGCCGTTGGGTGTGTTCGGCGCGATACTAGCCACCTCGCTGCGGTGGTTTCCCAATGATGTCTATTTCCAGATCGGCTTTCTCACCACCCTCGGGCTGTCGACAAAAAACGCCATCCTTATTATTCAGTTTGCAAGAGATCAGATAGCGCAAGGGGCCAACCTGATCGATGCGATCCTTGGTGCAGCGCGGTTGCGCTTTCGACCGGTCATCATGACCTCGCTTGCCTTCTTCTTCGGTGTCCTTCCACTGGCCATTGCGACTGGCGCCGGTGCAGGGGCACAAAGCGCCATTGGTACTGCTGTTGCCGGCGGGATGCTCTCAGCCACATTTATCGACCTCTTTTTCATTCCCCTGTTTTTTGTCCTGACATCCCGCAAGAAAAGACAACAAAACCAGATCCATGAGCAAAACTCAGCTCCCAAGAATGCTCCGGAGGTGTCTTAATATGACGAGAAAAATACATTTGATAATGGGCGTGCTTATTTGTCTGGTTGGCTGCTCTTTGGCTCCGAAATATACAAAGCCTGCAGCCCCGGTGCCTGCCGATTGGCCAACCGGTGAGGCATACAAAGGAACCAAAGCTGCAGCCGGTGCTCCGGCAGCCTCGGAACTGAGGTGGCAGGAATTTTTCACCGACACAAAGCTGCAACAGATCATCGAGATGGCCTTGAACAATAACCGGGACCTAAAACTTGCCGCCTTGAATGTGGAAAAGGCACGCGCGATCTACGGTATTCAGCGGGCAGAGATCTTCCCTGTCGTCAATGCAGTCGGAAGTGAAAGCAAAAAGCGCGGCTCCCTCGATATTGTGCGTCCCGGAGAACTGAGGACAACTGAACAATACAGTGTGAATTTGGGCATCACCTCTTGGGAGATAGACTTCTTCGGCCGTATCCGCAGTCTAAAAGATGTGGCGCTACAGGAGTATTTAGCTACGGAACATGCCCGTCGCAGCGCGCAAATCTCTCTGATTTCTGCGGTTGCCAATACATACCTGTCCCTTGCCGCTGATCTGGAAATCCTTAAACTGGCAAAGTCTACCCTTGATACCCAGCAGGCCGCCTATGATTTGATTAAACGGCGCTATGACGTCGGGCTCGCATCAGCATTGGATCTCCGTCGAGCACAAACGCAAGTGGATACAGCAAGAGGAGATGTCGCCCGATACACGCAACTGGCGGCGCAAGGTGAAAATGCCTTAAACCTGCTGGTTGGCTCACCAATACCGAAAGATCTTTTGCCGATAGACCTAATTACTGTCAGCCCTCCAAAGGAGATTTCCCCGGGCATCTCCTCTGAGGCGCTCCTGCGCCGGCCCGATGTTCTTCAAGCTGAAACTCTCCTCAAGGCTGCCAACGCCAATATCGGCGCCGCCCGAGCAGCTTTCTTTCCCCGTATCTCTCTTACGGGCGCAATCGGCACCGCAAGTGACGAACTGTCAGGCTTGTTCAAAACTGGTACGGGTACATGGAGTTTCACTCCACAGATAAATATGCCAATTTTTGATGCGCGCACGTGGTCTGCCTTGGAGTCAAGTAAAGTAGACAGGGAAATTGTATTGACCCAATACGAGAAGGCGATTCAGACGGCATTCAGGGAAGTGGCCGATGCCCTTGCCCAGAAGGGAACCGTAGGGGATCAGATGGCGGCGCAACAGTCCCTTGTGGAAGCCTTTGCCGAGAGCTATCGCCTCTCCGATGCGCGCTACAAAAGCGGGATTGATAGTTACCTGAGCGTTCTGGACGCCCAACGCTCCCTCTACAGCGCACAGCAGGGTCTAATTACAGTTCGCCTCTCTAAGCTGACTAATCTGGTAACTCTCTATAAGGTGCTGGGTGGTGGTGAAAAGGACTAAGGGAAGGAAGGAAGGACAGAAGATAGACAAGTATTATCAGCCTCAGTTGGTCCGCTGCCGTGGATCGGAGTCCCGATAATATTGGGACGAGAATGAGCAAAAATATTATATCCTGCCGTTAATAACAACTAAAACAGTCTTACCTCTACAACCTCGCCCTGCTCCACTCCAAGCTTCCTTAGCGGAATAACAACAATCCCGTCAGCCTTAACAAGAGTCGTTATAAGTCCTGACTTTCCCAGAATCGGATTCGCCCAGATTTCATCGCCCCGCTCTTCAAGGGCAACCCTTATGTGGTCTTCCCTGCCTGAACTTGATGAAACATTTTTTGCCATCTTTGCCGTTACGGTAAGTTTTCTATCTCTGAACCTGTTTTCAGAAATGCCTGTGAGTTTTTTCATGACAGGCTCAATGAATTGTTCGAAACATACTGTGACAGCAGCAGGATGTCCGGGAAGTCCGAATACGGGTTTGTTGTTTACGATGCCTCCTATCAGTGGTTTGCCGGGTTTAATTGATACGCCGTGGAATAAAACTCCGGGGCTTCCGACATCATTTATAACTTTAGCAGTCATATCTTTTGTGCCTACAGAACTCCCGCCTGTTATAAGCACCATAGCGGAATCCTTAAGAGACTCTTCAACTATCTTTTTTATAACGCTGTATTCGTCGCCGAATATGCCGCGCTTTAGGGGTTCTCCTCCTGCTTCTGATATAAGACCAGCAAGATTAAATGAATTTATGTCCCTCACCTGTCCAAGTTTAACATCCTTGTCTGCGGGAACAATCTCATTCCCTGTTGCTATAATGGAAACCTTTGGTTTTTCATAGGCGTAGACCTCTGTTATTCCGAGCCCTGAGAGTGCGCCCGTATCCTGAGGCCTGAGCCTATGCCCTTTCTTTAATACCAACTCGCCTTTCTTTATATCCTCCCCTACCCGTATCACATTTTCTCCAGGCGCTGCCGGCTTCATTATCTCTACCATCTTTTCATCTATCGTCTGTGCGTGCTCTATCATAACGACTGCATCAGCGCCCTCTGGAAGCATCCCGCCTGTTGCTATCTTTGCTGTCATCCCCTTTTTAAGCTCAAAGTCAGGCATTGCGCCCATCAATACTTCACCGGCGATGTTAATATATGCGGGAAGACCGTCCGAAGCGCCAAATGTATCAGAAGAATTAACTGCAAAGCCGTCAACTGTGGAGCGCGCAAACTGGGGAAGGTTTTCAGGTGAAAAAATATCCCGTGACAAAACTCTCCTGCATGAATGCTCTATATTCAGTTTTGTCTCAGGAGGAAATACCATAGAAAGTTTCTTAAGTATATCCAGCGCCTTTTCAACAGTAACAACTTCTTCTCTGCCAAGCATGTCTCGCATACGCCCTTCTTTTTAGCCCAAGGTTATTCTTTAAAGGCCGGTTCAGATTAGATAATTTTTGAAATGCTTTTTATGTCTCTGGCTGCCGAGCGGACTCTTCTTCAAAACTGCCGAATCAGCGCCATTCTGAAGAAGATCAACCATCCTGTCTAATGATTTTTCCTGAAGTCTCTTTATATTTTCTCTCTTATAAACAGAAGCAATGATAATATTCCTGTCAATAAAACTGCTTACTCTCTTCTGATGAAGCCCCGAGATTAACACTGCACTTTTAAGAATCCGCTTATTGGTTTTAAAAGAAAATATGGCGGTATCCAGAGACGCCTCAAGAAAAGTGTCATTCCTGCGCTGAACTTTTTTATCTATTGTGACTGCCTGAAACCAGTATTTCTTGTCAACAATGCTGTCTGCCTTCAGTTCAATGAACGTATGCCCGACATTCTTTTTCCCTGCTGTCAGCATCTCATGCGCAACAGTATCAGCGGCAAGATGGCTCATGTAACCGTAAACAAAGGCCTTTTGCTGCTGTGTCTCGGCAGCCTCAAAAAGACCCAATGCCACATCCCAGCTGTGCGAACTCTTATCATCAGGCAGATACTTCTTGCCAAAAATAATGTCCGCCATCAGGTTGCCGTAAAGAAAGTCGCTTTTATACTTTTTTATAAGCGCATATATTCCGGCAGGAAGAAGCGAACCGAGGTAATAGATCTCGCTGCCCAGATAGACATGAGTCAGAGGCCCCCACGCAAAGGCAGCGGAAGGCAAGGCTATAAATGAGATTACTAATAAAAATTTAAACATTATTTAATTCGGTCAGAATGATAAACTGCTGATTCCCTACTTATTTATTTTAACATATCACATGAAGAAATTTCTATCCAATTTTCTGCATTTAAGCAAAAGGCAAATCCTCTAATCAAAAAAAGTCATCTATTTTTTAAAGCAAAACGGAAGGGGGCGCAAAATTATTTAAGTTTCTTTATAAACTCTTCCACAGGGATTGCAGGCAAAGTTATAAGCTGGACAGAGCCCCTTGCGCCAAGTTCAACAGACATCCTCATTACAGTCTCATTATCAGGCGCCTCAACAATGTTCACAAAATCATAAGGCCCGAGCACGGCAAACTGCTGCTTTACCTTAACCCCCATTTTTTCAAGCTCCTTATTAACCTCAAGAATCCTGTTAGGTTTCTCTTTTATCGTCTTTCGCCCCTCATCTGTTAGAGTGCTCATGATTATATAAGATGCCATAGCCTCCTCCTCCTTTCTCTACGAGCCTCAAACTTACCCCTTCCTAAGACCTTTATACTCCAAGTTAAAGGCGATGTCAAATTAATTAATTAAAACTGAAGGCCGTCAGCTATAAGCCCTCAGCAAGACTGTTGATTTCATTTGACAGTAATTAATCCGCGTGATATATTTGAAATAAATAAAAATTTATTAAGGAGGTGAAAGAAATGTCATGCAAGCCTGGACATAAAGCAAAAACCCAATGTGCTGCAAAAAAGAAAACAGCAACGAAAAAAACTGTGAAGAAAACAGTAGCTAAAAAGACTGCAAAGAAAAAGAAATAGGGAATAAAGTTAAAATCTGAAAAGGCAGTCTCAATATTACCGAGCGGGTGTTTGCTGGGTCTCTGAAAGATTAGGAGAGGTAGTGTCTTTACTTCCATTTTCTAAAACCTCTTCATATTCAGGCATAACAATACCTCTCTTGACCATTATGCTGTAAATCAGATTTGAGCGGTTCACAACATATTTTAAATCACCGAGAGGATTATATCTTCTCGGATTCGGAAGCACGGATGCAAGTCTGGCAGACTCATCAGGAGTAAGATTAGACACAGGCTTCCCATAATAATGCCCTGCGGCAGCCTCAATGCCGAAAATCCCTGTGTCTCCCCACTCTGCTACATTGAGATATAATTCAAGGATTCTTTTCTTGCTAAGTATCTTTTCCATCCTCCATGTGATAACTGCTTCCTCTATCTTCCTCAGGGGATTTTTTGAGGGCGAAAGATAAAGGTTCTTTGCAAGCTGCTGAGATATGGTGCTTCCGCCGGCCTTAAATTTCCCTGCCTTTATATCCTTTTCCATCGCCTTCTGCATCGCCTCATAATCAAAACCCTCATGGCTCCAGAATTTGTCGTCCTCGGCAATAAGCACAGCCTTTATAAGATATGGAGATATCTGCGAGATAGGAACCCATTTCTGCTGAATTCTGTATTTCTTCCCCTGCCTTTTCCATTCCCTTTCCCTATATTCCATAAAAGAAGTCTTCTTAGGATTATATTTTTTAAGGCTCTCAATATCAGGGAAACTGAAATAGAGATAAGCGGAAATTCCGGAGATAATGAATACAACAAAAATCCAGCATATCTTTTTAAATGAACTCTTCTTTCTTTTTCTTCTTCTCATGGCAGATGATATTTTAACACCTGATTGAAAAAATAAGTATTGAGAGAAGGAGTTTATATGCTGATTGCATTTAAATGACCTTTTTCTTTATCAAAACCTTAAAATATGCTATATTCTTCCCATGAAAGCTATAAATAGGAAGTTGGTATAATCATTAGTTATGAATATGAAAGGAGAACAGCATGAAATCACCAGATGAAATAAAGCCAGCCATCATCAGTCTATATGCTGAAATGGGAAAGGATACAACTGAATTAAGATACTTTTCTGAGAAAGACATGATGTACTACGTCGCAAGAAATGACGGGTCAAGAACTTCAATATTGAGAAAGCATATTGATGATTATATTGACTCTGGCGACAAATCGGCAAAGCTAAATATCATGAAAGCTTTAAGTAATTTTAAACATTGGGATGCCTAATTGGGTGAGAAAAGTAGGATAGACATATAATGACTTCAAACTCTGATAATCCTCTCAACATGGTTCCTGATCCTTTCGCAGGGAACACATTTGTGTTATCAGAAACTGAATGCACAGATGAGCGAAAATTGTTCTTCAGAAGAATGAATGAGATTCATGCGTTGCTATATATAACGAAAATCTCATTTGATGTTTGCAAAGAGAGATATGAGAAAGATATTATTCCCAAACTACCTTTCAAAGCAGAAACCCCTATCAAGATCGAAATGAACGGCGGCAATTCCATTGTTATGCCCGCGGCAAGAATTATCGAAATAACGAAAAATGGAATAAATCTTCTTACGCGCCAAGCCTTTGTAATGTTTTATGGGTCTTTTGAAACATATTTATTCCAGCTTTTTGAAAAATCTTTTCCTTTGGTGTGTATCACAGACAACATTTTAGATAAATCCCGAGACATCCTCATGCGGAAAAAATGGGATGGCAAATTTTGCAAAATGAATGAAGTTTTTAAAGTTGATTACAAAGCTAACGATTTGATGAATAAATTTAATAGCTTTGAGATGGATTTTGAGGACAAGAAGCATAAAAATCCCTTAAACTTCTTAGATGAGTTAGCACAGGTGCGGCACAGAATTGTTCACTCATCGAGTATTCTTGAGAATAATAAATTAATTTCTATTGATATGAATATCTTTCACGGATTTTTTTACTTCTTCTTTCTCTTAACTGATTATGTTGATAGTCTCTTTGCTAAAAAATTTGCTTATACTCGGCAGAGCTTAAATCCGAGTGAGGCATAAAATTATTCTTCAACCGGCAAATTTAAGGAGGCAAAATGAATAATTTTACTAAACTGCTATTTTGCGGGATACTTTTACTTGCTGGATGTGCGGGAAGAGATTTCGTTCGCCCAAGCTCCGATGCGTTCAAATTGGGTCAAACAACCTACTCACAAGTCGTGCAGCAGATGGGAGAGCCAAGGAAAGTCGGCGACGTTGTGAAGAATGGGAAGAACTTGAAGAGTATTACTTATGTATACGCCGCTACGGGAGGCGAGCCTTTGGAAGAAGGGGTTATTCCCGCACGTGCGTTGGTGTACTACTTCCACAATGATGTGCTTGTTGGTCAAGCATTTCTCTCATCATTTAAGTCTGACAACTCTAATTTTGACGATATAAAAATCGACAAAATCATAAAAGGCAAAACAACCCGTTCAGAAGTATTTCAGCTATTAGGGAAGCCCTCCTCCTCATTCATCTTCCCCATGGTAAAGGAAACTTCAGGTGAAGCAATTGGATACAGCTACCAAACCACCCGCGGTGGTGTGTATAGCGGTTTTAAGTTTTTCCGCAAAGGTCTGAGTATTTCGTTTGATGACAGAAACATTGTCTCAGATATCGACTATGCATCTTCAGGCAACAAGTAGTCCCAAAATATCTAACTGTTCATTCCACCGGACCTGTGCGAAAAGCCGCGCTCCCCGTGAGCTTTGCGTTAGCCCAAAGGAAGTATTGACACAACCATTCTGCATGGCGTACACTATGACGTACGTTGATTGGAGGTGAAATTATGACAACAATAACAGTAACCGAAGCAAGAAAAAAACTGTACCGTTTAATAGATGAAGTGGAAGATTCACACGAGGCTGTACACATTACAGGGAAACGCGGCAGGGCTGTGATAGTTTCTGAAAACGATTGGAGTTCTATTCAGGAAACGCTTTATCTGCTTTCAATTCCAGGCATGGGGGAATCAATACGCAAGGGTTTAAAAACACCTGTCGCAAAATGTTCAAAGCAGCTCCGCTGGTGATATGGAAGATTGTATATACCAAACAAGCTCGAAAAGATGCAAAAAAGATTTCTGCTTCAGGATTGCGGCCTCAGGCGGAACGGTTGATTAGGATATTGGAAGGAAATCCCTTTCAAGACCCGCCTGCTTTCAAGAAACTCGTCGGCGACTTGGAAGGCGCATATTCCAGACGCATAAATATACAGCATCGGCTTGTCTATGAGATTCTTGATGAAATTAAAACAGTTAAAGTAATACGCATGTGGACACACTATGAATAGATGCGGGCTAAACGCCAGCGGACTCTGAGCTTAAAGATTAAGCAGCCTCATTCCTTTTCCGAGGTGGTAAGCATTTTTTATTGCATCGTCTATAAATTCCTTTGTCTTCTTCACCGACTCAAGCATTGAATGTCCGGTTGCAAGCAATGCAGTGACAGCCGCTGAAAATGCACATCCTGTGCCGTGATATTCCCCTTCCCTCTTTGCAGACTTCATCCGGAAAAAACTGAAGCCGTCATAGTATAAATCAAGAGCCTCTCCCTCCAAATGCCCTCCTGTTATCACCACATTCTCAGACCCCATCTTTTTCAATTCTTTTGCAGCTTCCTCCATCTGAGTCACGTCTTCTATTGATATGCCTGTCAGAACAGATGCCTCATAGATGTTCGGGGTTATCACCTTTGCCAAGGGGAAAAGCTGTTCTCTTATTGCATCCAGCGTGCCGTCTTCAATAAGACTGACCCCTGATGATGACACGGTAACAGGGTCTATCACGAGATTTTTAAGCGAATATCTTCTTATAGTTTCAGCGGCTACACCTGCTAACTGCTTACTGTAAATCATGCCGGTCTTAACAGCATCAGGTGTTATATCTTTTAAAAGAACGTCAAGCTGCTCTGCAAAGAAATTCTTATCAACAGGAAGGATAGAACTGACATCTTCTGTGTTTTGGGCTGTGAGCGCGGAAGGAACTGAAAGTCCATGAACACCGAATGCCCTGAATACTCTCAGGTCAGCCTGAAGTCCTGCCCCGCCTGTCGGATCAGAACCAGCTATAGTGAGTGCTGATTTCATTTTGCTATTATACCTCTGCCTGAAATTTACTGACAAGTTTAAGCTTATGAACTTCTATACTTAAAGCGCAGGTAGAAAATCTTATAGATTTATAAAAATTAACAATTAGAAACAACCTTTACCTGCTTAATGTCTTTATGTTACCATTGACAACTTATCTCCAGCCTTACTATTTAAGGCTAACAGGAGTACAAGGAGGTTTTTAAGGTAATGATAATAATAGGTGAAAAATTAAGCATCATAGCCAAGAGGGTCAGGGAGGCAATGATGAAAAAGGATAAGGGGCCTATACAGGAAATCGCAATCTCCCAGTGGAAAGCCGGCGCAGGAATGATAGATGCAAACATAGGCCCCGCGGAAGACGGCGGAGAGGATTTAATGCAGTGGATGGTTACAACAATACAGGAAGTCGTATCATTGCCGATATGCCTTGACACAACAAATGCAAAGGCACTAGAGGCAGGGCTTAAGGTGCATAATAACCAATGGGGAAAACCTTTAATAAATTCAACATCAAACGACCCTGAGAGATTTCCTATTCTTGAACTCGGGGCAAAATATAATGCTCAGGTTATAGGCCTTACAGTAGGAAAAGGCGGGCTTCCGGCAGATGCGGAAGAGCGGGCTGCAATAGCAGCAGAGATAATGGGACGGGCCATGGAATACGGCGTTCCGCTTGAAGACATCTACCTCGACCCGCTGGTATTACAGATTGCAACCTCTCAGGATCACGCAAAGCATGTGATAAAGGCAATAAAGATGTTTCAGGAACTTAATGATCCGCCTATGAAAACAGTGGTCGGACTTAGCAACATATCAAACGGCTGTCCGAAGGCATTGAGGCCCATATTAAATACCTATTATTTCGGATTACTGATGTACGAGGGTTTAACAGCAGCGATAGCTGATGCGCATGAAGTTACAGAAACCTCAAAGACAATAGATGTGATAATGGGCAAAACCCTTTATGCGCATTCGTATTTGGAAATGTAAAAAATAGTGTCTGTGTCAGTTTATATTGTCAGTAACAGACACTGTCACTTACCACTTACACTGAATTTAGGAGGTTAAAATGGCTTTTACTGCTCCAAAAGAGACTTATTCAGGCAAAGTTTATAATGTAACAATAGGCACAGGCGACAAGGCAGCAAGCTTTGGAGGGGAAAACGTGCTTCCTTTTCTGCCTTTTGAAGGGACAATCCCAAACAAACCCTTAATCGCATATGAAATACAGGACGTTCCTCCAGCAGACTGGCCTGAAAATGTTCAGAAACCCTTCAGCAGTTTTTCAGGCGATCCTGTTACATGGGCAAAGTTCTGTCAGGATACGCTGAAGGCAAAGGCTATAGCTTTAAGGCTTATCGGAACCCACCCCGACAGGGAAAATCGTTCACCTGAAGATGCTGCAAAAACCGTTAGAGACGTGCTTTCTGCCATTAATGTCCCTTTGATAATACTTGGAAGCAACAATGCAGAAAAAGACGCTCCTGTCCTGGTAGCTGCTGCTGAGGCTGCAAAAGACAAGAACTGCATATTAGGCAAGGCGCAGGAAGCTAACTATAAAACAATAGCTGCTGCTGCAATGGCAAATAACCACAAACTTATTGCGATGTCAGAGCTTGACATAAACCTCTCAAAACAGTTGAACATTCTAATAACCCAGATGGGTTTTGACAAGGAAAGGCTTATAACAGACCCTATGTGCTCTGCTTTAGGGTATGGCCTTGAATATACATATTCAGTCATGGAGAGGATACGGCTTGCCGCGCTTACACAGAATGACCTTACGATGCAGCCGCCTATGGTCGCAGATATAGGCATGTATGTATGGAAAATCAAAGAGACGCAGGCGCCTGAATCAGATATGCCCTTATGGGGTAACGCTGAAGAGAGAGGAATTGCATGGGAGGCAGCAACCGCTGCTGCGCTTCTCATGGCAGGCGCAGAACTCTTAATCATGAGGCATCCAAAGGCTGTTGAGGCAGTGGGGAAATTAATAGAAGAACTATAAATATCGTACGCTTAATGCGTGATGAGTATTTTGCCGCGTGTTATGCGTAACGTATTACGGAGGTTTTAGATATGGCTCTCTCAGGCGTTGAGATATTTAAATTATTGCCAAAGACAAACTGCAAAAAATGCGGTCATCCCACATGCCTTGCATTTGCAATGAAGCTTGCACAGAGACAGGCATCACTGGAGCAGTGCCCTGACGTATCCGAAGAGGCAAAAAAGATACTCGGAGAGGCTTCAGCGCCTCCGATACGCTCTATCACCATAGGCTCCGGAGACAGGGCGGTAAAGATAGGCGAAGAGACTGTCCTCTTCAGGCATGACAAAAAATTCGTAAACCCATGCGCTCTCGCTGTTGAAATCAAAGACACTCTTTCCGAGACAGAGATAACAAAGAAGATAGAGGAAGTCCTTGCATCTGAAATAGACAGGGTCGGACAGAAACTCAGAATTGACGCAATAGCTCTTACAAATGCATCCGGCGATAAAGGAAAGTTTGAATCAGCCGCAAAACTTATTGCATCAAAGGCGCCAAACATTCCGATAATCCTCTCGACAACAGACCCTGCATCCGCAGAAGCGGCTGTAAAACCGTTTGCCGGTAAGAAGCCCATTATCTATGGAGCAAACTCAGGCAATGCAGAGGCAATGGCAAATATTGCAAAGGCAGAAAAGGCAACACTCGGAGTAGTTGCAAACGGTTTGGATGAACTCTCCACGCTTACGGAAAAGATAAAATCCCTCGGGGTTGAGGACATGGTTATAGACTCTGGAGCAAAAAAAGCAAAAGAAATGCTTGAAAACAATACCATGATAAGAAGAGCTGCGATTAAGAAGAACTTCAAGCCATTTGGATACCCTGTGATTAACTTTGCCCAGAGAGACGACAGCCTCCATGAGGCTTTGATTGCATCTGTTGGAATCACAAAATATGCATCAATCATAGTTGTTAGCAGCATTGAGAAATGGAAAAACCTCGCCCTCTTCACTTTAAGGCAGAATATATACACCGATCCTCAGGTGCCTATGCAGGTTGAACAGAAGATATACACGATAGGAGAAGCAACGCCTGATTCACCGCTTACAATTACAACAAATTTCTCTCTCACATACTTTATTGTTTCAGGTGAAATAGAAAACAGCAAAGTTCCATGCAGGCTTGCAGTCATGGACTGCGAAGGATTATCAGTATTGACCGCATGGGCGGCAGGGAAATTTACTGCATCAAAGATAGCGGCATTTATAAAAGAGAGCGGCATTGAGAATGAAGTAAAACACAGGGAGTTGATAATTCCCGGATATGTCGCAATATTAAGCGGTTCTATAGAAGACAAACTTGAAGGCTGGAAGGTGACAGTCGGCCCGAGAGAGGCAAACGGACTGCCAGCATTTTTGAAAGCAAGAACAGCATAATAAATAAATGACCTAACTTTAACTTTTTGAGGAGGTAACAATGTCCAAGTTAATAGCCTCTGCAGCCATAAGAGGCGCGCATACCCTGGTAAAACAAGCAGAAGAACTGCTTGAAAAAACCACCGCAGAAAAAGGCAAAGACTTCACTTTTGAATTTCCTGACACCGCTTTTTATCTTCCGATGATTTACGCAATGACAGCCTTCCCTGTTAAAACACTGGGCGATATGAAAGTTGCGCTGGGCATGGCAAGAGAACTGCTTCATGACGAGCCTGAAGATCATTTATGGAAGCCTTATCTTGGCGAGGCGCTGGACTCAGGCATGGCAACTCTCTTTGCAGAAGAGATACTGCTTGCATTGAAATATATAAATGGTCTGGAGCCTGCTAAAGACCCCGAGACAGGTTTCGTATATAACGGATTTATCACCGACACTATCCAGAGGAATCTGGGTATCCAGCTTGTTGACGGCACAATGCCGGGCTTTGCCGCGATTATCGGAGCTGCTCCGAATGATGATATTGCTGTAAACATTGTCAGGGAACTTCAGGAAAAGAATATCCTCACATTCCTCTCAGGCAATGTAAACGGCAACAGCGTTACAAAACAGCTTTTGAGAAATGGTGTTGAATTAGGATGGGACACAAGAATTGTCCCCCTCGGCCCTGATACAGAACATACGCTCTATGCTCTTGACTGGGCCATAAGGGCATCCCTGATTTTTGGAGGCAAAAAACCCGGCGATTATAAAGAGCATCTCAAATACCAGAAGGACAGGGTTTTTGCATTCGCAGTGGTTCTTGGTGAACTTGATGACATAATATGGACTACAGGCGCGGGAGCAATTAACATGGGATTCCCTGCAATTGCAGATACGGACATTCCGGTTATACATCCTACAGGAGTATGTATATACGAAGAAGTGGACAAAGAGCTTGACCATGGAAAGATAGTTCAGAGGGCTATTGAACAGAGAGGGTTAAAGATTACTATTGAAAAGCCTCCTATACCTGTTGCATACGGGCCAGCCTTTGAGGGCGAGAGAATAAGAAAAGAGGATATGTTCATTGAATTCGGCGGACAGAGAACACCTTCATTGGAATGGGTCAGGATGAAGGAACTGAATGAGATAGAGGATAACAAGGTAATTGTTGTGGGAGATGGCTGGAAAGAGAAGTATGAAAAAGGCGGACAGATGCCATTGGCCATTGTGATAGATGCGGCAGGAAGAAAAATGCAGAAGGACTTTGAGTCTATAATTGAAAGAAAGGTGCACCATAACATAAACGAGGCTCAGGGACTCTGGCACATGGGCCAGCGTGACCTTAACTGGATAAGAATCAGCAGCAATGCAAAAAAAGAAGGCGTAACCTTAGAACACATTGGCGTAATTATGGCAACCATGACACATCATAGGTTCAAATCAATCGTGGATAAGGTGCAGGTTACAATATACACCGATGAAAAAGATGTCCTTGCCATACAGGAAGAAGCGAGAAAGGCATACAAGGAACGTGACAAGAGGCTCGGTTCGCTTACTGATGAGGCAGTGGATATTTTTTACTCATGCCTCCTCTGCCAGTCCTTTGCGCCAAGCCATGTATGTGTCATAAGCCCTGAAAGGCTTGGTCTTTGCGGCGCATACAACTGGCTTGATGGAAAGGCTGCTTATGAGATAGACCCAACCGGAGGCAACCAGCCGATTCCGAAGGGCGCGCTCATGGATGCAAGATACGGCAGATATACAGGCATAGATGAATATCTCAAGAAGGCATCCGGCGGGGCAGTCGAGACACTGAATCTTTATACCATAATGGAAAACCCTATGACTTCATGCGGATGCTTTGAATGTATCATCGCAATAATCCCTGAGGCAAACGGCATCATGATAGTGCAGAGGGGACATACAGGAATGACACCGGCAGGAATGAAGTTTTCTACTTTAGCAGGAAGCGTAGGAGGCGGAACACAGAACCCCGGCTTTATGGGCATAGGAAGAAACTTCATTATAAGTAAGAAATTCCTTCATGGAGACGGCGGCATAAAGAGAATAGTATGGATGACCAAGAACCTTAAGGAAGGCCTTAAGGATGAGTTCAGCAAAAGGGCTGCTGAGGAAGGCGTGCCTGACCTCCTCGACAAGATAGCTGATGAGACTGTTGCTGAGGATTCCGAGAAACTGCTTGAGTTCCTTACACAGGCAGGGCACCCGGCACTCACTATGGACCCAATGTTATAATAAAATAGGTGAAGAATTAGGACTTAAAAATGAAAAGTTTTAAACTCTTAACTTCATTTTGGAGGTAAAATGGATAAGGCCGCGAAATCTGCGAATAAAGAAGCTGAACAAATAATTGATTGGGGAAAAGCCCATGGAATTGAGACCTGTTTTGACAGGGCAGAAAAAATAAAGCCGTGCCCTATTGGCGCCTCAGGCGCATGCTGCAAGGTCTGTCATATGGGTCCATGCCGCCTCGTCGGGAAAAATGCTGAAGAAGAGGCAAGGGGTGTATGCGGAGCAACCCTTCCTACTGTTGCCGCGAGAAATTTCCTCAGGATGATAGCAGCAGGAACGGCTGCGCACTCCGACCATGCCAGAGGGATGGCCTTTACCTTACTTGCTGTCGCAACCGGGCAAGCAAAAGACTTTAAGATCACTGACGTGAGAAAGCTCTACCGGGTTGCCGGATATCTGAATATTGAGTTTGAAGGCAGGGAAGTGAATGCTGTTGCAAAAGATGTGGCTGAAAAGCTGATAGAAGACTTTGGAAGGCAACGCGGAGAAATCAATTACCTGAAGCGAGCGCCGAAAAAGACTCAGGAACGCTGGAGAAAATGGGGAATCATTCCGAGAGGCATTGACAGAGAAGTCTGTGAGACAATGCACAGGACACACATCGGCGTTGACCATGACCCTGATCATCTCCTGACACAGGGGCTGAGGACAGCGCTTGCTGACGGATGGGCAGGCTCAATGATTTCAACAGATGTCACAGACATTCTCTTCGGCACTCCGCAGCCTGTGAAGGCCGAGGCGAGCTTTGGCATATTTAAAAAAGATGAGGTGAATCTCGTAGTCCACGGGCACGAACCTTTGCTTGCAGAAACTATTGTAGACGTCGTATCAGAACCTGAGATGACAGCATATGCAAAATCAAAGGGCGCAAAAGGCATAAACCTGGCCGGCATGTGCTGTACAGCGAATGAGGTACTGATGAGACACGGGATACCGACTGCCGGTGGTTTTACCAACCAGGAGCTCGGGATCATGACCGGACTTATAGATGCGCTTACTGTTGATGTACAATGCATTATGCCTGCGATTGCCGATCTTTCGAAAAAATTCCATACAAAAGTAATCACTACCTCCGAAAAGGCAAAGATACAGGGCGCAATGCATATAGAGTTTGATGAGCACAGGGCAAAGGAAATTGCAAGGGAAATCATAAAGATAGCAATCGACAACTTCCAGAACCGAAAAGCGTACGGAGAACACATTACAGAGAAATTCCCGGTTATCGCAGGATTTTCCCATGAGTACATCGAATACATGCAGGGCGGAAAATGGAGGGCGTCATTCAGACCGTTAAATGACGCAATTATTGCAGGAAGAATTCGCGGAGTTGTGGGTCTTGCAGGATGCGACAATCCAAGAGTGCCTTCAACAGGACTTCACCGGTTCCTCGCAACAGAGCTCATAAAGCATGATGTGCTTATTGTCTCAACCGGCTGCGGCGCAGCAGCGTGCGGAACTGCAGGGTATCTCACTCCTGAGATGGCGCTCGAAAATGCAGGTCCAGGTTTACGCGAGGTGTGCGAGGCAATCGGAATTCCTCCGATACTCCACCTTGGAGCCTGTGTCGATAATTCCAGAATCCTCACCATAGCAAGCGCCATGGCAGAAGAAGGCGGACTCTCAGATGAAATCGGAGGAATGCCTGCTGTGGGAATAGCGCCTGAGTGGATGTCGGAGAAGGCGATCGCGATTGGCTGTTATTTTGCCGCATCAGGCGTGCCTGTGATATTCGGCGGTGAATCACCTGTTGAGGCAAGCAAGGAAGTTACGAGAATACTGACAGAGGTCTGGTTCGAGAGGTTCAAGGGAGCGCTCCATTTCGAACCCGATCCTGAAAAGATACTTGAGATGGCGCTCGATTATATTGACAAGGCGAGAGAGGCGCTTAAGCTCAAGAAGTATGAGCCAGGAAAATTCGGCGCAGAAAGAGTGCTTATGGATATGGCAGCAAGGCGTGAGATTGAAAGAGCGGCAAAACCGCATATTGGAATTTATTAGTAAATAGTTCGAGCAGCCCTTACTACTGCCCTGCTGAGTTGCTGAACTGTTGCGCGGAGGTTAGATGAAAGTAGCAGAGTTTGATGTTAATGAAAAAATAGGAAATGTAAGGGAAATTCTGACAGATACACAGAAAAAAAGGGGCATATTAATACATGCCCTCCAGCAGATACAGAAAGAGCATAATTACCTTCCAGAAGAACAACTGATATCACTCTCAAGAAAGCTTGCTATCCCTTTATCGGAGGTATACAGCACAGCTTCATTTTACAAACATTTCTATTTCAAGCCCCGAGGCAAAAATGTTGTCTGCGTCTGCGCAGGAACAGCCTGCCATGTCAGGGGCTCGCATAAAGTGCTCGAAAAATTTGAAGAGGCCTTCGGCATAAAAGAAGGAGAGACAACACCTGACCTTGCCCTGACTCTGGAGACAGTCGGATGCGTCGGATGCTGCGGACTTGCTCCCGTTGTCACAGTCAATGAAGAGGTAGTAGGAGATCTATCCGCCAAAAGGGTTGATGCCCTAATAAAAGAAGTAAAAGAGAAATAGCCATGGAGAGATTAAAATCTATAGATGATCTTAAAAAACTCGGGGAACGCCTCAAAGTCGAAACCTTCAGACCTGAGATTCCCAGAGTAAGAATTTGCAGCGGAACAGCTTGCACTGCTACAGGAACTCCCAAGGTGCTCTCTGCAATGGAAGAAGAGGCAGGCAAACGCGGAATTAATATTGATATCGTTAAGACCGGCTGCCAGGGCCTTTGCCAAAAGGGGCCGGTAATGAAAGTAGAACCACATAATATATTCTATCAGAAGGTGAACCCGGAGCATGCAAGGTCTATCCTTGCATACACCATACAAGGGGAAATGCCCTTCAGGCAGAGCCTTTACAGGCAGGATATCCTAAGCGAGCCCGTCCCTGAGATGACAAACGTGCCTTTCTACAAGAAGCAGCTGAGAATCGCACTAAGGAATAACGGGCTTATAGACCCGAGAAACATATATCACTATATCGCAGTAGGCGGTTATTCGGCTTTGGGAAAAGCCTTGGGCTCAATGACCCCTGACCAGGTGCTGAGCGCGGTTGATAAGGCAAACCTCAGAGGAAGGGGCGGCGCAGGATTCCCTGCAGGCAAAAAATGGAAACACGTAAAGAGTGCGCAGGGCAAGATAAAACTCGTGATAGCCAATGGAGACGAAGGCGACCCCGGAGCATTTATGGACAGGTCTGTCATGGAAGGAGACCCTCACAGCCTGTTTGAGGGGATGCTCTTATGCGCGTATGCGATAGGCGCAGATTACGGGATGATATATGTGAGACATGAATATCCTCTGGCAGTTAAAAATCTGACACACGCAATCAAGCAGGCAATGGAACTCGGACTCCTTGGCAAAAACATACTTGGGACAAACTTCAGCTTTACCATAGACATAAGAGAAGGCGCAGGAGCATTCGTATGCGGTGAATCAACAGCGCTTGTTGCTTCTGTCGAGGGCGAAAGGGGATTTCCAAGGCCAAGGCCTCCAAGGCTTTCAGAGCAGGGCGGAGGCGCATGGGGATATCCGAGCAATCTGAATAACATAGAGACATACGTATGCGTGCCACCTATAATCGAAAACGGGGCCGATTGGTTCAAAAGCATTGGAACAGCAACATCTCCCGGGACAAAGGTCTTTGCCCTGACAGGAAAGGTCAGGAATACAGGACTTGTAGAAGTGCCCATGGGTATGACACTCAGAGAGATAATCTATGATATCGGCGGCGGCATAATGGAAGATAAAAAATTCAAGGCGATTCAGACAGGAGGCCCTTCAGGAGGATGTATTCCTGCAATCCATCTCGACCTGCCTGTTGATTTTGATTCTCTGACAAAGGTCGGCTCGATGATGGGTTCAGGCGGAATGGTTGTCATGGATGAAGATACGTGTATGGTTGATGTCGCAAAATACTTCCTTTCCTTTACCCAGTCAGAATCCTGCGGCAAATGCCCTCCATGCAGGATAGGCACATTCCAGATGCTGCAGATACTTGAAAATATTACATCAGGCCACGGCAAGCATGGCGATATCGAGAGACTTATAGATATTGGCAAGCTTATCCAGAAGGGTTCGCTCTGTGGCCTCGGACAGAGCGCGCCAAACCCTGTGCTTAGCACAATAAAGTATTTCAGGAATGAATACGAAGAGCATATATATGACAACCATTGCAGGGCAAATGTCTGCAAAGGTACAGGGGTTTTTGTTATCAATCAAGCTGAGTGCATCAGATGCGGGCTCTGTAAACGGGCCTGTGCCTTTGATGCCGTCACAGAGACAAGGGATATATACCATATTGACCGCGCCTACTGCACACAATGCAAGGCTTGCTACCAGGCCTGTCCTGTAGGCGCCGTTAAGATAAGGAAACACAGCGTCATAAAGCTTGAAGAACAATTCAGGATTCCTCCTGAAAAATTTGAAATCCTTGAAAGGAGAGCAAAGATGACACTTAGAGATGTAATAAAATCAAAACCTGCAAAGATATTAACCTGCAAGAAAGACTGCAAGATAGCTGATGCTATAACTATCATGGATGGTAATAATGTCGGGTCAATACTTGTGACTGATAACAATGGTGAACTAATCGGCATATTCACTGAAAGGGATATCATGCACTGCTTCACTAAAAAAATATCTGTCAATGATGAAATAATGGGTAACGTTATGACAACAAAACCTATTACGTTGGACCCATCCATTGACATAAGTATTGCCGTGCATCTCATGTCGGATAAAAAGATCAGGCATCTGCCTGTCATAGAAGACGGAAAAATTGTCGGCATGATTTCTTACAGGGATCTTATATCATATCTGCTGCCAGAAGTGCTATACATGGCTGAGGATATTTATTAGGAATAGGTCCATGAACGAGCATAAAGAATTGAAATTAGAAGACATAAAGAAAATTGCAGATGCAAAAAAGTGCCATGTCCAGAAGGCTTTGTATCTTGTAACAGAATTTCTTTCAGGGCCCATGTGCGGGAGGTGTTTCCCCTGTTCAATGGGCAGTTATGAGGCAAAAATACGGCTGGAGGACACTGCAGGAGGAAAAGGCACAAAGGCTGATATAGCAAAATTGAAGATGATAGCCGGACACATGCTTGAGACATCAATGTGCAAAAAGGGCAAGGACACCGCAAAGTTCATTATTGAGTGGATAGACAGCGGTGTATTCGAGGAGCATATAAAAGGGACCTGCGCTGAAAGAGAGTGCACGTCATTAATTGAATATGTAATTATTCCTGAAAAGTGCATAATGTGCGGATTATGTCAGGACGTATGTAAATATCACGCAATACTCGGAAAGAAGAAAAAGCCCTATCAGGGCGGACATCTGCCCTTTGATATAAGGCAGAAGAGGTGCATTAAATGCGGGGACTGTATTAAAGTCTGTCCGACAGAGGCAATTGTAATTATTGACATAAAACAGGTCGCGGCTAAGGTTGAGGTTTAGTTCTCTCAAACTTAATCTCAACCTCAACCTATAAATTTGCAGGAGGATTAAATGAAAAATATAATAAAACTTACAATAGACGGCAAGGAGATTCAGGCAACTGAGGGAATGAATCTCATAGATGCTGCTGCGACTGCAGGAATTCACATACCGAACCTCTGTTATCTCAAGGGGACAAAAGGTATAGGCGCATGCAGGCTGTGTCTTGTTGAGGTTGATGGTCTGAAGGCTCCGATGATAGGCTGCACTACAAAGGCAAAAGATGGTATGGTCGTCCATACAAAGACCGAAAGGGTGCAGGAGGTCAGAAAATTTGTCATTGACCTTATTCTCTCTATGCATCCATTGGATTGCATGACATGCACAAAAGCAGGCGTCTGTAACCTGCAGCAGTATGCTTACGACTTTGAACTCAAGGAATCCACTTTTACAAGAAAGAAATTCGGATTTTCAATAGACGAGGGGAATCCGTTCATAAAGCGCGACTCTGACTACTGTATCCTATGCGGCAGATGCGTCCGTGTATGCAAGCATCAGGGGACAAATGTACTTGAATTCATGGACCGCGGCGTAGGTTCAAAGGTAATAACAGCAAACGATAAGCCCCTTCAGGAATCCTCATGCACATTCTGCGGAAGCTGTGTGGATGTATGCCCTGTTAATGCCCTGCTTGAAGCTGACAGGTGGAGAAAAGGAAGAGAATGGGAATACGAAAAAACAAGTTCTGTATGTCTCTTATGCGGAAACGGCTGCGACATATCAGTAAGCACAAAAGAAGGCAGAGTTGCAAAGATAAACTCAGGCGGAACTGATGGCTCTGTTGAAAAATATATCTGCGCCTACGGCAGGTTTGGATTTGATTGCATAGAAGCAGAGACAAGGGTAACAGCTCCGATGAAAAAAGTCGGGAATGAACTGAAAGAGACAACATGGGAAGACGCGATAAGCATAGTTGCCGAGAAACTCAAAAAAGCAGGCGCATCCGCAGGCTTTGTAAGCACGGCAGGAATAATGAATGAGGATGCACTGGTCCTTAAACAGCTTGCAGCATCCGTGAAGTCAAAGAACTTAGATACAACGGCAAGTCTTTATTCTGATGCTGATTCATTGAAGAATCCCGAGTTGCTCGGGACATCTGATATTGATTCAGCAGACCTTATCATTCTTGCGGGACTGAATCCCAACCAGTGGACAAGGGTTCTGCCTGCGCTTGATGCGGCAATAAGAAGGAGAGTGAATTCAGGCGCAAAGCTTATTGTGGTAAATTCAGGCGATACAAACATATCAGCAGTTGCAGCATTAAGCATCAAAGGTGATGAGGCAAAGATACTCTCCGAGATTGCACAGGGTGTTATCTCAAAAGGCGCAAAGGTTCCAAAAGAAATGGTTCATGCACTCGCATCTGTTGATCCTTCAGATAATGCAATAAAAGGCGCAGAGCTATTCATGGCAGCAAATAACCCCTTGATATTCTCCTCCCCTTCCCTCTACGATGCATCTGCAAATCTATCTTTGATAAAAGGCGCAGCATTAGCAGTGCCTATAGAGAGTAATGCCAAAGGCGTTACCTTGATGGGAATTGAAGGCGAAGGAAAGTCCTACAAAGAAATGGTTACTGACGGAATGAGTGCAATTTATGCAATCGGAGAGCTTCCTTTGAATAAGAGGCCGAAAACAGATTTTCTCGTAGTCCAGAACTCTCACCTAACAGAGCTTGCAAAACAGGCTGATATTGTCCTTCCGTCAGCAGCATTCCTTGAGGCGTCAGGAACAATAGTTGATTATATGGGAAGGCTTAAATACCTCTGCAAGGCTATTGAGCCGGCAGGACAGGCAATGTCTCACAAGGAAATATTAATGGCAGTCGCAAAGGCAATCGGCAAGGATATCAAAGAGCCAAAGGATGCAGACGTAAAGAAGGCTTTAAAGGCAAAACCAAAGGTTTCGCTTAAGCCTTTCAAGAAGAAAGAAGGCTTAGATGTGAATCCTCAGGAAATGATAGAGTCAATCAATGCATCTGTAATCAACGGCTCAAGGCTTCTCTGGCTTAAAGAGTCTGAAAAGGCAATGGCCGGAGGAGTTTGACCTGTCATTCCCGCAGTCAGTAAGCGGGAATCCATAATAAATTTCCAAAAGGGTGGTATCGGATGACACCGCCCTTTTTTTTATTTCGGTATGATACAATTTATCATCTGGAGGAAATATACAGAGAGAATCATGATGCTGTAGTAGAAGACTCTGCTATAGCTGGCCGATAAAGGCAGGGAGCTGGCTGGAGGTTCTATGGAGTAACGGTAATTATAAGTGCGAGGCTCACTCTACGCCATAAGCTATGAGAGTTTTTTAAAGCAAATAACGCAGCATTGCTGTATAAGTCAGAATAAAGAGGAGGTGATGATATAAAAACAAGGCAATGATTTAAGGGCAGATAGGGAACTAAAATGCTGTTTAAATTTTTAAAAAAACTTGAAAAGGAAGAAAATTACAATGAGAAAAAAAATTAATTCAATTTTTGTGGCATTGGTCTTTGCAGCGCTAACGGCATTCCTGGCGGCAGGAAGTGCGGAGGCATTCTGTGTTTATAATAAGACGGACATAACATTTCATGTTGCACAAACGAGAGGTGGGGCTTTTAAAAAGAATATTCCGCCGGGTGGAAAAGAGTGTTGCGACTGGCAAACTAAAGACTGCAACCCGGAAGGGAAAAGGGACAGTATTGTGAGGTTCTATGTGGGTAGTGAGCCGGGGTATCTTTTGGGTTGGATAATAGTCTGCAACGACTTTCCGATAAAAGCAGAGGGCTGGCTGACAATTGAAGGGAAAGACGATAATTATAAGTGCGAGGCTCACTCTACGCCATAAGCTATGAGAGTTTTTTAAAACAAGGCTCTTCCGGTATTTGCGTGGATATTCCCCCTCTTAAATTAAGAGGGGGGGGTTAAGCAAAGGGGGATTAAGTGGAGGTTGAAAACAACCTTCAGTCACCCCCACCCTAAACCTCCCCCATCATATGAAACATCAACAGAATTTTAGACTTCGCCTCCCCCTGCCCTTCCTTGCCAAGAAGGGATTAAGAAGAGGTCAGTATAGTTGCCAAACATTTGAAAAATTCTATAATAGAATTGGAGGTGAGAGGCTGGTGCCTCAAACTAATTTTTCTTCTTGCCCCTCCATCAAAAACCTGTGAATATCCTCAGCAGCCCTTTTCCCTGCGCCCATTGCGCTTATGACAGTTGCAGAGCCTGTGACAACATCCCCTCCTGCCCAGAGGCGCGCCTTTGATGTCTTTCCCGTATCATTGTCAGCAACGACAGTGCCTTTTTTAGTCCTCTGAAGATTCCCGTCATCAGTGAATACAACAGGATTGGGGCTTGTACCGAGCGCCATTATGACCGTATCAACCTTTATCTCAAACTCTGAATTCTCTATAGGAATCGGCTGCCTTCTTCCTGAGCTGTCAGCTTCTCCAAGCTTCATCCTGATACATTTTATTCCTGTCACGTTTCCGTTAATGTCCCCGATTATCTCTACAGGGCTTGTGAGGAAGTCAAAGATTATCCCTTCTTCCTCTGCATGATGAAATTCCTCTAATCTTGCAGGAACTTCAGCACGTGACCTTCTATAAATAACATGAACCTCTCCTGATTTCATTCCCATTGATTTCTGGAGCCTTACAGCGCACCGCGCCGAATCCATCGCAACATTCCCCGCTCCAATCACCGCCACACGCTCGCCAATCCTTACAGGAGTGTCATATTCAGGAAAGCGATATGCCTTCATAAGATTAACCCTCGTGAGAAACTCATTGGCAGACATGACACCGATGTAATTTATTCCCGGTATCTTCATGAAATTAGGAAGCCCTGCGCCTGTACCTATAAAAACAGCATCATACTCTTCGAGGAGTTCATCAAGTGTAACTGTCCTGCCGATAATATGGTCTGTCTTTATCTCTATGCCGAGGCACTGAACAGCATAATCTATCTCAGAATGAACGACCGACTTTGGAAGCCTGAACTCAGGTATGCCGTATATGAGAACCCCCCCTGCTGAATGAAGAGATTCAAATATCGTAACTTTGTGCCCTTCCCTGCCAAGGTCAACAGCGCATGCAATGCCCGCCGGGCCTGAGCCTACTATAGCCGCTTTTTTCCCTGTATCCTTGGGCTTAACCATAGGGCACGTTCTGTGGCTAAGCTCATAATCTCCAATATATCTTTCGAGCCTCCCTATCGCAATAGGCTCTCCTGTCTTCCCTAATATGCATTTCCCCTCGCACTGACTCTCCTGAGGGCATACGCGGCCGCATACAGCCGGCAGATTGTTCTTTATCTTCATAACCCTTATGGACTCATTTATGTTTCCTTCACGCAGAGCCTTGATAAACTGAGGGATGAGAACTCCTACAGGACACCCTTCTACGCACTTCGGGTTCTTGCACTGAAGACAGCGCTCTGCCTCCTTAAAGGCAACGGCCTCCGGTAACCCCAGAGACACCTCATCAAAGTTATGCCTTCTAAGCAGTTTATCCTGCAAAGGCATCTCCTGCCTTGGTATTTTCATCCGCTCCTGTTTTGTCATTTATCCTTATCCCCTGATACAGCCTTGTCCAGATTGCATATATGCTCCCATCTCTCGGAAGCTACGCGCTCCTCATTCAGGTATATCCTCTGCCTTGAAAGAAGGCTCTCCCAGTCAATCTTATGTCCGTCAAATTCAGGGCCGTCAACACAGACAAACTTGGCGCCCTCATCAAGAAGCACCCTGCATCCTCCACACATGCCGGTGCCGTCTATCATTATCGTATTAAGGCTGACAACTGTGGGCACATTAAATTCCTTTGTTAGCATAGAGACAAACTTCATCATTATTGCAGGGCCTATTGCCCAGACATGAGAAATCTTTTTTGTACTTAGTATCTCCTTCAATGGCTCTGTGACAACTGCCTTTCTTCCATAAGAGCCGTCATCTGTACAGACGATAAACTCATCAGATACGGTTCTCATCCTCTCTTCCCAGAATAAGAGTCCTTTATTCCGCGCGCCTATTACGGAGATAACATCATTCCCCGCTTCTTTAAGCGCTTTTGCAATAGGATAAACCGGTGCTATCCCTACACCCCCTGCCACACAGATGACAGTGCCGTATCTTTTAATATCTGTAGGATGTCCCAGCGGGCCTGCAAATGTAGCGAGCTTATCTCCGGGATTAAGGGCGCCAAGATGCTTTGTGGATTTTCCAACCTCCTGAAAGATTATCGTAACTGTGCCTGCCTTGCGGTCAAAATCAGCGATGGTTAAAGGAACCCTTTCTCCGAAATCATCTATTTTCACTATCACAAACTGGCCGGCGCTCGCCTTTTTTGCAACATGGGGCGCCTCTA
>JAPLLK010000070.1 GCA_026387575.1 Nitrospirota bacterium | reverse complement strand
AAGGGGATATAATAAAATCAAGTGGGTAAAATCTACGTCATAGGCATTGGCTATAAAGCTTTAGACAATAGGGCAAGGGAAATTATTTTGGCTTCCGAAATCATCCTCGCATCCAAAAGACTCTTTGAGGTTTTTAAAGGACATGCAGAATACGAGGCCGTTAAGGATAAAGTAAAAGCAATTAACAATGTGGATGAGACAATTAAATTCATTCACTCGTCACTCGTCACTCGTCACTCATCACTTCCTATCGTCTTTCTCGCCTCCGGCGACCCGCTGTTTTTTGGAATCGGCAGAAGGGCTGTCAGGGAATTCGGGAAAGAGATGGTTGAGATATTCCCTGATTTATCGAGCATACAGATTGCGTTTTCAAGGATAAAAGAATCATGGGACGACGCATTCCTGATAAGCCTTCACGGAGGCCCTGATCCTGAAAAAAGGAAAAGGCTGCCGTATGAGCTGGATGATATTCCTTATTTGTTACAAAAACATAACAAGATCCTAATCCTTACTGACAAAGAAAACAACCCTGCATTAATAGCAAGGTTTTTAAACTTGTCACCCGTCACTCGTCACTCGGATGAAAAAATAACAGAAGGCGCACCTGAAGAGATTGCAGGGATGTCGTTTGCAGAGCCGAATCTGGTCATCATACAGAACACCCTCCCTCCCGAGGGTGCATGCCATGCCTCCGAAGTCAGATTCGGACTAACAGAAAACGAGATTATTCATTCAAGAGGGCTCATAACTAAAGATGAAGTTAGGGCCGTTACCGTTCACAAGTTGAGCCTTCCTCAAAGAGGTGTGCTGTGGGACATAGGCGCGGGGTCAGGTTCTGTATCAATAGAGGCTGCAAGGCTGTATCCTGAAATAAAGGTTTTTGCCGTTGAAAAAGACGAGGAACAGATTAAAAACATCAAAGAGAACAGGATTAAATTTGACGCAACCAATATTGAAATAATAAAAGGACAGGCTCCTGATGTTTTGATAAACCTTCCAGCCCCTGACAGGGTTTTTATTGGCGGCAGCGGAGGGAATCTAGATAAAATAATAAGCCTTATCAAAGGCAAAATGCAGGCAGGCATAGTTGTGATAAATGCCGCAACAATAGATACCCTGAATGAGGCTGTTCAAAATCTTGAGGGTAATGAATTTGAAGTTGCGGTTTCCGAACTTTCTGTCTCCAGGTCCAAGAGCATCGCAGGCAAAAAACACATGAGCGCTTTAAATCCGGTGTTTATAATCACAGGAGAAAAACAGACATGACAGGGAAACTTTATGTAATAGGAGTTGGTCCCGGAGACCCTGAACTGCTTACGCTTAAGGCATTGAGAATTCTTAAAGAGGCAAAATGCATCTGCGTCCCAAAAGGCAGGGAGGAAGGAAGCAGTCTTGCCCTATCAATAGTTAAGAAGGCGCTGAGCCTTGGCAATAAAGAGATTATGGAAGCCCATTTCCCGATGAAGAAAACTAAAAACAGTAACGAGTTGCCAAAAGGAGACAAGGAGCTTGATAACAAATGGGCTGAGACTGTAAAAAATATCCTGAGCAGGCTTAATAAAGGAATCGATGTCGCTTTTATCACTATCGGCGATCCTGCAATCTACAGCACTTTTTTTTATTTATATGACAGGCTGCTTGAATTGAAACCCGAATTAAATATAGAGATAATTCCGGGCGTTTCTTCCATAAACGCCTCTGCGGCAAAGGCAAAGATATCTCTGGGGCTTGCTGATGAAAAGATCGCAATCCTGCCCGCAAATTATATTGAGAACCTGAAGGCAACACTGGAAAAATTTGACACTGTAGTGCTTATGAAGGTTAATAAAGTATTTGAAGGCATAATGCATACCCTCACTGAAATGAATTTACTAAACAATGCAATATATATATCAAGGGCAGGCATGGAGGATGGAAAGGTATTCAAAAATATCAACAGTGTCAAAGAAGAAGACCTTAACTATTTCTCAATGATAATTGTGAAAAAATGAGCAAGGTTTATTTTATAGGCGCCGGCCCCGGAGACCCTGAACTTATAACAATTAAAGGCAGAAAGCTGCTTGACAGCGCTGATGTTGTAATTTATGCCGGGAGTCTCGTAAATCCGGCACTGCTCAAGGGCATAAAGGCTGAGGGTTACAGCTCGGCTTCCATGACGCTTGATGAAACAACCGAACTTATTCAAAAGTCTGTTGAGTCAGGCAAAAAGATAGCGCGGCTGCATACAGGCGACACATCGTTTTACAGCGCAATATCAGAACAGATAGAAAAGCTCCGGGAGTTAAACATTGAATACGAAGTTATCCCGGGCGTTTCATCCGCAATGGCAGGAGCTGCAATACTCGGACAGGAACTTACAATCCCTGAAATAAGCCAGACCGTAATATTTACCCGTATTGAAGGAAAAACGCCTGTGCCTGAAATAGAAAAACTCAGCGAGCTTGCAAGGCACAGAGCGACAATGGTCATATTTTTAAGTGTCGGAATGATAGAAGAAGTTAAGGGCGAACTTTTGCAGGGCTATTCCGAAAACACCCCTGTTGTAATCATTGAAAAGGCTACTTGGAAGGAACAGAAAGTCGTAAGAGGACAGTTAAAAGACATTGTAAGGTTAGTTAAGGATGCAGGCATTAAAAAAACCGCATTGATATATGTTGGAGAATCGCTGAGGGCCTCCGAAAAATCTTTAGGCAAAGAATCAAAACTGTATCACAGGGATTTCAAGCATGGCTACAGGAAGTGAGAAGTGAAAAGTCAGAAGTCAAATATTAAAACCACAATTTTTTATATAACGGATAATGGGTTTAGTCTTGCCAAAAAAATTAAAAGACTTTATTCGGATGTCGAAGTTCTTAAATTTAAAGCGGAAGCTGTTTCCGAGGTCTGGAATGAGCGTGGGAATCTCATCTTCATCATGGCATCAGGCATTGTCGTAAGGACTGTCGCGCCTCTGATAAAGGATAAGCGGACAGACCCTGCTGTTGTTGTGCTTGATGAAAAAGGGGAATTTGCCGTCAGTCTTTTGAGCGGGCACCTTGGGGGCGCAAACAAACTTGCAAAAGAAATTGCTGATTTTTTGAATTCCAAGAGGGGGCTCGCGGGGGAGACGAAGTCTCACCCGCGCACAGAGGCTGTTATTACAACCGCCTCAGATACTAACAACCTGCCTGCAATAGATTTGTGGGCCAAAGAAAGGGACCTGATTATTGAAAACCGGGAAGCTCTGCCGCATATAGCCACAAGATATTTAAATAATGGGGAACTAAAGATATATTCCAATATTGGGATTTCAATGCCAACAGGATTTCAAATAACTGATAATCCTGAGTCTGCCGATATGCTTATTACAAATAAAAACAGCCTGTCCGCCCATGCACCCATTCGCCCATGCACCCAGCTTTATCTGCATCCCAAAAATCTCATTATCGGCATTGGCTGTAACAGCGGGACCTCTGCAGATGAGGTTGAAGCTGCTGTCAAAAGAGCGCTGGCTGAAAAAAATTTCTCTTTCCTCTCAATTCATAGTATCGCAACAATTGATATCAAGGCAGATGAGAAAGGCCTTAATGAATTTGTCCGGGAATATGGATTTTTCATAAAGGCATTTACTGCGGAGGAGTTAAATAAAATCGGTTTGGAGTCAGGAGTTCGGAGTTCGGAGATTGTTTTTAAGGCAACAGGCGCTTATGCAGTTGCAGAGCCCTCAGCATTGCTTGCAGCAGGAGCAGATGAGTTGCTTGTGAGAAAGCAAAAGATTGGGAATGTAACAGTTGCAGTTGCAGAGAAGAAGTTAGAAGTAAAAGGGAAAATCTATATCGTCGGAACTGGCCCCGGAAGTGTTGAACATATCACTCCATACGCTCAGAAATCAATAAGAAACTCTGACGTAATAGTCGGATACGGCACATACCTTGAATTGATAAAAGAATTGATAAAAGACAAAGAGATTGTCTCTACTGGCATGACGCAGGAGATAGAAAGATGCAAAAAGGCTGTTGAGCTTGCGATGTCAGGCAGAACCGTTTCCGTAATCAGCGGAGGCGACCCGGGAATATACGCCATGGCAGGCTTGGTGTTTGAGACATTGAAAAGTAAACAATCGTATGTTTTTGTTGAAGTCATCCCCGGCATCTCTGCCTTGAATGCCTGTGCCGCAAGGCTGGGCGCGCCGTTAATGCATGATTTTGCCTCAATCAGCTTGTCAGACAGGCTTACACCTTGGGAGTTGATAGAGAAAAGGCTTGATGCAGCAGCCAAAGCTGATTTTGTAATTATACTTTACAACCCAAAAAGCAAAGGAAGGGCCGAGCATATAGACAGGGCGCGGGAGATTATTTTGAAATGCCGGAAACCTGAAACACCTGCCGGCATAGTAAAAGGCGCAATGAGAGGAGATGAAAGGGTAATCATCACTGATTTAAAAAACATGCTTGAGCATGATATTGATATGCAGACAACTGTAATAATCGGCAATTCTCAGACATTCGTGTGGAATAACAGAATGATAACGCCAAGAGGATATGAAAAAAAGTTCAGAAATTAAAATTCAAAATTCAAGATTAAACCCTGTGCTCCGAACTCCGAACTCCGGACTGAAAAAGCGCGTAGCTTTGCTCTGGGATGAATCTTTTTTATGGGGGCTGATGGCTTATAAAACCATGAAAGCAGAGGGCCTGTCCTTTGAGCTCATCCGCGCAGAAGATATAAAGAAAGGATGCCTTGAAAATTATGCCTTGCTCTTTGTTCCAGGAGGCTGGGCTTCAAATAAATTAAAACCGCTTGGCGACAAAGGCATCAACGAAATAAAAAAGTTTGTGCGTAACGGCGGGAATTATCTTGGATTCTGCGGAGGCGCAGGGCTTGCAACGCTTGACGGCATAGGGCTTTTGAATATCAAAAGAAAGCCGACAAAGGAAAGAGTTCCAAGCTTCAGCGGAAGGATTTATCTGACTATCAACAAACATCCCATGTGGGACGGATGCAGGATTCAAGATGCAGGATTCAAGATACAGGATAATCATGCATCAGAGAACTCGTCGCTCGTCACTCGTAACTCGTCACCTGTTTTCCATGCCTGGTGGCCCTCACAGTTTTTAATTGAAGACAGCGGCTTAGAAATACTCGCAACTTACGGCAATGCGCTGCCTGATTCTTTCAGCTCTGATTTGAATGTCGGAGATGTAGAAATGAACAGCAACTGGACAGAGCTTGAAGAGATTTACGGAATTAATCTCAACCCGAAGAGATTGAAAGATGAGCCTGCTGTAATAGAGGGGGCTTTCGGTAAAGGCAGGGTAATATTGTCGCTTATCCACTTTGACACGCCTGATGATGCAAAGGGAGCAATGGTTTTGAAAAATCTGTGGGAATATCTTAATACAGGATGCAGGATACAGGATAAAAAAATTCATGCATCGGGCATAATGCATCATGCATCTGAGGGCTCTGAACTCATCACAGAACTCGAGTCAGCAGTTGACGGTTTAATCTCCCTCGGCATTCGCAATTTTCTCTGGTTCTGGAGAAATCCCATGCTTTTGCAGTGGCGCAGGGGAGTGAGGGGGCTTGAATACTGCACTTTGCATATCATGATTAAAGAGATTGCAAGAATACTGAAGATGCAGGACACAGGATGCAGGATGCAGGACACAGAAAAACACCTGAAAAAAATCAAAGGGATGCTTATGCCATTTGCAGGCAAGGCAAAACATCTTCTTATTTTAGAGAGGTATGCACTGCGGAACGGGCATCTTACATACGAAAGATGCGATGACCCTGAGATACGGGAAATCAGAACAGAGCTTTTCGGAGATTCCAAGAGTCACAGCGGGTTATTTAAGGAACTGATAGATGAAACAGATAAACTTCTGTATGCTTTGATGAAAACGGAAGTAACCAGATAATTTTTTCATCTAACCTTCTTCTCCACCTGTGAACACATGCCATGAAACATCTTTAGCTCCCAGTCCGTAAGCCCTGCCCTGCCGATAAGGTGATTAAGGTTCCTCATTATCTTCATTCCAAGGTCGCTGCTTCCTCTCGGGATATATTCAAGGAGCCTTAGTGTGGAGCGGATTCGCCTGTAAAGGCCGTCAATCTCTTTGCGTTTGACCAATTCCGGGAATTCTGTCTTGTACGTCTTCTGGCTCAACTCATAGGCGACAAGCAAAACGCTCTGGCTGAGGTTTAAAGAAGCTGACAAAGGATTCGCAGGTATTGTTATGAGAAACCCGCATTCCTCAACCTCCCTGTTGTTTAACCCCTTATCCTCCCTGCCAAAGACTATTGCGATTTTATTTTTCTTTGAAGCAGAAACAGCTTTCTTTATCCCCTCTTTCAGCGGAAGTATAAGCCCGCGGCGTTTCCCTATTCTTCTCGTTGTGCCGATAATTATATTTTTGCCTCTTATTGCACCCTTAAAACTTCTATGGACAACTGCGCTTTCAAGCACATCAACGGCATTGCATGCCATCCGCCTGCTTTCATCTGTAAGAAAATTCCTGCGGCTTACAACTTCAAGATTTCTGAACCCCATATTTTTCATCGCCCTTGCAGAGGCGCCGATATTTCCTGCTTCTTTCGGTTCTACAAGGACAAAGCAAACATTGTCCTTCCGGTCATTCATAGGGATTCCAGAGATGGCATGAAACAAGCCTGCCCTTAGCTTCTTTTAGCTCAGGCGCTATCTTGTCACAAGGCTTGAATCTCTTAGGACACCTCGGATGAAACGGGCATCCCGAAGGGATATGTATCGGACTCGGGACTTCACCTGTATCCGGCTGATGGCTGACAACTGAAGGCTGAACCCCGATTTTGGGCGCTGATGAGAGCAGCAGCACAGTATAGGGATGCAGAGGCTCTTTGAAAAGGTCTTCTGTTTTTGCATATTCAATTATTTTGCCGAGGTACATTACGCCTACGGTATCGCTGAAATAATGGACAATCTTAAGGTCATGGCTTATAAACAGAAACGTTATCTTTGTCTCTTCCCTGAGCTTCTGAAGGAGGTTGAGTATCTGCGCCTGTATTGAAACATCAAGCGCTGAGAGCGGTTCATCTGCAACTATAAGCTTAGGATTCACAGCAAGCGCCCGCGCAATGCATATCCTCTGCCTCTGGCCTCCGCTGAACTCATGAGGATAGCGGTTCATCACATCTGCTCCAAGCCCGACTTTTTTCAGGAGTTCCGCACTCGCGTCTTTGAAGTATTTTTTGTCAACAATCCTGTGTATCTTCAGCGGCTCTGAAATCGTATCAAAAACAGTCCTCCTTGGATTAAGCGATGCAAAGGGATCCTGAAATATTATCTGCACAGATTTCCTGAATGCCTTCAGGGAATCGCCTTTAAGTGTGAATATGTCCCTGCCCTCAAAAAGTATCTCTCCTGAGGTAGGCTTCATAAGTTTCAAAGCAAGGCGCGCAACAGTTGATTTGCCGCAGCCGCTTTCGCCGACAAGCGCAAAGACCTTCTCCTTCTCTATTGAAAAATCAATGCCGTCCACAGCCTTAAGCCAGAGCGGTTCGCCTGTCAGTTTCTTTTTTACAGGGAAATACTTTTTTAAAGCTTTTACGCTTAGTAGTTCCATATAATCTCTTCCGCTCTTATGCATCTTGCAAGATGCAGGATTTCCTTTTCTGTTGGTAGCTGCCTGAGGTCAGGCTCTTTTTCTTGACATGCAGGGATAACAAACCTGCACCTGTCAGAGAACTTGCAGCCGTCAGGAAGCCTGTCAGGACGCGGAACAGTGCCCGGTATAGGATTAAGAGGCCTGCCTTTTTCCTTTGGCAGTGAATCAAGAAGCCCCAGGGTATATGGATGCCTCGGATTACTGAACAGCTCATTTACATCTGTGAGTTCCGCAATCCTTCCGGCATACATTATCGCAACCCTTCCGGCGTTCTCTGAGATAATGCCAAGGTCATGCGTTATGAGCAGGACTGACATCTTTCTTTCCTGCCGAAGCCACTGAAGGAGTTCAAGTATCTGCGCCTGTATGGTCACGTCAAGCGCTGTTGTCGGTTCATCGGCTATGAGCAGGGCAGGGTTGCATGCTATTGCCATTGCTATCATCACTCTCTGCCTCATGCCTCCCGACATCTGATGAGGATATTCTTGTATCCTTATCTCAGGCGACGGTATTTTCACATCGCGCAGCAGTTCTATTGCCCTGTCGGAAGCCTCTTTTTTTGAAATGCCGAGATGCGTTGTCATAACCTCGGATATCTGATACCCGATAGTCAAAACCGGATTAAGCGATGTCATCGGTTCCTGAAATATCATTGCCAGCTCTTTCCCGCGCAAACGGCGCATGGGTTCTCTGCCAAGTCTAAGGAGGTCTGTGCCTTTGAATGTTATTGAGCCTTCAGCATAAGCATTTGGAGGAAGTATGCCCATCAACGCAAGAGCCGTAAGGCTTTTGCCGCAGCCGCTTTCGCCGACAAGCCCGAATACCTCGGATTCATTGATATTAAAAGACAGGCCGCTGACTACTTTTATTGGCTTTGCTGCAGTCCTGAATGAGATGTCAAGTGAGTTTATTCCGAGCAGGGGCACTGCTGTTTACTGTCCCTTTTTCTTGAGGAGTTGAATGTATGTCTTTGCTTCTTGCAGGCCGGGGTTTTGTTTCAGCGCTGCCTCCCATTCTTCAAATGCAAGCTCTGTAAGCCCTTTCGTATAATATGTCAGCCCGAGTTGAACCCATGCCTGTCCATAAGCAGGATTTATTTCCTTTGCTGTTTTAAAATGGGCTATGGCCTCTTCGCGCCTGCCTTTGCTCCTCAAAGCCATGCCGATTTTAGTGTGCCCGTCAGCCAGTCTGGGATGAAGTTTAAGCGCTTTGGTGTACTCCTCTATAGCATCATCGAAAAGCCCGAGGTCAAGATAAAGACTGCCAAGTTTATAATGTTCGTTTGCCAGCTTGCCTGCCGCAAAAGGGTCAATAGAAGTCGGGGTGGGATGAGCTATCTGTGCAGCCTTTGAAAATACCTCCTGCGCCAGCTTAAATTCGCCCAGTTCATTATACGCTATAGCGAGATTAAGCGACGCCTGTGTGTATCTTGGATTAATCTCAAGCGCCCTTTCAAAATATTCCGCAGCCTCTTTAAGGCTGCCCTTCAGATGATTAATAATGCCGAGTTTGTTAAATGCATCTGCATACGTAGGATTGCTAGCGATAACCTCTTTTAAGACAGGCTCTGCCTCTGAATACTTGCCCTCTTCAAATAACTTTGTCCCGAGTTCGTGAAGTTCATCCAGATGAGAATCCATAGTCCTTTAATATATGGATTCAAAGAATCTTTGTCAACAGAAAGCTGCGTATCCTGAGCCTTGCATCATGCACTTTGTTTTTATATAACCACATCAATTATTACCGGCCTTTTATCCGGAGGAATCCCGCCTGTCTGAATCCCTGAAAGAAAAACTTTCTCTGCTTCCTTTATGTGTGTCTCGTCATTGTAATGAAAAATAGCAACAGGCTCATCAGGAGTTATGTAATCCCCTGTTTTCTTATTTATGACTATGCCTGCGGAATGGTCAATCTTGTCTTCGGTATGCTGCCTGCCTGCGCCCAGAAGCATGGATGCTGTGCCGACCTTTTCAGCATCCATCTCCTGTATATAACCCTTATCAGGAATCCTTATCTCTTTTACTCTTGATGCGGATGGAATCATACCGGGTTTAAAGGCAACTTCCGGATCCCCGTACTGCACGTCTACAAATTCAACAAATTTTTTAAATGCATCGCCCTTCTCTATGAAATCCATGAGTTCAGCCTTGTATTTTATCAGCACCTGCTCTGAAAGCCTTGACATTGTTACCTCTTCTGTAACGCAATCAGCCGCATAAACCATCCAAGCCCCGAGCGTAAGAACCACCTCCTTTAAATCATCTGCCATCTTTCCTCTTAATGCGGAGATGCATTCTTTAATCTCAAGCCCGTTCCCAACGGTCTTTCCAAGGGGCTGATTCATATCCGTAATAACTGCGGCTGTCTTTACTCCCATTGAATTGCCTATGTTAACCATTATCCTTGCAAGGGTTCTTGCGTCACTGATGTTTTTCATAAATGCGCCTTTGCCTGCCTTCACATCAAGCACAAGCCCTCCTATGCCTTCTGCAAGCTTCTTTGACATAATGCTTGCCGCAATCAGCGGGATTGACTCCACAGTCGCAGTAACATCCCTGAGGCTGTAGAGCTTTTTGTCAGCAGGCGCAATCTCATCACTCTGGCTTATGATGGAAAAACCTATGTCCTTGATATTATTCTTAAACTCCTGCATTGTGATGCCTGTCCTGAACCCGGGGATTGCTTCAAGCTTATCAATGGTCCCGCCTGTATGGCCCAGCCCCCTGCCTGCTATCATCGGGACTTTTACGTTCATCGCAGCCATAAGCGGAGCAAGGATTATGCTTGTCTTGTCGCCAACTCCTCCTGTTGAATGCTTGTCAACCTTGGGGATTGAGATATCGGAAAAATCAAACCTATTGCCTGATGAAAGCATCAGTTCGGTTAAGGCAATTGTCTCAGCGTCTGTCATTCCGCTGAAATAAACAGCCATTAGAAAGGCGGACATCTGATAGTCAGGGATTTTACCTGAAAGGTATGCAGTAATGAGGAAGGAGAGTTCTTCCTTTGAAAGCTCTGCTCTGTCCCGCTTTTTCTTTATTAAGTCATATGCGCGCATAAAAATTGTTATCTATTATACAACAGTCCTTTGTTTATCTGACATAGGAAGAAACCTGCAAATAAAAAGGCGCCCCGATAAAATCGGGGCGCCTTAACTGATTACCCTCACGCATTACGCTTCTCGCGTAACGGTCTTTAGAACTGGAAAACGAGGGTATTGATTGCTAACAGTGCTGGGTCAGTTGCCAGCGTATTCTTTTCCTTATAAGCCTTGCTCGGCATTAAGTAACCGGTCTGGAACCACCAAGTAAGATTCTTGGCGATAGTATAGGTAAGCATAAAGTCAACTTCGTCTGCGACTTTCTTGCTGCATACGCCTGCAAACTGTGCATTTTTACCATAGGTGCCTTTGATATTGATGTATGCAAGTTTCAGATTCAGGTCTTTTGTCACCTTGTAATCTGCTGCAATCCTGTTAAACCAGAAACCACCTGGATCAGGAACTCCCTGTCCATACTGAGTACCCATAGCTCTGGTGAAATAACCCCATACAAAAGTATCATAGTGTGTAGGGTCGTCAAGATAGTCAAGGTCTTCAAGGTAAGTTACAAATTTCTTTACCTCATCACCATCTTTTTCACCGCTGTAGTAGTTGCTTCTGAGGTTAAGGCTTACAGCGCTGACAGGGATGTCAAGCATTGCGCTGGCATGATAGCCCTCATTTTTGTGAACTCCGTCTTGCTTGCCGGACTGCACATCACCAACAAGTGTATATTTCGCACCAAGCACTTTTCCGGAAAGAGTCAAGCCCCAGTTGTACAGATCTGCCCTGGATATAATGCTGTCGTGCATATCTGCAATGTTTAGTCCCAGTGTGTGTCCGCCAAGGTCAATGCTGGCAAAAGCAAAATGGAAATTCTTATCATTGCCAGTAGGCCCGCTCCATGCATTAGGAGTATAGACACCATTGTCTGTAACCTTTATTGTACCGATTCCAACTGCATCCTTTTTGCCAAACGGATAGGTCAAGACTATTGCCGCTGCGCCGTCTTTTCCTGCGTCAAAGAATGACTTTTCACCAAGGAAAAGGAGCTGATGGCCAATAGATACATTGACTCCCATCAGAGGGAATGCAAGGTATGACTGACGGAAATAGAGGTCTGAAGCATCGGCGTTTTGGAAGTCATTAAATCCAGTTAGAGTAGGATTAAGCTCATTATTAGGCGTTCCAACTGTTCCCCACTTACTGAATCCTGCTGGTCCGGTCTGCAGTTCAATTACTGCCTTTACCTTCTCAACCTTTGCTTCCATCTTGATCTTAATGGCTGTAATGTTAGCGTCGCCGTCACCTTGTGGTGTCGGTGCGTACAGGTCCATGTCTTTGGCAGTGAGGGCTCTAACTCTAATTTCACCGCTCAGGGTGATATCTGAGTTTGCCTTTACATCTGCAAATGCTGTTGCAGCGCTCATTACCATTGCAACTGCAAGCATAATCATTAAAAATCTTTTCATTTGCTCTCCTTCACTTCCCCCGAGTTGCTCGGGGTTCAGTATTTGTCCCGTTAAAAACGGGATTTTCCTCCTGCTAACTGCTTACTTACTGTTTTCTGTCTTCTTCCCGTCACCACCTCCTTTTTACTGGAATCAACTCCATAAAATGGAGATTCGCAAGAACGAATCTTATACAGATATGGGAACTCTAATCATTCCCCACATCTTTTGTCAAGCCAAAAACATACTGTCAAATAACAATGCACTATACTCTGGAGCATTTACGAAGCAATAAACATACCCATTATGCCTTATTGAAAAATAAGGGTTTTTGTAAAAAATGACAGGCCCCTGTATCTTATCTGCAATATGGTGTGGCAGTAGAGCAACAGAGTGGCAGCGCAGAAGAGCAGTGGACAACAGAGCTGTAGTATTGTAAAATTCACTCATGCCCAAAAAAATATGGAAATATAATTTTAATATTGAAAAATATACCAATGCCATTAAAGACAACCCTTCTGATTTTAAGGCATACAACAATAGGGGTGTTTATTTATTTAAAACAGGGGAATATGACCTTTCAATAATTGACTTTAACAAGGCAGCAGAATTAAATCCCTCTTATGATGCCGTCTATGTAAACAGAGGGATAACTTACCTTGAAATAAAACGATACGACCTGGCAATTGCAGATTTTACAAAGGCAGTTGAAGTCAATCCCCGAAACAACATGGCATACAACAACCGTGGTTTTTGCTATCTATTGCTGGGCAATTTAGAAAAAGCAGAGCTGGACATTAAAAAGGCGGTGGATATAAGCCCGGGCAACATCTACGCATTAAACAGCATGGCGGAACTCTATGCAGCAAAAAATGATGCGGAGGAAGCATGCGAGTGGTTAAAAAAAGCTATACGAAAGGGGTATAACGACTGGAGCTACATAAAGACATCAAAGACTTATGACAACATCCGCAATTCTCCCTGCTTCATAGAGATAATATCAAAGCATGATTCTTCTCATCCTGCCGCGGCCCCAAGAAAGAGGGAATTGCCTTGACTAAATCTCGCCTTAAAATTTAGAATTCAATACTAAAAGAACTTTTCACTTTTAACTTTAAACTTTTTTTAAAAGAGGGGCTGTAGCTCCCCGACAATTGTCGGGAGGAGAGCGTCCCGATTGCATCGGGAAGGTCAGAGTGCTAATAAATAATTGTGTATTATATGTATATAATCAAAAGTAAGAAAGACGGTTCATTTTATATAGGACAGTGTTAAAATCTTTTAGAACGATTATTAAGACATAACAATGGGCATACAAGTTCAACAAAAGCAAAGAAACCTTGGGAATTGGTATATTATGAAGAGGTTCAGACTCGATGCGAAGCTGTAAGAAGAGAAAGAGAAATAAAAAAGCAAAAGAGTCACAAATATATAGAAAGCTTAATCTCTAAATTTTCAAAAACTAATAATATGGGGCTGTAGCTCAGTTGGGAGAGCGCTTGAATGGCATTCAAGAGGTCGTCGGTTCGATCCCGATCAGCTCCACCAGAATTGAAAACAGAGGAGAGTTGTTGACATAAGAGCTGATCCCGATTCATCGGGATCAGCTCCACCAGAATTAAAAACAGAGGAGAGTTATTGACATAAGAGCTGATCCCGATTCATCGGGATCAGCTCCACCAGACTTGAAAACAGAGGAGAGCTGTTGACATAAGAGGTCGTCCCGATTCATCGGGATCAGTTCCACCAGACTTGAAAACAGAGGAGGGTTGTTGACATAAGAGGTCGTCCCGATTCATCGGGATCAGCTCCACCATGAAAAATCCAGCATGAAAAAGACAAAAAAACAGATTGCAGAGGCCGCTAAAGATATAAAGCTTCTGATTCTGGATGTTGACGGAGTTCTTACAGACGGAAGCATCATCCTTGACAATAGAGGCAATGAGTTCAAGGCGTTCCATGTGCGCGATGGGCATGGGATAAAAATGCTCGTCAGGGCAGGCATTCGCGTTGCCATAATTACAGGAAGGAGCTCAAAGGTTGTGGAGCGAAGGGCAAAAGAGCTTGGCATTGCCGAAGTTTACCAGAAATGCTACAACAAAATAGAGGCTTACACTCAGATAAAAAAGAAATTCTCCCTCAAGGATAATGATATAGCATACATAGGTGATGACATAGTAGACCTGCCTCTGCTGAAGAGGGTCGGGCTTTCTTTTGCTGTTGCTGATTCGCCTGAAGAAGTCAAAGCTCACGCTTCAGCAGTCACAAAAAACAGAGGGGGCAGGGCCGCTGCAAGAGAGGTTACGGATATTATTCTGAAAGCAAAGGGGTTATGGAATAAAGTCATAGATGGGTATCTTAAAACTTAATATCCCGACAGTCCTTACATTAAGCAGGATTGTCCTTATCCCGGTTTTCTTAATCGTGGCTTACCAGCATCCGTTCTGGGGCGCGGTTATATTCGGCATCGCAGCAATAACAGATTTTCTTGACGGTTACCTCGCAAGGCGTTCAGGGCAGATAACAAAGTTCGGCGTTATCCTTGACCCCCTTGCAGATAAATTCCTTGTTATATCGGCTCTTGTGGTATTAGTGGATATGGCACGGCTTTCTGCATGGATGGCAATAGTTATAATTGTCAGGGAATTTTTTGTAACAGGCCTGCGCGTTGTTGCTCTTTCAAGGGATATTATTATCCCTGCCGAAATGGGCGGAAAACTCAAGACAACAGCGCAGATAATAGCAATTCTCTGCCTGATTCTCGGGGGAAGCATATTTGATATAGACCTTTACGATGTCGGCATGATTTTTATATGGGTAGCGCTCGTCCTCTGTGTAATCTCAGGAATTCAGTATACAATCTCTTTCTGGAAAAAGATAAGATGATGCCTGCGCTTTTGATAACCTTTGCATTTATCCTCGGCTCAATTCCATTCGGGGTTATAATAGCAAAGGCTAAAGGCGTTGACCTGAAAAAAATTGGCAGCGGCAACATAGGCGCAACAAATGTGCTTCGGTCTTTAGGAAAAAGGGCTGCCCTGCTTACGCTTTTAGGAGATTTGCTGAAAGGCACAGCAGCCGTGGCAATAGCAAGGATTTTCGTTTCCGGCCCCGGATTTTATGCCTCATCCGCCTCAGGCGGAGGCGCAGGCATCTTACAATCTGTATTCTCTAACCCGCAGGCAACAATTGAAGGGCTTGCAGGACTGTCTGCAATACTCGGCCATAGTTTCTCTCTGTTTCTGGGATTTAGAGGAGGTAAGGGCATTGCCACAAGCATCGGCGTTTTAGTGATTTATTCTCCTCAAGTTGCTATGCTTACACTTATAATATGGCTTATTGCAGCGCTTATAACAAAATATTCTTCTCTCGGCGCAATAGTATCATTCGGGCTTCTTCCGGTAAATGTATTTCTGTTTGACCCTGTGAGGATAAAGGTGCTAATCTCAGCCATGATTACGCTTTTGATTTTAGTGAAACACATTGGGAATATAAAGAGGCTTATAAAAGGGGCGGAAGGAAAGATTGGAGAACGTGCCCATGGCAGTTAAAAGTTCAAAATCCAAAAATGCTTTGCCCCTTAATTTTGCATTTTTATTTTTTATTTTTGCCTTTTCAGTCTCATCTTTCGCTGAAGATACCTACGAATCACGCCTTGACAGGGGGCTTAGAAACAATGAGCCTTATTCGTATGTATTGATAAAAAAAGCCCACGCAGACCCGTTAAAAGCCAAGGGCCTTTTAACGGAGGCGCTAAAGTATTCACCGGATCTCCCTCCTGCATATTTTGAAATGGCAAAGATAAGTTTTTCACCTTCGGCAAACGGCATATTTGAAAGCCTTGACTATGCTATCAAGGGATTCAAAGCTTATAAAAAAAATTTCTGGTGGTTAATGAGCATTTCAGGGCTCTTTGTTGTAAGCCTTACCGTCTCATTGGTTGTTGTGCTTGCTGTGGTTACAGCTATAAGGCTTTTTATAGACACCCCTCTTTTGTCTCATGATATTAAGGAAAACAAGAAAAAGGTTTTAATTGCTCTGTTCCTTGTCCCGCTCTCTTTTTTCGGCCCTCTATTCTTCATGACAGGCTCCCTGCTTCTTCTGGGGCTATATTTCAGAGGAATGAATAAGGCTGTTGTTTATGCCTCTGTTTTGCTTCTCCTTCTGTCTCCCTTCTGTTTG
>JAPLLK010000085.1 GCA_026387575.1 Nitrospirota bacterium | reverse complement strand
GTCGGTGAAAAGCCCTGAAATGTCCTTCAGCCTGTTAGTGAGCATTATTACGCCGAATGCAATCAGAAGTATGCCGCTGATGATCATTATTATCCGCATGTGCTTCTGGAGTTTTTTGGAATAACTTAAGAAGCTGTTTATGGCAAGCGATGAGATAAGAAAAGGCACTGCAAGCCCGAGCGAATATACGGAAAGCAGTTTTATTCCATAGATAGCAGAGCCTTTTGCGCTTGCAACCACAAGGATTGAGCCGAGGATAGGGCCTATGCACGGAGTCCATCCTGCGGCAAATGTCATGCCGATAGCAAATGTTCCGATGTATCCGGCAGGTTTGCCGGCAAGATGCACCTTTCTTTCCCGCATCAAAAAATCAAGTTTAAGAAAACCTGCTATGAAAAGGCCGAAGATTATAATGAGTATTCCCCCGATAATCCTTATCCACTCCTGATACCGGAATAGAATCTGACCTGCCGCAGATGACGACGCGCCGAGCGCAATGAATACGGCAGAGAATCCCGCTATGAATACAAGTGAGTTTGTGATTGTAAGATGCCGCACCCGCTTCCTATCCGCGCTTCCTGTTAGGTCGGAAAAGGACATGCCTGTTATAAACGAGACATAAGAAGGAACAAGAGGCAGGACACAAGGAGAAAGAAAAGATAATACGCCGGCTAAGAATGCTAAAGTGAAAGAGATGTCCTTCATCTTGCGCACTCCGATATGTCTCCCTTTATTTTCTCAATTGCATGAGGGATTACATCAATTATAACTTCAAGATTCTCTTTTACAGCCCTTGGACTGCCCGGAAGATTTATTATTAGTGTTTTATCCCTTACACCTGCCACTGCTCTTGATAGCATAGCCCTCTTTGTTTTATTCAAACCTTCACTTCTGACTGCCTCTGCAATGCCGGGTATTTCCCTCTCGATTACTTCAAGCGTTGCCTCAGGTGTAACATCTCTTGGGGAGAGGCCCGTGCCGCCTGTTGTAAGTATCAGATCAACCTTGCCGGAATATTCAATAAGCTTTTCTTTTATCATGCTCTTTTCATCGGGCAGAATATCATAATAAGAAACCACCGCGCTTATGGTTTTTAGTATGTCTGCAATAGCAGCTCCGCTCAAGTCCTCTCTCTCGCCCCTTGAACCCTTATCGCTTAATGTTAGAATAGCTGCTGTTATCATATGAAAGTGTTTAGTGTCAGTGTCAGCAACTGTCACTATTCATTGACAGACACTAGATACTTATGATGTCTCCTTCTTTGATTTTTCCGCCTTTAATTACTTTTACAAATATGCGCCTTCTTTTGGCATAAGCAGTCACCTGCCTGTGCCATTCAGATGAGGCGTGAGCATCGCCCTCAATCCCGTAGTCTATTTCTATTGCAGCCTCTTCGACTGTCTTTTTACGCATGCCTTTTTTGTCACTCGTGTTAATTGCCACAACCTTCCCCATCATTTTAGAACTCATCCTTCCTGTTACGTTTTTAGCCTTAAATATTCAAAAAGTCCGACAAGCCCTCCGGATGCAATTGATAAAAACCATGCAAATGACATTGCTGTTGCCATTTCAGGTTTAACGCCTGCCATGCCGAATAAAAGGACAAATGCCCCTTCCCTTAATCCGATTCCTGATATAGAAATCGGCAGAGTAGAGATTGTTACTATTATAGGGAAAAAGATAAAAAAGTATGAAAGGTAAATATGCTGTCCAAGACCCAGCGCAATTATATACATGGATAAGATGGACAATACCTGGATAGTAAATGAGAGCATTAGTGTTTTCATGATTACCATTTTCTGATGGCTGTATTCGTTGAAGTATCCGTAAAATTCTGAAAGAGCTTTTATTCCTTTGCCGAGACGGAGTCTGAATATTGCGAAGCTTCCAATAAGAAATGACAGGACTATTGTCGGCAGGAGCCATTCAATCAAAGATCCCTTTACATATTTAAATCCTGCCGCAAAAGATATAAGCGCTATAGTCATCAGCGAGATAAAGCCCATGTATCTGTCCATGAAAACAGAGGCAAAACTGAGACTGCCTTTGTTTGTCTCCTTGTATAGATAATAGGTCTTCACGGCATCTCCGCCGACAATTCCGGGAAGAAATGTGTTAAAGAAAGAGCCGATAAGGTAAAAAGAGAAAAGCCTTTTCCCCTTGAATTCCTCAGGCAGCAGAAGCCTCCACCTTATTGATGACACATACAGCGAAGCGATATAGATAAATATTGCGCCGGTAAAAGCAAAGGGATTTATGGTTCTAATGATTGCAAATACCTTTTCCACCCCTGTATTTGACAGGACAAAATAAAGCAGGCTTGAGCTTACGACAAGCTTTAGGATAAAAAACCGTATCTTATTCAGTTTCCGCGCCAATGATTTTCTTGATTACGTAAATAGGTTTTCTCTGGCTTTCGTGGTATACCCTCACGAGCATTTCACCCAATAGCCCCATGCCGATTAACTGTATCCCTACGATTATCAATAAAATTCCCAAAAGGAGCAGAGGCCTTCCTCCTATTGGTTTTCCAATGAAGATTTTTTCTATGCTGAGGTAAAGTGATATAAGAAACCCTGCCGCGCTACTGAATAATCCGATAGGGCCGAAGAACTGCAGGGGCTTTGTTGAAAAACTCTGAAGGAATTTTACGGTTATAAGGTCAAGGATTACTTTCATTGTCCGCGACAATCCATATTTAGACTTCCCTCTGAGCCTCGGGTAGTGAGTCGTCTCTACCTCTGCCACGCGGACTCCGTACCAGCTTGCAACTGCAGGTATGAATCTGTGCATTTCACCGTACAATTTCAAATTCTTGATGATTTCTCTCCTATATGCCTTGAGAGAGCAGCCGTAGTCATGCAGTTTGACGCCTGTTACCTTGCTTATTATCCAGTTTGCAATGATTGAAGGCAGACGTCTTGTAATGAATGCGTCCTTTCTTTTTTTCCGCCATCCGCTTACAAGGTCATTGTCTTTTATCAAGTCAAGAAGTTTAGGAATGTCAGCAGGGTCGTTCTGAAGGTCTCCGTCCATTGTGATGACTATATCCCCTCTTGAAAAATCAAAACCTGCTGCAAAGGCGGCTGTCTGCCCGAAATTTCTTCTCAGGCTGAGCACGACGACTTTCTTGTCTTCTGCCTGAATCTTTTCAAGTCCTGCTAATGTTTTGTCAGCGCTTCCATCATCAACATAGATTATTTCATAGTCGTATCCGAGACGGTCAAGCGTCTCCTTCAGCCTCTCATGCAGGATGGCTATGTTTTCTTCTTCGTTATATAAAGGTATTACAACAGAAACTTTCATCAGTAGCTGTTTATCCCTTTCTGCGGCATCCATTTAAAATTATAGCATGTGAATATAGAGTAGTCCCTGAGCTTTTTATCCTTGCTAAAAACAGTAAAGAGCTGTTTGTCGCATCTGTCAAATGCCGTTCCAACTGCTTCAGGCATCTGCACATCGTCTATTGTAACAAAAACAGCGTTAAAATTGATGAGCGTGTTAAATCCGGGCCAGAGGTCATATTGGTTCATTCTTCTTCCAAGATTAACGCAGTAGGTAACAGGCTGTCCCTTTACATAGAAGGCAAGCTCGCTTGAGACCTGATATTTGTCGGAAATGATAAAGAAATGTCCCTTTTTTGAGAGTCCTTCAGACACTCTGGTTACTTCTTTGCCGAGTTCTTTCCATCCCCTTGTCCTTGCTGTCGGATCCAATTTAGGAGGCAGCTTGAGGATGGCAGGATAATGTGCGGTTGCAGTGATTAACAGTGAGATAAAAACACCGGCAATTACTGTCCACCGGATTAATTTTTTTATGCTTTCCCATCTGCTGATGAATACAACAGAAAAGGCAATAAACCCGGCTGCATAAGCAGGCAGTGCCCAGTTCGCCTGCACCTTGCCTTGAAAACTCTTCAGCAGGAAGAATACAAATATAGGAATGGAAAACCAGAAAAGAAAGTCAGTTTTGAGGTTTGTCGCCACAGATGACTCGCTGAGGTGAGAGGTTTGTCGCCACAGACGACTCGCTGAGGTGAGAGTCTTGAGTTTAAAGACAGCGTAAAATATCATGCCAAAGAGAATCGGTGTAATGACTCCGATCTGTGAACCTAAGAATTCAGAGAAGTTCTTTAACCACTGATCACTGACCACTGACCACTGACCACTGATATGTGCCTGTCCTGCTGTATGCCTTAAAGTAACCCAGTCATGAGTGGCGTTCCAGATAATAACAGGGCTGAAGATAATGAGGCTTAAAGCAAGGCTTATATAAGGTTCTTTTGTAAGGAGAATCCTTCTGTGCTGCTTTGAGACGAGAAGAAAAAGTAATGTGCAGATGTAAAAGAATGCCATTGTGTATTTTGTGAGAAGACCAAAACCAATGGAAATACCGAGGAGAAGCCAATACCATAAAGGAGATGCACGATGCATGATACATGATGCACGATTTTCTTTGTCCTGCATCCTGCATCCTTGCCTCGGCGAGTCGCCTGAGGAAACTGTATCTTGTATCCTATCCTGCTGTTCTACTGCCCTGTAAAAAAGATAGAGAGACAATATCCAAAAAAATATAAACGGTGAATCTATCGTAAAAAGCACTCCGTATGCAGAATAAAGCGGGATAACCTGCATTAACACTGCGGCTGCTAATCCTGTCCGCTCGTCAAAAAGTTTTTTACCGAACAGGTAAAGAAAGACACTGCTCAGCGCTGAGGATACGACAGCCATTATCCGTATGCCAAATACATTGTCTCCGAATATGGCTGTGCCAATGGCTATGAGGTAAGCAATCATCGGGCCCTTTGAGTAGTAGCTTAAATCAAGCCTTCTTGCCCATTCCCAGTAATGCGCCTCATCAGGACTCAGGTCAATAACGCCGTATGTGATGTAGTAAATGCGGAAAAGGCTCAACCCCAGCAGAAATATCAGAAGCGCGGTGTTGTAGGGTTTAGACTTGTATCTGACAGATGCCCATTCATAAAATCTTATTACAATGATAGAGACTGCAATGCCTGTCAATGCTCCGATAAGTACATCAGACGGATAATGAACACCGATATACACCCTTGAGAAGCCTACGAGTAAAGCCACTGTCAGCGCCATCCATCGCACCCATTTCCCTGATATATAAGATAATGCAAGTATAATTGCGAATGAATTTGCAGCATGACTTGAAGGCATGGAAAAAGAACTAGTGCAGCCTACAAGCATTCTTGCGCCTTCTAACGCATGGCAGGGGCGTATTCTCCCTACGAGATGTTTTAATATATTTGCTGCCCAGTCAGAGAGCGCTACAGATATGATTGTAAGGGCTATCGGGATTACAGTCTTTTTTTTATGGGTTGATACCATGTATATCATCAAGGCCAGAATGATGAAATAGTACCTATCGGTAATAACCGGCATAGAAACATCAAAGATAATGTTCTGCAGGCTTCTGTTTATCAAATAAAACAGAGATGTGTCAATCTCACGAAGAGTTTCCAACATGATGTTATATTATAAATGCAACATCTTTTTTTATGCTACAAAGAAGGAACCAATTTCTTGACATACCATCACAGATAAATTAATAATATTAAATCTTCAATTTTTCCCCGGAGGTTAGATTGGACAGAGTTCTAAGTGGTATGCAGGCAAGCGGAAGACTTCATCTTGGCAATCTCGTTGGAGCGCTCCAGAACTGGGTGAAGCTTCAGGATAAATACGATTGTTTCTATTTCATTGCAGACTGGCACGGACTTACCACAGGATACGAGAATCCCGCTGCGATTAAGGAATCAACAAACGACCTTCTGATTAATTTCCTTGCAGCAGGGCTTGACCCTGATAAGTGCACAATATTCCTTCAGTCAAAGATTCTCCAGCATGCTGAACTGCATCTTTTACTTTCTATGATTACGCCATTGGGCTGGCTTGAGAGGGTTCCCACATATAAAGAAAAACAGCAGGAACTGAAGGACAGGGATTTATCCACCTATGGTTTTTTAGGATACCCCCTGCTTCAGACAGCAGACATCATTATTTACAAGGCTAAATATGTGCCTGTCGGCGTTGATCAGGTTCCTCACCTTGAGATTTCAAGAGAGATTGCAAGGAGATTTAACTATCTTTACAAAGAGGTTTTCCCTGAACCAGAGGCGCTGCTCACAAAGTTTCCAAAGGTTCTTGGTATTGACGGAAGAAAGATGTCAAAGAGTTATGACAACGCAATATATCTGTCAGACTCGCCTGAAGCGGCTAAACAGAAACTCATGACAATGATGACAGACCCTGCGAGAAAAAGAAGGATGGATAAAGGCACTCCTGAACTTTCGCCTGTTTTTCATCTGCATAAGATTTTTTCCTCAAAAGAAGATCAGGACGAGGTAGCTGAAGGTTGCAGGACTGCTGGGATAGGGTGCATTGACTGTAAAAAGATACTTATAAAGAATGTATTTAAAGTGCTTGAGCCGATATGGCAGAAACGCTCTGAACTCATTGCAAACCCAAGAGCTGTTACTGAGATAGTAGAGAAGGGCACTGAAAAGGCAAGAAAAGCGGCAGAGGGGACAATGATTATTGTGCGCGAAGCAATGGGGCTTGTTTAGAGGAAGGTTTTAAAAATGACTGCTTTTAGCTTGCTACGATATTTTTTAATATTTGTAAATGATTATTTTAGAAATTGCTTAAAGATAGGGCATAGTATTTTCGCTCATTTTCGCCCCGATAAAATCGGGACTCCGAGGTTTTTGCCTCTTTATCCACTTAAAATAAATTTTAAGGAATATCGGCAAAAAAAACCGCTCAAATACTATACCATATCTTTTTCGGCATCTTTGTTTGTTTTTTCTTTGTTTTTTCCTTTTTCAACTTATTCATTCATGTCTGACAGCGAGATTGCTGTCTTTCAGAAGGAAATTGCCAACAAGCCGGTTGGCGACAGGATTGCCCGCTGGGCAGAAAAGTTTATTGGCACTCCTTACGATACTGACCCCCTTGGAGAATATGTTACCAAGAAAGTGATTGTTGCTGATGAGAATGTGGACTGCATGTATCTGAGTTTCAGGGCGGTTGAGCTTGCGTTGAGTCTAACGCCTGATAAGGCAATAGATATTGCTCTTGATAAGAGATTTATAACAAAGGGAAAGCTTGACAGCAAGGGGAATGTAATTAATTACGAGGACAGGTTTCAATACGGCGAAGACATGCTTGACAGCGGCAGGTGGGGAAAGGAGATAACAGGAGAACTGGGTAAGGTTACAGAGATAAAAGGTTTAAGGAGAAGAGAAAAAGTGAAGATGATTTCAAAGAAGGAAATGCAGACGCTATTAAATAAAAGAGAAGATTCATCGCCGACTATGGGTCGTAGACTGAAAAACGGAGATTTTATATTTTTTATAAAGGCTGTTGAAAAAAGAAAGGTCGGCGAGATAGTTGGGCATATAGGGATAGTAAAGATAGAGGCCAGCAGTCAGAAGCCAGCAGTCAGCAAAAATGAAGAGCAAAAAGAGATTTATCTTATTCATGCCGGCGGATTTAAGAAAAAAGGGGGAGAAGTTACGAAGGTAAGGCTCTATGACTACATAAACTCTATGCCGTTTATAGGCGTGAGGGTGAGCAGGTTCAATTAACCCTTCAGCTTCTTAATTATCTCAGGGAACTGTTTTTTGAATTCCGGATGAACCCTGCTAAGGAATAATTTCAGCCCCTCATCTCTTTTTGAAGGTCATCAATGCTTTTTTGATGACTTTCTCCTCATCAAGTCTATCCACAAGTATAGCAAGTTCTTTTTCAACAAGGCTTAGTCTTTCTTTTGAAGCCGGCTCTTTCATTATTGCTTCTATTTATTAGCTCTTCTCTGATGTTTTGTCTTCTTAAGAAGTTTTTTATGCTTGTGCTTACTCATCTTTTTCTTGCGCCACTTAACAACACTTCCCACTAAATCACCTCCTTCTTAAATTTTCCTTTGCCTGATGCATGAATGCCTCAAGCTGTATCTCTGTTGTCGGGGATTCTGTCCCGTCATACGGGATGCTTATAAAAGGAATTCCGTACTTTTTGTTCAGCCCCTGCATCAGTGCAGTTACTATTGTGCCTGGCATACATCCAAAGGGCATTGCATTTACAATACCTGCGGCGCCTCTCTCTATGAGGTCAACCGCCTTGCCTATGCTCAGTATCGCCTCTCCTTCAAAAGAACTGTGCAGATACGGAGATGCCTTTTTTATTATTTCCCTTGTTTCCGGTTCTTTCAGGGTCTTGAGGAAACCTGAAAAGTATCCTGCGTATTTGTGCTCTACCCTTTTTTGAAAGAAAGTTTTTAAAAGAGTATTCATAATATCAGACCATTCTTTTTTTAGCAAGGCTTTTTGAGAAGCTGTGTGATTTACGTAATAGATCCATTCTTCAACAGGAGCAAGCCATGCCTCGCCGCCGTGAGTCTCTATTTTCCTTACAATATCTTCATTCGAGAACTTGTTGCTTCTTACAAATATCTCGCCTATGATTCCTATCAGAGGTTTCCTGTTTTCTTGTCCCGAGCAGCGTGGGAGCAGATTTTGAAAATCTCTCCGTATACTTTTGAGAAGGACTTCAACTTTCCCATTGGTGCCTTTCAGCGAGGAATATATCTTTCCGAGATATTCCCTGTAAACAAAGTCTGCAGAGCCGTTTTCTTTTTCATAGGGTCTTGTCTCATGCAGGCATTTTGTCAGCAGCTCAATGGCAATTATTCCCTGCCATGACCTGAGAGCAAAATCCTTGCCGACTATTCCAAGGTCTCTGTAAAATTCTACATCCTGATTTGGCGAGAATATCGGCACATTATGATAACCAAGGTCATCAAGCACCATTCTGTGAAACACATTATACTGCCCGAACCTGCACGGGCCTGAACCTGAGGGCATGAAGAAAGCAGACTCAGTAGAACTGAAATCAGGAGAAAGAACTTTTTTGAGCATATCGCCCGTTGTCACTGCGCACGGATAACATTCTTTTCCTGAAACATATTTTCTTCCGATGTAAGTGGTTTCCTTGTCTGATTCAGGCAATACTTCTGCAGGTATGCCTGAGCGTTCAAATGAAGCGGCAAGCGCAAATGCATGGTCAGACATTCTGGGGATGTAAACAGTGCATTTTCTTAAGTTTGGAGTTTGGAGTTTGGAGTTTGGAGTTTTTTTAACTCTTAACTCATAACTCATAACTCTTGACTCATCACTTTGTTTGATGCTGTCAAGAAATGCCTCGCATCTTGTTATTGCTCCTGCATCAGCGCTGTGCTCGTCTATCTCGATGTGAAGGAAGGGTTTGCCCTGCAACTCTTTTTTGAAATATTTCAGTATGAACGAGTCAGGTCCGCATGAAAAGTTTCCGATATAAAGCGGGAAGAGATTTGGGTTTTCCCTTATCACCCTCGCAGCCTTCAGTATCTTCTGTCCTGCCCTCCAGTACATATTCGGCCATTTGGAGTCTATTGCATGATCATTCAGAGGGAGGAAATCCATCGGAATAGCCAGGACATTAAGGTCTGCGAGTTTTTTCGGTATCTCAAGGTTCATCCCGCTGTCAAATGAATTATAAGAGCGTCCCACAATTACAATAGCCTTATCATTTATGGATGATAAAACTTCAGCGCCTTTCCTCTGTACGGATATGAGAAATGCATTCTGTGCTTCTTCTGCAATAAGCAAAGCCTCTTTTATCCGCGCACTTTTTATTCCAAAAGGTTTAAATGCCTTTGAGATTTCATTTAGCATGAATTTGCTGCCGCGCTTCAGATTAACAACAGGAGAAATTATGTCTGCATCAGGAAATGCAACCCGTGCTGAGTATGGGATTGTCTGTGTATAAGGGCAGGCAAATCCTTTTTCAAGTGATTCCTCTTCTGTGTTCAGGTTTATGAAGCTTGGAATCAATAATGCATCAGCGCCTTCATTCAAGAGATGTTTTATGTGGCCGTATGCAACTTTCACAGGGAAGCACGTCTCTGAAAGTATGGATTCAAGCCCGAGACTTACTGTCTGCCTGTTTGTCTTCGGTGAAACAACGACATCAAATCCAAGTTCCCATAGCAGAGTTGTCCAGAAAGGGAGATATTCATGGAAGTAGAAGATGTAAGGGATGCCTATTTTTGTTCGTGATGCATGATGCATGATGCATGATGCATGACTATCCTGAATCTTGTATCCTGAATCTTGTATCTTGAATTTTTTCTGCTCTTCCGCTCTTCTATTATGTTCCTTCCACAACATCTCATCCCTAAATCCAAAGATGTCAGGGATTCCCGAGGATGTTTTCTTTTTCCTTATGTCATATTTTTCACACCTGCCCCCATAAAACAGATGACCGTCTTCGCCTTCAATCTTTATCCTGTTTATTTCGCAGACATTCGGACAGCCCTTGCATTCAAAAGATGATATATTGTACTGCCGCTTTGAGAGTTCAAAGCCTTTGAAGCTGGTTACATGCTTTGGTCTCATCCCCTCTAAGTCTCCCCTTAGGGGAGTATCTGTATTCTGTATTCTGTGTTCTAGCTTCTGCTTTTTCATATGCTCTTTCGCAATCAGCGCCATCCCGATTGCGCCTGTAACGTCATGATTCGGAGGGACAGTTATTTTCTTGTTAAGATATTTCTCAAATGCGGCAACAACAGATTTGTTAAATGCTACTCCTCCCTGAAAGAATATGTTTTTGCCGATTGGTTTCCCTGCAACGACTCTGTTTATGTAATTCTGGACGATTGAGTATGCAAGGCCTGCCAGCAGGTTATTTTTGTCTGCGCCTCTCTGCAGGTTTGACATTAGAGAATTCTCCATAAAAACAGTGCATCTCTCGCCGAGGCGGCATGGATTTTCCGCGGAAAAGGCAAGCGATGCAAAGTCATCCTTTACCGATATGCTGAGTTTTTCAGCCTGTTCCTCAAGAAACGAGCCTGTGCCTGCAGCGCATGCCTTGTTCATTTCAAAATCAACTATGACGCCGTCCCTGAGCGATATATATTTTGAATCCTGCCCTCCTATCTCAAAAATGGTATCCACATTCCTGTCAATAAACGCAGCTGCTGTTGCCTGCGCAGTAATCTCGTTTTTTATAATATCGGCACCAACGTAATCGGCAATCATATACCTGCCTGACCCTGTTGTGCCTACGCCAATTATCTTAACTCTGCCTCCGACCTCTTCTCCTATCTCTTTCAGCCCCTGCTTTACCGCTTCTATCGGCTGTCCGGCAGTCATAAGATAACGCTTTGAGAGAAGGTTGCAGTTTTCATCTATAACAGCAAGGTTTGTGCTTATTGAGCCGATGTCAATGCCGAGAAAAGCTGGTATTACTTCAGAGTTTAGAGCTTTGAATTTTGAATTTTCCCCTTTATCTTTTAACTCACAACTCATAACTCTTAACCCTTCACTGTCTTTAAGATGTCTTTCAAGAAAGTCATCGTCTTTTAATATCAGAGGGGTATATCCTGCATCTAAAGACTTCTCGGATTTTATGAAATCATCAAGCTTCTTTATATCAAATAAGTTTATCCTATTGTCATCCATGTCTTTTAAGGCAGCGCCTAATGCGCCTATCAGGTTAAAATCAGGAGGGACAAAGAGGTCATCAAGTTCAAATACCTCTTTAAACGCCCTTATCATGCCTTTATTGGCTGCAACGCCGCCGTGAAAAGAGACCGGTCTGTCAATTTTTCTGCCGCGCACAATAGAGCCCTTAAAGTTCCTTGCAACGGCAAAGCATAAACCTGCAACGATATCCTCCATGGGAGTTGCTATCTGCTGGAGATGGATCATGTCTGATTTTGCAAAGACACTACATCTTCCGGCAATTCTTGGCGGTCTCTTTGATTTGAGGCTGAGTTCACTGAATTCTTCAATTGTGAGCCTAAGTCTTTCGGCCTGCTGGTCAAGGAATGATCCTGTTCCCGCGGCGCATACCGAATTCATAGAGAATTCTTTTACGCCATTTTCTCCGAGCATAATAAGCTTTGAGTCCTCGCCCCCAAGTTCTATGATGGTCCTGATGTGAGGGGAAAGTTTCCTTGTTGCATAAGCCTGCGCAACAAGCTCATTGACAGGCTCAATGCCAAGGACAGAGGCTATAAGCCTGCCGGCAGAGCCGGTGATTGAGAGGGAAAAATCCGGTGAATGGGCTTGCCCGCCGATAACTTCTCTAAGCAGTTCAAGAGCAACCTTGAGCGGATGTCCTTTATGCCTTACATAACGGTTGTTGAGCTTAGTTCCATTTTCATCAAGCACAACATACTTCACACTCACAGAGCCTGCATCAAGACCTATAAACCTCATGAGAACTCCTTATAGACCTGCGTATTGATATTCATTTTATCACATAAGAGATTGGAAAAAAATGTACTGTGTAAGTTTACTGCACTTGAGCGCGCTTTGGTATGTCATTCAATTATACGGTGAGAGCTTGTCTGAAAACTCTCTATATTGTTACCCTGAATTCGTTTCAGGGTCTCGTAACAGCTTGGTTTTTATTAGATGCTGAATAAAGTTCAGCATGACAAACTATGCTGGCTCACTATTTTTTAGGCAAGCGCTAAATGTCATTATACGGCTTTTGCCTGACAAAAATTGTCAGGCATTTTGCAGAAAGACAAAAAATCTCATACTACCGACTGATTTTACTGAATATTATTGGAGATTGAAGTGGCATGAAAACTGCTTTATAGATAATGAAATAGCAGTTATAAAGCGGATGGGGAAATAGGGTGATGGTTTTAAAATTAAGAATATATGCGACTTAAAGGAGGTGGGGTAAAGACAGTAGGTAGTAGAAAGGGAAATTACTTAAGAGCAACCGCCCCCGAAGTATCGGGGCGAAAGAAAAAAGGAGGGAAAATGTATAAAGCAATGAACAATCTAAGGGAGCAAAAGGGTTTTACCCTGATTGAGCTTCTTATCGTTGTGGCAATTATCGGTATTCTTGCCGCAGTTGCGATTCCCGGTTACATCGGCATGCAGGAGAGAGGAAGAAAAGGCGCGGTTATAAGGGTTGCATCATCGAATGAGCCGGAATTACAGGCATGGATGAACTCTGTAAAGAAGGCAGGTACCCTTCAGGGCGGTCTAATAGAGATAGATACCAATGGTGACGGCGTAATTACAACAGGCGCAGGGGGCGATATGACTAACACTGCTTTAGCAACTACAGGCCTTACTGTTCAATGGTTAGCTGCTCACCCTGGACCTCCCGGATCAACCGCATTTGTATCTCCGTGGTCTCCTGCTCAAGCGCTGTGGGCCAGGGATGCTACTGCCCGAGCCCTTATTGGTGATTGTGTAACTAATGCGCTCAATGGCAGGATTACTCTATGCTTTACACCAGCAGACGATGGTACTATTACGACTCTGCATATAGTGTCGAAAGATAAAGGAAGCGCAATTGGCAACACAGATGGATCTGTTCTTACTCAAAAGTCTATAAGTTCAGATTAGTTTAGCGGGATTGATAAGGGAGACGGCAGTAATGCCGTCTCCCTTATATTTTGCGAAAAGCTATTCGACAAAGCGGGCTATACTACAAAAATAGTGCATAAAATTTCTTCCAACAAGCTTATTCTTTTAGGGCTGATAGGAATCGTTTTGCTCGGAGTAGTTCTTTACTCAAATGTTCTTCGTGATCCCTTTGTCTTCGATGACCATAGCTCAATTAAAGAAAATGATTCAATAAGAAGTTTTGCGGAATCATTTAAAAATATATCAAGCAACAGGTATCTGGTTTTGCTCAGCTTTGCTGTTAATTATGCAGCCGGGGGGTTAAAACCATTCGGATACCATCTGATAAACAATCTTATTCATGTGATAAATGCCCTTCTTGTATATTATCTTGTCATTCTTACTTTCAGAACCCCATATTTTACCTCACGCCTTACGTCTCACGCCTCACGGCATTTCTTCATAGCTTTTTCTGCTGCCTTTATTTTTGTCTCCCATCCGATTCAGACGCAGGCAGTTACATACATAGCGCAGAGGGCGACATCAATGGCAACGATGTTTTACCTTTTGTCGCTTATTATGTATATCAAATTCAGGTTACAGGTGTCAGGTAATATGGAACAGAATAAAACCTTAAACCTGAAATCTAAACCCCGGAATCTGAAATCTGTGTTCTGGTATCTTGGTTCTGTTATCTGTGCCATTTTTGCTATGAAGACAAAGGAGATAGCTTTTACTTTACCTCTTGTCATTGCTCTATATGAATTTTCGTTTTTTAATAATACTCTAAACGCCGAATGCCGAACACCGAATCTAAGAAGATTTCTTTTCCTTTTGCCGATTTTGCTTACGCTTCTTATAATCCCCTTTAGCATGGTGAATTTCAAAGCTCCGGTTGAGGCCATCACTCAGGACATAAATATCCAATCAAGAGAAACGGTCAATATTGCAAGGACTGACTATCTCCTGACGCAGTTCAGGGTTATAGTGACATATCTGAGGTTATTGATCATGCCTGTGAATCAGAGTCTTGATTATAGCTATTCTGTTTATCATTCTTTTTTTGATTTGCAGGTGTTTTTATCATTTTTGTTTCTCCTGTCAATATTCGGTCTTGCAGCCTATCTTTTTTACAAATCACGCAGAACGCATTATGCCTTGCGCCTCACAGCCTTTGGCATTTTCTGGTTTTTCATAACCCTCTCTGTTGAGTCATCTTTCATTCCGATAAGAGATGTTATAGTTGAGCACCGCTTATATCTTCCTTCAATAGGTTTTTTTATTGCTGCTGTGCTATCTGTAGATTATCTTTTTTCTAATATGCGGCTCAAAACTGCTTTAATGGCTGCCATTGTGCTGGCATTATCTGTAGGCGCTTATAACAGAAATACAATATGGGAAGATCCCCAAACACTATGGGAGGATGTTATTGCAAAGGCGCCAAATAACGCAAGGGCGTACAATAATCTTGGAGTAGAATTAAAAAATAAAGGGGAATTTGAAAAAGCAATTGAGCAATTTGAAAAATCACTGAAGGCAGACAAGAACTATACTTCTGTTTATTTCAATCTCGGCGATGTTCAATGCAGGCTTGGGAATTATGAAGATGCGGTTGTTTATCTAAAAAAGGCATTGACCTTGAAATTAAACCAACAGCTGCACTTAGATGTTCTCAATAAACTTGGAAGGACATACAGCGCAACGGGACAGAACGAAAATGCAATTGATGCATTTAAAGAAGCAATAAAGGTTTATCCTTTGGCAGTCGCCCCTTATAATAACCTTGGAGTTCAATATATTAAGACCGGCAGATTTGACCTTGCAATTAAAACTCTGGAGGAGGCATTAAAGATTAGAGAGGAGCCGTATGTCCGTTCTAATCTTTCTCTGGCTTACGCTAAGAAAGAGGAGATAAAAATAAAATCCAGAAAGAAAAAATAATTTAACTTGTTTTATAATAAAAAATATATGGATGTTAGCATGAAAAATAAAGGGTTCACTCTTATTGAGCTTTTAATAGTTATTGCTATTATCGGTATCCTTGCAGCGATTGCAATTCCTGCTTATGTCGGCCAGCAGAAAAGGGCTGCAAGGACAGAGGCATATACAAACCTACAGACCTTGAGACTGCTTGAGGAACAGTTTTATGCTGAGAATGGAGGTTATGCCCCCACACCTGCACCAGGCCCTGTAACAGTTAATGGGACTGCTGCTATTCAGGCTGCAGGTGTATTGCCAGGCTTTAGACCTGGAACGGGGACGCAGTTTACCTATGCTATAACCCAACGGAGCGGTTTCGGTCTCCCGAATCCTGTCCCAATCCCATATGGCGGGACATCGGCTGCCTTACCCACTGCTACCACACCCTGTTTTATTGCTACGGCTACAGGTGTTGCAGGCACAAGGGTTGCAGTGGATGTGTTTGCTATAGACTGTAATAACAATAGAAACTTTTAATCTTTAAGCCTATTTAGAAACGCCCTGTTCTTTAGATGGAGATTTCGAGAATACTGGTCATGGGTCCATTAATTTCAGTAATAATTCTTAATTATAACGGGAAAGATTACATAGAAGAATGCCTTGATTCTGTTCTTGATCAAACCTATAAGCCTCTGGAGATTATCGTTGTTGACAATGCATCCAACGACAGTTCGCTGGAAATATTAAAAGAAAAATATTCATTGAAGATTAAGCTTATTGAAAGTAATACCAACCTTGGTTTTGCCGGAGGGAATAATTTGGCATTAAAGGATGCGAAGGGAGAGTTTATTGCACTTCTTAACAATGATGCTGTTGCGGACAGGAGATGGATAGAGGAATTTATGTCTGCGGTTAATAGGTGCGATGGGACATTCGGCATGTGGGCAAGCAAGATACTTTTTTATGATGACCGTGAGATTATAGATACAGCCGGCCATCTTATATATCCTGATGGTCTGAACAGGGGACGCGGCAAGGGAGAAAAGGATAAAGGACAATATGATAAGGAAGAGGAAGTTTTTTTCCCGAGTGGTTGCGCGGCTATATATCGCAAAGAGATGCTGGATATTATCGGTTTTTTTGACCCTGATTTTTTCGCATATGGCGACGATACTGATTTAGGGATGAAAGCAAGGATTGCAGGCTGGAAGTGCATTTATGTGCCGAAGTCCGTTGTCTACCACCATTCATCTGCTACAAGTGGAAAATATTCACCATTAAAGGCATATCTCGTAGAAAGAAACAGATTGTGGATCTTAATAAAATATTTTCCGTTGAGATATATACTGCTTAGTCCTTTTTATACGCTATTAAGATGGATACTGCAACTCTATGGCGCACTGACCGGAAAGGGAGCAGCAGGAAGGTTTGCCGAGGAATATTCATTTTTAATGCTTGCCGGTGTTTTTGTAAAAGCGTACTTTGATGCAGCGATGGGATTGCATGGGATGATAAGGAAAAGATTGAAAATGAACAGGATTAAACATTCTGGTACCAAAGAATTTGCTTTATGGCTAAAAAAATTCAGGATAAGCGCTGCGGAGATTGCGTTAAAGGAATGATGGTATATCCATGAAGGTTCTCCTTATACAACCTCCGCCAAGGCGCCTTGTTAGGGATGACATTGTTGTTCCTCCGCTGGGTATAGCATATCTTGCCGCTGTACTGGGAAAAAGGGGACACAGGGTTAGCATTATAGATGCCTTTGCCGAGATGCTTAATCTTAATTCCCTTGAAGAAAGAGTAAAGACATTCTCTCCGGATATTGTTGCCATTACAGGCATGACGCCTGTAATAGATAATGCCTACAAGACTGCAAATATAGCAAGAAGATATGCCCGGCATATAGTTATGGGCGGCCCTCACGCGTCTGTTGCAGGTGATGAGATATTTCAGCAATGTCCTGATATAGACTATGCGGTACAGGGCGAAGGTGAAATCAGCTTTCCGCTTCTGGTAGAAGCGTTGGAACGAAATATAGATATAAGTAATATCTCTGGAATTATTACCAGAGATTTCAGCAATCCGCCTCCGCCATTGATAGACGAGCTTGACAGTCTGCCTTTCCCTGATAGACGTCTGTTGCCTAATGATAGATACAGATACATATTATCGTCAGGAAAAGTTACAACGATGTTTACATCAAGAGGATGCCCCTACCATTGTGTGTTCTGTGATAAAGCTGTTTTCGGCTCAAAGTGGAGGGCGAGGAGCGCTGCAAATGTCCTTGACGAAATAGAACTTGTGAGCAAGGATTACGGCATTAACTCAATAATCTTTTATGATGATCTATTCACGCTTGATAAAAAAAGAGTTTTGGAGATATGTCAGGGAATAATTGACAGGGAACTTCAGATTGAATGGAAGTGCGAGGGCAGGGTAAACCTGGCAGACAAAGAGACTCTCACCTTGATGAAGAAAGCAGGATGTTCAATGACAGCCTATGGGGTTGAGAGCGGGAATCAGAAAGGGCTTGATTACCTTAATAAAGGCACGACAGTTGAACAGATAAGAAATGCATTTGAGATGACAAGAAATGCCGGTATAAAACCGATGGCATATTTTGTTTTAGGAATTCCTGTTGAGACGTACGAAGATGAATTAAAGACAATAGACTTTGCAAGGGAGATAAGACCTGCATATGCGCAGTTCAGTGTTCTGTCGCCTGTGCCCGGCACGAAACTTTATGACGATGCTGTCAGAATGGGGTGGTATAAAGAAGTTGAGGCAAAAAATCCCATGGACAAGGACGTTAACAGGCCGGCTATAATAAATGAAAACTGGGATGAGGGGAAATTAGTCCGCATCCTGAAAGAAGCGCACAGAAGGTTTTACATGAGCCCATGGTATATAATGGAAAAAATCAAAGAAGTAACAAGTTTTAAGGATTTCATGAGAAAGGCAGTGGCAGGATTTAAACTCTTCATGTGGTATCTGAAAAGCACTACAAGCAAGAGGCAAAATGATTAAATATTTTAAAAATAAGGCGACTGCTCGAATTATGCGCGTTAAGAATTGATTATGGCATGTCAAAGGTGTTGTCCGATTTGCCGATTAGAACTGCAAAAGACTTTTTTGTCACCAGTGCCTCTGCCAACTGCATTTTCTGGCTTGACAGGACAGATGCCTGTGTGATAAGTTCAGATTATGAACGTTCAGGATTTGAACGGCAGTAATAGCGAAACTCCTGATTCTTATAAGTCACTCCTGCTCCTTGATGAAATCTCAAAAGGGAAGCCCATGTCGCAGCGTGACCTTAGCAGGAAACTAAACGTAGCCCTCGGTCTTGTAAATTCATATATAAAAAATCTTGTTTCAAAAGGCTATGTAACTATAAAGGAGATACCTTCAAAGAGATATGCTTACTATCTCACACCCAAAGGCTTTACAGAAAAGACGCGATTGACATATCACCACCTTCATAACTTCACAAATCTCTACAGAGAAGCCAGAAGAGACTTTAAGGAGTTATTCAGCAACCTGTATAACGAGGGCGTGAAGAGTGTTATTTTTGCTGGCGCAGACGAGTCCGCGGAGATAGCGTATCTTTCACTTCAGGAATTTGATATAAGATTTGCCGGGATTGTTGACATAGAGCGTGCAGGCAAAGATTTCTTTAAATACAAAATAATGCTGTTTGAAAGGATAAGGGAGATCGATGCTGATTTTGTGATTGTGAGTTCCTTTCTGAAAAGAGATGAGGTTTATAAGAAACTTATAGAAGAAGGTATCCATCCTGAAAAAGTGAAGAGCATATTCCCGCTGACATATAAAAGCCCTAATGCCTCGAATAATGAAGCAGAGAGAGAATAGGATGCAGTGGTATGCTGTATATACAAAGCCAAAAAGAGAGGATGCTGTGGCAGGCTCTCTTGAGAATGCAGGCATTGAAGTCTTTAATCCAAGATTAAAACAAAAAAAATACGTGCAAGGCGCTTATAGAAATAAAATCAGCCCGCTTTTCCCCTGTTATGTATTTGTGAAATTTGAACCTGAAACTACAGCACATATGATTAAGTATACGCGGGGAGTCAAGAGGGTTGTTGGTGGAGATTTGCCATGGCCCGTTTCAGATGAGATTATTGACGTAATAAGAGATCAAGAGGAAGACGGGATTGTTACCATAAAGCCGCCACAGCTCAAATACGGCGACAGTGTGGCCATAAACGACGGGCCTCTGTCAGGACTGAGAGGGCTATTTGAAAAAGAGTTGAACGGACAGGAGCGTGTGGTTTTATTACTGAGCTCAATTGAGTATCAGGCAAGGGCTGTTGTAGATAAGGCGTTTCTTGTCATGGCTTAGAGACGGCATTAGCTGTGTGTAGCCGATGAACAATCAGTATGTGTTTTTTCTGACAGAAGGGAATATAACCCTGAATGGCGGTAGCCTGTTCAGAAAATAATTGATTTGATGATTCAAAATAACGAAATTATAATTAAACCACGGAAGAGCTGGATTCCTATTAACTTTAAAGAACTATGGGCATACAGAGAACTTTTATATTTTCTCTCATGGAGGGATGTAAAGGTTAAATACAAACAGACTGCTCTCGGCGCTGCATGGGCAATTCTTCAGCCATTTCTTACAATGGTGATTTTTTCAGTGATTTTTGGAACATTTGCCAAAGTGCCTTCTGACGGGATTCCATATCCTATTTTTGTATATGCAGGACTTCTGCCATGGAACTATTTTTCTTCGGCACTGAGCAATTCAGGCAACAGTCTTGTCGCGAATTCCAACCTTATCACAAAGGTATATTTCCCAAGGATCATAATACCATCAAGCGCTTCCCTTTCAGGACTCCTCGACTTCTTTGTTGCCTTCATAATCCTTATAGGCATGATGTTCTTCTATAACTTCACCCCAGACGCTTCAGACATTCTCATGATCCCAATATTGATATCCCTGACTTTTCTCGTTGCTGTTGGATGCGGCCTCTGGCTTTCAGCGTTGACTGTAGAATACAGGGACTTTCCAGATATGGATGTTCCTTACGCCGGTAATATACCCTGTGACATTGTTTCCCGAAAAATACCGCTGGATGCTCTCGCTCAATCCCATGGCAGGTATTATAGAAGCATTTCGAGCCTCTACACTCGGACATCAGCCAGTAAACTGGAATTTTTTGGCTTTATCTGCAGGGATCGGGATTTTGATATTTTTGACAGGACTGTTCTATTTCAGGAAATTAGAACGGTCATTTGCAGACATAATCTAATCGATGTCAAATCCAATCATTGAAGTTTCTGAGTTGTCAAAGCTGTACCATATAGGCAATAAATTGCCTTATAAGACCCTGCGCGAGACATTGATGAATGCGGTGAAGTCTCCAGCGACAGTATTCAGGAGAAATGGGTCAGGAGGCGATAATACTTTTTGGGCGCTGAAGGATGTGTCTTTCGAGGTGCAGCAGGGCGAGGTCATAGGCATTATAGGCAGGAACGGTGCAGGAAAATCTACGCTTCTTAAAATCCTTTCGAGAGTGACGGAGCCTACCGAGGGTGAGGTAAGATTACGTGGAAGGGTCGCAAGCCTCCTTGAAGTCGGGACAGGTTTTCACCCTGAGCTTACCGGAAGAGAAAATATTTTTTTGAACGGGGCAATACTTGGGATGAGCAGACAGGAAATTAAAAAAAAGTTTGATGAGATTGTAGCATTCGCTGAAACCGAAAAATTTCTTGATACCCCAGTGAAACGTTATTCCTCGGGCATGTATGTGCGTCTTGCCTTTGCCGTGGCAGCACATCTTGAGCCAGAAATATTGATAATTGATGAAGTTCTATCAGTGGGTGATACCCAGTTTCAGAAAAAATGTTTGGGAAAGATGGGAGATGTGGCAAAAGGCGGAAGGACGGTGCTGTTTGTGAGTCATAACATGCCTGCAGTCGCAAATCTATGTAGCAGATGTTTATGGTTGGAGAAAGGGGAAATCCTAAAGGAAGGTGATCCAACTAATGTAATTCTGACTTATCTTACTTCTGGGCAACAACATTTGAATGGAATTATTACATCTGATATGCACACAAACAATACTGATGAGATTTATTTTAGACGCATTGCTATACTTGATGAAAGTAAGAAAGCATGCACGACTCTTTTCTTTGAAAGCCCCATACATATTTATATCGAATTCGAAGTATGTCGACCCGTAAAAACTGTAAGAATTATCGTGGTAATTGAGAGATTAGACGGTATCCTTGTTTGCGCCTGTCATCATACTGATAATCCTGAACAACATCCTCTTGATTTACAACCTGGGCGGTATGCAGCAGAGGTAGAAGTGCCATTGTCTCTAATGCCTGGGGGCTATACAGTGCATTTGGCAGTGAAACCAATCCCATGGTTTTGGGGAAAGGGGCAAAGCTATGATTGGGTTCAGGGTGCAATAGATTTCTTCATTGAAGAGTTTTCTCATGAGGGGCATGCAGCATTACCTACCGGTGGCATTGTTCGTCCCGTTTCAAAATGGTCTATATATCCCTTGTAATTTATGCTGTAAAGTTTTCTTACGTCATCCTTATGAGGATAGGCAAAATGCTATCTTCGGTATCGAATATGTAAAATGATTAAGAATCGGCAGTGGGACGATAATTTGGCAAACAGGAAAACTGAGAACGATTGGACGCCTGAGATTGTCCAATTGTTTTGGGATTGGTGCGCGAAAAACCCTTACATGGAAGAGACATATTTTAGTGCTGCGGTAGGAAGAGGAATAATTAACCTTTTGGATCTAACAGGCAAACTGAAAGGAAGGGTGCTGGATTATGGGTCTGGAAGGGGTCATCTTCTAAACCATCTACTTGCCGCGGGCTTAGATTGCTATGGTATTGATTTTTCGAAAGAGTCGATAGAAATGCTCAACGAGAAATTTAGAGAATATCCGAATTGGAAACAAGCAACAGTTATTAGCAATTTAACTATTCCTTATCCTGATGATTTTTTTGACGTGATATCTTGCATTGAAGTGCTTGAGCACTTGCCAAATAAGTTTCTTTCAGCAGCACTTGCAGAATTGAAAAGAATTTTGAAGCCAGAAGGATTAATACTTATCACAACGCCGTTTGAAGAAAACCTGGCGCAGAATATGATCTACTGTCCATTCTGTAAGTCAGAATTTCACAGGATGCAGCATTTTAGGTCTTTTACAATTGGGGATATGGAATCATTATTGAGAGATGAGGGATTTAAGGTTGTTTTTTGCAAAAATATAGATTTTGAAATATTTCAAATGTCTTTTGAATTGCCTTCATTTTTATATCTAAATTTCGAAAAAATATTTGCATGGATTAAGATTAGAAAAATAAGATTAATGGATATATTATTCCCACTCGAGTTTCCACAGATAAGGGAAGTGGAATATAAGCTGAATATGGGATTTGGTCGTCATCTTTGTGCGCTTGCGACTAAAGAACAATAGTTGACATTTAAATCCCAAAATATGAATTTCCTATTTACATTTGAGGAAGAAAACCGTGAAGGAACAAACTGAAAAAAAGAGAATTCTCTTTTTTATTTATGACCTTGGAGGAGGCGGTGCTGAAAGAGTCTTAGTGAATATTATTAGAAATATTGATAGGAGTCGCTTTGTCCCTGTTCTCTATCTGTTCAGCAAAAAAGGAACCTTATTGCCACTGGTGCCGAGGGATATTGAAATCATATCATTAGATGATGTGCATGTGCCTGAAATATTTGGCCTGTGGTTTTTTTTCCTTTTCAAGCGTATCAGGGATCAGTTAAATGGCATACGCCCCGACATTTTATTGAGTTTTATGTGGTACCCGAACGCAATTGCCATAATCGTACAGAAATTAATGAGAGGAAATTTAAAGGTTATTGTAAGCGAGCGCACCTCTACCTCTATCTATTCGAGTAAGTGTGATAATAATTGGAGGAATTTTATCATTCGCTTTTTATATCCGCGAGCTAATTTAATTGTTGCTCCCTCAAGAAAGATCGCACAAAATATAATTTCACAGACTGTGCCAGAAAGCAAAGTCCGGGTCATCCATAATCCTGTCGATATATCTGAAATTTCCAAGTATGCCAAAGAAGAAATAGATCACAAGTGGTATCGAAAAAAAGAGAGTATTGTTATAGCAGTTGGAAGGTTAGGGAATGAAAAAGGTTTTGATTATCTTATAAAGGCAATTGCTTTGTTATCAGGGGAAGGCATTCAATGTAAGCTTATAATACTTGGAGACGGGAAGGAAAAAGAAAATTTACTTAGACTTGTGGAGAAACTTGGATTGAATGATAGTGTTAGTTTTGAAGGGTTTCAGGAAAATCCTTATAAATATCTTGCTCGCTCAACAGTTTTTGTCCTTTCCTCCCTGTATGAGGGGTTCCCTAATGTACTTCTGGAAGCCATGGCACTGGGGATTCCATCTGTTGCTACACGATGTCCAACGGGCCCGGATGAGATTATAACCGAAGGAGTTGATGGTATTCTTGTTCCGTCAGCAGATGAGAAAGCACTGGCAGGAGCCATAGAGAGATTAGTAATGGATGAGGATTTAAGGAAGAGATTAGGAGATGCGGGAAGAAAAAGGGCGCAAGATTTTGCAATTGAAAAAATTGTGAAACAATATGAGGATGCCATAGAAAGTGTATGTGCGGAATCTGCGGAAAGATAAATTTTAACAGCGAACCTGTTGACGAAATTCTCCTGAAAAGGATGACCTCATGTCTTTCTCACCGCGGG
>JAPLLK010000067.1 GCA_026387575.1 Nitrospirota bacterium | reverse complement strand
TTATCATCTGCGATGATAAAGCAGTTTACTTCAAGCGGCCCTACCACAAGACTTTTTATGAGCATTTCATCACCTCTCTTAAATCTTCTTCCTCGCTAACCCGATAATATATTCCATTTCTTCACTTTTAAGCAGATAACTTACAAAAAAATAAAGCACAGAGCATAGTATTATAACACCCGACAGGTAACCTGCCTTTACCATGCTCCTGCCGCTTTCTTTCCATAGTTCTCCGTGAAGTAAAAACCAGCCTGCGGCACCCATGGCAACAGAGGCAAAAGATATCTTTAAAAAAGATTTAATGATCCTTCTTGCTCCCAGTCTTTCCAATTTTTTTCTCAGAAAATAAAAAAGAAGGAGAAAGTTCACAGTTGAGGCAAGGGCATTTGCAAGAGCAAGGCCGCTGTGTCTTAACGGCCTCATTAGTATCAGGCTAAGGATAATATTTGTCATTACTGTAGCCACAAGAATCTTTACCGGAGTTTTCGTGTCCTGCATGGAATAAAAACTTGCAGTCACAATCCTGACTCCGACTATGGCCCATATACCAAGGGAATAAAACAGAAGCGCATCAGCAGTTCCGGCTGTCGCGGCATAATCAAACTTTCCTCTCTGAAAAAGAATATTGACAATTGGCTCTCTTAATGCAATCAGTCCTGCCATTGCAGGAATTGTTATAAAAAAGAGCAGTCTCAGCGCAAACGAGAAATCATCCCTGAGTTTGTCATAATCTCCTTTTAGTGCATGTTCTGACAAAGTTGGCAATACAGCCATCCCCATAGCAACCCCGAATATTCCGATAGGAAACTGGATAAGGCGCATCGAATAATATAGATATGTGATGCTTCCCGCAGCAAGGTATGACGCAAGGATTGTGCTGACAAAGATATTTATCTGGTTCACAGCCATTCCCATGGTTGCAGGAAGCATAAGAATAGACATCCTCTTAAGCCCGGGGTGTCTTAAATCATACTCCGGCCTCATGCTGTATCCGCTTTTTAAAAAAGACGGGATCTGAAAAGCAAACTGGGCAAAACCTCCCAATGCAACCCCTATTGCAACTGCGATAATAGGCTGTTCCATTTTTGAAGCAAGCGATATAACTGTGACGATTATCGAAACATTAAGCATTGCCGGCGCCAAAGCCGGAATAAAGAATACACGCCTTGAATTTAATGCGCCCATAATAAGCGCTGCAAGACTGATGAATAAAAGAAAGGGGAACATTGCTCGCGTAAGAAGAACGGTCAAAGAAAATTTCTCCGGCATACTTAAAAAACCAGGGGCTATCGCTGTAACAATTGAGGGAGCAAATATAACTCCGATTAGAGAGATTAAACCGACAAATATCGTTATAAAAGTAAATGTAATCCTTACAAGTCTTTTTGCTTCATCTTTACCGTTCTTAGTCTGATACTCTGTCAGGACAGGTATGAACGCAGATGACATTGAGCCCTCTGCAAAAAGTTCCCTCAAAAGATTCGGAATCCTGAATGCAACAAAGAAGGTGTCTGAAAGTCCTGTTGCCCCGAAATAAACTGCGAGAATCATGTCTTTAACAAAGCCGAGGACACGGCTGATAAATGTGGCCACGGACATAATGCCGGCAGCTTTGGTTATATTTCTTTTTTCGTCCATTCCGTTGTTTATTATCCCTTGACCGCTTTAACCTCTCTGATGCTTTCGGATTCACCGATTAGTATTACAGCATCTCCTATCTCAATCCTCTCATCGCCAGACGGATTAAAAATGTATCTACCGCCTTTTCTCACAGCAGCCACAGAGAATCCTTTTCTTTCCATAAGACCCGATGTTCTCAGTGTCTTGCCCGCAAAAACAGAATCAGCATCCACAAAAATATCTTCAACCCTGTACACCGCTTCCTGATCCTTCAGCATCTTATCAAGAAATGTGACAGCTTCAGGCCTGACCATTGCAGATGCCATCCTGAGCCCGCCTATGAACTCAGGCAGGACTACGCCGTCAGCGCCTGCCCTCATCATCTTTTCTTCAGACTCATCTTCTCCAGCCCTTGCAACAATTTTCAACAATGGGTTAATACCTCTTGCTGTGAGGACAAGAAGAAGATTTTCAGCATCGGTCGGCAATGAACAGAATACTCCTTTTGCATAAGCGATATTTGCAGACTTTAAAACCGAACTGCTCGTTGCATCACCCTTAATGAATAATCTCTCTTCTTCTGCAAGCCTTCTGCATGCCTCTTCATTTTTGTCTATGGCAACGCACAGCCTCTTCGTCTTATAGAGTTCGTCAATAATATGCCTTCCTATTCTTCCCATGCCACAAACAATATAATGCTCTTTTAATCCTGATATTACTTTTTCCATTTTCTTCCTCCTGAGTATTTCGCTCAACTCTCCCTCAACCAGAAAAGCAGTAAATGTCGATATGCCAAAGGTAAGAGTGCTTATGCCGAATATGATCAGAAAAATTGTAAATATCCTGCCTGCCTGAGAGAGAGGATTTACTTCCATATACCCTACTGTCGCAATTGTGATGATTGTCATATAAAGTGAATCAACAGCTCCCCACTTTTCTATCAGTATGTAACCAATGGTCCCGATTTCAATGACAATCACCAGCAGTATAAGGGCTGTTATAAGTCTTTTTATCATCTCAGGATTATAGCAAAAAAATATCTAAAAAAAGCATGTAAATTAACTTTATGCCATGATAACTATAAGAGAGGAATTGCAAAATACAGGTCTGTTTCTATAAAATCCTTTCATGGGGATTTTAGATGAGATAGTTTTAAAGAAAAAAGAAAGGCTGGGCATCGCAAAGTCCGGCATGCCTTTGAAAGGCATTAAATCAAGGATTGCCGATGCTGGGAAACCAAGGGATTTCAGAAGCGCAATAAAGCGGAATCATATTGGGAGAATAAAGCTCATTGCAGAGATAAAAAAAGCATCGCCTGCAAAGGGGGTTATAAGAGAGGACTTTGACCCGATCCAAATAGCCTCTGTCTACGAAAAAAAACAGGCGGGCGCAATTTCAGTGCTCACAGAAGAGGATTTCTTTCAGGGCAGGCTTGAGTTAATTCCCTTAATAAAAAACACAACCACAAAACCATTGCTTAGAAAAGATTTTATATTCGATGACTACCAGATTTATGAGTCAAGGGCAAACGAGGCTGATGCAATACTCCTAATAGCTACGATTCTCAGTAAAAATCAGGCAGAAGAATATCTCCATCTCGCAAGGGAACTTGACTTATCAGTGCTTTTTGAAGTCCATGATTTGAAGGAACTTGAAATGGCACTTTCAGTAAATGCGGACATAATCGGCATTAATAACAGAGACCTGAAGACTTTAAAGATTGACCTCAACAATACATATATAATCAAAAAGGAAATCCCATCTGATAAAATCGTCGTCAGCGAAAGCGGAATCAAAACCCGCGATGATATCGTGCGCCTTGAATCAGCAGGCATTGACGCCGTTCTCATTGGCACTTCTTTTATGGGAGCAAAGGATATAGGTAAGAAGATGGAGGAGTTGTTCACTTCTCGCAGAGTCAAGTCTGCGACTTCTTAGAATCAAAATCATCCATCACCTTGGATAGCTTCTTCCAGTCGTATGCTTGCAAATTGACAGCCTGCGCATGGATGAGATTGTTTTCTATGAAATGATTCTTCTCTTTTTCGTCTGTAATGCCATAGAACGGCAGCGTTGCCAGAAAAGCCTTCTTGGTGTAATCCCCTATCGGTGTCAGGACGTCATCCCTTCGCGTATAGTACGGGTCTTCGCCTTTAGCGCACGGCTTGTTGAAGACGCCAAACTGCCTGCATGAAGCAGGACGGACAATATAGATAGAGCAAGAGTTGTTAATGAGAAAAGGACAGGGATCGCTTTTTGTATGGCTTGAGAGTTGTTTTTTAAGTGTCTCACGGATAGACTGCCCTGCCTTTTCAGTAGAGAACCAGTAAATCCCCACAAGCTCTATGGGATAAACAGGGATGTCTTTATTCACCCTGCAGCAAATGTCGCAGCCTTCTTTGCATGCAAGTTTAATATTTCTCTCGATTTCTTCTTTGACTATTGCAGCGGAAATTCCTTCATCAATTATTGCATAGGAATCAAGCAGGATTGACAGCCACGGAAATCTTGATTCTTCAGCCGGAAAACGCAGATTTCTGGATGATACCTGAGTGTGACAAGACAGCAGCACGTCTTACGCCTCTGGCTTTAACTGCGGGAAAAGTATCACATCCCTGATTGACTGTGAATTTGTAAGCAGCATTACAAGCCTGTCAATTCCTATGCCCTCACCTGCTGCCGGAGGCATTCCGTGTTCAAGGGCACGAATAAAATCCTCATCCATCCACATGGTCTCTTCGTCTCCCTTTTCCTTTGCCTCCACCTGCCTCTGGAATCTCTCCCTCTGATCCATAGGGTCATTTAGCTCTGAGAATGCATTGGCAATCTCCCTCGCTGCAACAAAGAGCTCAAACCTCTCCACAAGCTCCGGGCTGTCTTTTTTCCTCTTAGCCAGAGGTGAAAGTTCAACAGGATAATCAATTATGAATGTAGGCTGTATGAGATACGGCTCAACCTTTTCTTTGAAAATCTCATCAAGAACCTTTCCAAGCGAGGCACCTTTGTCTATCTCGATTTTATTTGCCTTTGCCCATGCTGCTGCCTTGTCAATATCATTCAGAATGTCTGCAGGCACACCTTTCTGTGTCAGCGAATCAAGAAAAGGTATTCTGGGCCATGGAGGAGTAAAATCTATCTCTCCCTCTCCAAATTGGACTTTCAATGTCCCGAGAGTCTTCTCTGTCACATAAGAGATAAGCTCTTCTGTCAGAGACATGAGATAATTGTAGTCTTTGTATGCGATATAAAATTCAAGCATTGAAAACTCAGGGTTATGTTTTGTTGAGATACCTTCATTCCTAAAATTTTTGTTGAGTTCGTAAACTTTTTCATATCCTCCGACAAGCAGTCTTTTGAGATAAAGCTCCGGAGCAATCCTGAGATACAGTTCCATATCAAGCGCATTGTGATGAGTCTTGAAAGGCCGTGCAGCCGCGCCGCCCGGTATCTGGTGCATCATGGGGGTCTCTACTTCAATAAAGCCCTTTGTCTCAAGGAAATCCCTCACTGCCTTGATGATTGCACTCCTTTTTTTGAACGCCTCTTTGACCTCGGGGTTAACGATTAAATCAACATACCTCTGCCTGTACCTCATCTCAATATCTTTAAGCCCATGCCACTTCTCAGGCAATGGCCGCAGTGATTTTGTGAGAAATTTGAAATCATCAACCTCTATTGTGAGTTCATTCGTCTTTGTCCTGAAAAGTTTCCCGTTTATTCCGACAATATCTCCAATATCCAGTTTTTTAACAACGCTGTATTTTTCGTTCAGAATGTCCTTTCTGAAATAGACCTGAACCCTTGCAGTTGAATCCTGCACATGCGCAAATGCAGCCTTCCCAAAGTCACGCATCATGATTATTCTTCCGGCTATTACGCACTGAACAGGAGATGCCTCCAGCTCCTCTTTGGTTGTAGAACTGTGCTTATTAATTAAGTCCGAAGCATAGTCTTTTATATCAAAACTGCCGCCAAAAGGCTCTACGCCCAAAGCCTTGAGTTCATCAAGCTTCTTAATCCTCTGTTCTATTAACTCGTTAATTTCTTCCATGATATTTCCCGAAAATTTGAGTAACGTGAATAATGTCTGCGCTATCTAAAAATTTATTCGGTTTGCAATTATAATGATTAGTTTTAAGGTTAGTCAAGACAAAGGGAGAAACTCATGTTTTTAAATGAAATGGGACACTTGTAGACACCACTCCTTTTTTGAACAGCAACAGCCCCTTTATAAAAAGCGCTGTCTGGTTATGCAGTAGGTGATGCCACCATTTTGACGGAACAAACTCAGGAAGAACGACCGTCGCAACTTTGGAAATTCTACTTGAATAGGATTCGCTCTATTGCCATTGCGCCGAGGCGGGCAACAGTTTTAAGAACCACCCGCTTATCAGAAGTCATAATGTGTTCATTCCCCTTGAAATCGAATGCCGCAACCCCTGTGATTGTCTCCCCTGTTATCATGGGCAAATAATATGCTTTTGCCTGGGGCAAAGTACTTGTGCCGCGGCCCGCCGGCAGTTTATTGAGCAAAACCCATGATGCCACTCCGAACACCTGAGGGGTTACCTCAAATTCTGTGGTTTTTGCTTTGACAGTCAGTTTTTCGTTTTCGGGCAGAAAGATTGCCATTTCGCATGGAAATATTTGCTGAGTATGCCGGACCATGAGAGACAGAACTTGCTCCACAGTATGAGCAGTTACTAAGTCCCTGCTCAACCCGTAGAGCGCTATATTTTTTGTTTCGCTCTGTTTGAGCAATTCCACCTTGCTGCGCAACTGTGACGCAAGGTTGCTTATCACTACGACTACTATGATAAATACGATGAAGGAAATAAAATACTCCACATCTCTGACTGCAAATGTGAAATAGGGCTGTATAAAGAGGTAATCAAATACCAGTATGCTTGCGATCGAGGCTACGATGGAAGGTCCTCTGCCAAGGTAGAGTGCACTTATAATAACCGGCAGTAAAAGCAGAAAAAGCAAGTTGACCTGATTGAGACTATTGCGCAAAAGAAAGGCAATAAGCGACATAATGCAAACGGCAAGAATGCCGATAGCATAATTCACCGGCTTGGCAAGGGTTATACGCTTTTTGGGCATGAGCTTAGGATCGACCCTAGCATCTAACAGGTAGATGTCGATATTTGGCGTCTTGGTCAAGAGTTTTTTGGGAATGGACTGGAACAATCCGAAACGGCGGGGTTTCCCTATCACAATCTTGGTTACGTTGTGCTTCATTGCATATTCAGCCATTTCTTCCGTAACATCACTGCCCTTGATCCAGACTAGGCGCGCTCCCAATTGTTTTGCCAGGTCCATTGCCTTATTCAGCCACTCTTTCTCTTTTTCGGGAAGTGTCTTGTGTCTTTCGGTTTCCACATAGAAAGCGATCAATTCCGCATCAATTTCATTAGCGAGCCTGAATGCAGAACGTATCAGTTTCTCCGCGTAAGGGCTGGCAAATACCCCTGCAAGCACACGCTCCTTTGCCGGCCACGGCCCTGCTATGGCATGCGCCTGCATGTAATTTCGCATCTTTTCATCAACGCTGCCTGCTACTGCCCTTAACGATAACTGCCGGAGCGCCAGCAGGTTGCCTGGACGGAAAAATTTATGCACTGCACTCTTTGCCATGTCTTTGACATAGACCTTTCCTTCATTAAGTCTCTTAAGCAGTTCCTCCGGAGGCAGGTCAACCAGTTTGATTTCATCTGCCGCCTCGATACCGGTATCCGGCACAGTCTCACTCACACGGATATTGGTGATCTGATAAATGATATCATTAAGGCTCTCAACATGCTGTACATTCATTGTTGTATAAACATCTATGCCCGCATTCAGTATCTCTTCAACATCCTGATATCTTTTGTCATTGCGAAGACCTGGGGCGTCAGTATGGGCAAGCTCATCTACCAAAACAAGTTTCGGCCTGCGCTCCAACACCTTTCCTAAGTCAACCTCTTTAAGTTGTATCCCCATATATTTGACGAGGAGCGGCGGAACGATCTCTAATCCCTCCAGCAATGCATCAGTCTCAGCCCTGCCATGTGTCTCGACATAGCCGACAACAACGTCTATCCCTTCCTTCTTGCGCAGCTTGGCGTCGCTTAGCATTGCATAGGTTTTGCCGACGCCGGGAGCGGCACCAAAGTAGATAGTCAGTTTCCCGCGCTTACCTTGAGCTTCTTCCTTTTGAGCAAGTTCCAGCAGCGCCTCAGGAGATGGTCTTTTGTATTCTTCGTCAGCCATAATTTGTCTATAGGTTATCCAGTGCAAGATTTAATTTCAATACATTAATCCTTGGCTCCCCGAGGAAACCGGACTGTCGGCCTTCAATATGATTCTGCACTAAAGCAGTAATTTTTTCTTCAGGCAGATGGCGTTCCTTTGCAATTCGGCGCACCTGGATAAATGCAGCCCTCGGACTTATATGAGGATCAAGACCGCTTGCAGATGCCGTTACTATATCTGCAGGAATCGAGTCCGTGATTCCTGTTTCCCTTAAAGACTCGGCTCTGTCACCAACCTGAGTAATGAGTTCCTTATTCGTAGGCCCTAAATTCGAGCCGCCGGATGCCATCGGGTTATAGGGAAAATCTGCTGTTGCCGAAGGCCGCGGCCAGAAATACTTAGGGCCGGAAAAAGGCTGGCCTATCAATGCAGAACCTGCCGGCGTGCCGTCAGCTTTGTAAATAATACTTCCCGCAGACTGTTTGGGGAATATTGCCTGTGCAAGAACAGTCACCGTTGCCGGATAAAGAATTCCGGTCAATACTGATAAAGCAACAAAAAGTAATATTCCTGTTTTTATCTCTTTCATAATGTCTCCTTGCTCACAGTAAGATATTTATCAATACGTCAATCAACTTGATACCTGCAAAGGGAGCTAAAAGCCCTCCCACCCCATAAATAAGGAGGTTATATATCAGCAGTCTTTCCGCAGGCATAGGGCGATATTTTGTCCCTTTGAGCGCAAGAGGAATCAGCAGCGGGATAATTATCGCATTAAAAATAACCGCAGAAAGAATTGCGCTGAAAGGGGTTGCAAGATGCATGACATTGAGTATCCCAAGCTTCGGGTAAATTGAGGCAAACGCAGCGGGGATTATGGCAAAATATTTTGCCACATCATTGGAGATACTGAAGGTTGTGAGCGTGCCCCGCGTCATGAGTATCTGCTTTCCGATCTCGACAATATCAAGAAGCTTTGTTGGATTACTGTCAAGGTCTATTATGTTTGCGGCTTCGCGTGCAGGCTGAGTGCCTGTGTTCATTGCGACAGCGACATCTGCCTGCGCGAGAGCAGGCGCATCATTTGTACCGTCGCCAGTCATTGCCACCATATAGCCCTGTTCCTGATTCTCCCTGATTAGCCTAAGCTTGTCTTCGGGCTTTGCCTGGGCTAAAAAGTCATCCACCTGGGCTTCCGTCGCAATAGCCGCAGCAGTCAATGGGTTATCTCCGGTAATCATGACCGTCCTAATTCCCATACTGCGCAACTGCAGGAAGCGTTCCTGAATTCCTCCCTTTAATATATCCTTGAGATGGATTACGCCAAGGATTACCGAGTTGTCACTTACTACGAGAGGAGTTCCCCCTGATTTTGAAATTTCTGTAACATGCCCATTAATATCATTTGGAATTGATGCACCTTCGCTCTGAACATAACGCATGATTGCATCGGCAGCCCCTTTGCGATAGGCATGCCCGTCCAGGTCAACTCCGCTTGTCCTTGTCTCCGCGCTGAATGTAATAGTCACGGCATTTTTCGGCAGTTCAGTAATGCGGAGATTATACTTCTGCTTGGCCAATACAACGATACTTCGTCCTTCAGGCGTTTCATCAGTAAGAGAGGCCATAAGCGCTGCCTCGGCCAATTCTTTTTCAGAGTATCCTTTTACCGGAATAAATGCCACTGCCTGGCGATCGCCGAGGGTAATGGTTCCTGTTTTATCCAGAAGGAGGACGTTGACATCTCCTGCGGCCTCGATAGCCCTTCCTGAAAGCACTATTACATTTTTCTGGAAGAGGCGGTCCATCCCCGCAATACCGATAGCAGGCAGAAGCGCTGCAATTGTCGTAGGTATCAAACAGACAAATAAGGAGACCATCACAACAAGTGTTACCGGTTGTCCTTGCCCCATAGCCTTTACGCTGTAAATGGAGAGCGGGCTCAGATTGAGCACCACAAGAAAGAAGACAATGGTTAATGCAACGAGCAGCACCTCTAATGCAATCTCATTGGGCGTTTTGCGCCGTTTCGCCCCCTCGACCATGGAGATCATCCTGTCCAGAAAGGTCTCGCCCGGATCTGCAGTTATCCGTACCACGATACTGTTTGCTATAACCTGTGTCCCGCCTGTTACTGCGCTCCGGTCTCCGCCTGATTCTCTGACCACAGGAGCTGATTCACCGGTAATCGCGGCTTCATTTACCAGTGCGGCCCCGGCGATAACTTCTCCGTCACTGGCAATAACGTCTTTTGCCTCCACAAGTATCAGATCTCCCTTACGGAGTTGAACTGAAGGTACCAGTTCGTATGTACCTCCGAGTTCAGGCTTCTTAAGTTTTTTAGCCATGACCTCTGTGCGGGTCTTGCGCATAGACTCTGCGCGCGCCTTGCCTCGTCCCTCTGCTAGGGCTTCCGCAAAAGTGGCGAATATAACAGTTAACCAAAGCCAGATTGAGACCATTCCGGTAAACCAGGTCGGTTCTCCTTTACCTGTAATCAGATTGTAAATGAAAATAACTGTTGTTATGGCGCTACCGGCTTCAACAGATAGCATGACCGGATTTCTCCAGAGCGCGCGGGGATCAAGTTTTTTGAAAGAATCTACAAAAGCCGCTTTCATCAGTTTTGGATCAAATATTCCTTTGCTTATTTTTTTTGCTTTGTCCATGACTATATGCCTCCCTGCATGATCATATGCTCAACAATCGGCCCAAGGGCAAGTGCAGGGAAAAAGGTCAGGGCTCCCACAATCAGTACTACGGACACGAGCCATATTATAAAAGGGAGTTTATCTGTCGGGAGAGTACCAAGGCTTGGTGGAACAAATTTCTTTTTGACCAGAGAGCCTGCCATTGCGAGAACAGCCAGAGCAGGGGCAAATCTTCCTGCGAGCATGGCAAGAGATCCTGTCAGGTTATAGAACACGGTATTTCCATTCAGACCGGCAAAGGCGCTTCCGTTGTTATTGGCTTGAGAGGCAAAGGCATAGAGCACCTCACTCAGGCCATGTGGCCCGGAATTTGACATGGAACTCAGACCGGCAGGAACAAGAAGCGCGATAGAGACAAATATCAAAACAAAGACGCCAGCAGCAAGAACGGTTATCACCGACATCCACATTTCGGTCACCTCGATCTTTTTACCAAGATACTCCGGGGTCCTGCCAATCATGAGACCGGCTGCGAACACAGCGATAATCGCAAAGGCAAGCATAGTGTAAAGGCCTGAACCGACTCCTCCAAAGACAACCTCGCCAAGGAGTATGAGCACCATCGGAACCATTCCGCCAAGCGGGGTGAGTGAATCATGCATATTGTTGACAGCACCGCAGGATGTGGCCGTGGTAGATGCAGAAAAGAGGACAGACCCGCCAAGTCCAAAGCGGACTTCTTTCCCTTCCATATTTATACCGGGAACACCGAGCCTATGGATAAGCGGATTGCCGTTGTATTCTGCCCAATAAAGCGCACCAATGGCAAGGACAAAGAGGAGCATCATTGCTGTATAAATAGCCCACCCCTGCCTTGTATTCCCGGCCATTCGACCGAATGTATATGTTAAACCTGCCGGGATTATAAGTATCAAAAAGATCTCGAAGACGTTTGAAAACGGCGTCGGGTTTTCAAAGGGATGAGAGGAGTTGGCATTAAAAAATCCACCTCCGTTTGTTCCGAATCCTTTGATGGCCTCCTGAGAGGCAACCGGTCCCATGGGCAGGGTCTGTTCTTTCACTATCACTTTCTCTGTTATCGGTTTTCCGCTTGCGTCTTTTATTGCCTCGCCTTTTTCGTCGAGCTTCGGTTTTTCATAACTCGTTGGCTCCAGCAGTTGAATGCTCTTGTAGGGACTAAAGTTCTGGATGACTCCCTGAGACACAAGCACCAGAGCTGAGATAAAAGCTATTGGTAATAAGATGTAAAGGACGCCGCGGGTCAGGTCCACCCAGAAGTTCCCCAGTGTTTCTGCTTTCCTGCGGACAATCCCGCGGATAAAAGCAATAACAATAGCCATTCCACTTGCTGCTGAAAGGAATTGATGCACCATTAACACCAGAATTTGTGAAAAATAACTTGCCGCAGATTCACCGCTGTATGCCTGCCAGTTGGTGTTGGTGACAAAGCTTATGGCGGTATTGATGGCCAGATGCCAGGAGAAGCCCGGAAACTTACTGGGATTAAGTGGCAGATATCCTTGCAGCATCAGGATGGCAAACATCACTACCATACCTACAAAGTTGAAAATGAGCATCGAGACAGCATATTGCTTCCAGTTCATTTCAGCATCAGATCCGATACCTGAGATCCTGTAAACGACCCTTTCGAGCGGACCAAGAACCGGGCTGAGAAGATTTCTTTCTCCCTGGTATACTCTCTTCATATATCCGCCAAAATGCCTTACAAGAAGTGTAACCACTACTAACAGCGCAAGGATTTGCGCAATGTCAAAAGTTATATTTGTGTATTGCATAATTGTCCTCCAAAAAAATCTGTGTTATTTCGGAAATTTGCATTCGATTTTAAATTCCGAGACATTCCATTCGCTCAGCTTGTTTCTTGCATGGCTCATCATTTTTTCAAGCACATCCTTTTTCGGTACGGATGCGTCAAAGGTAAAGCTCGAAGATTCTGCCTCGAGAGGAATTCCTTTTTCAGTCGCAGTGTAAACAATATATATGTTACAAACTGTAGTTGCCGGTCCCGGCTTTACCTCTTCAGGCTGAGGTGAGGTGGCGTCTGCCTTTCCAGAAAGCCAGAATAAAATAATTATTGCTATGGAAATTGATATCTTTTTCATTTTTCTCTCCTTTTTGTTCCTCATTAAGCTATAGGTGTTTTAAACAAAACAAGCCTTTACAAATCATAGCGCACAATTCAACGGATATAAATAGGAATTTCTTTGAGAAACATATCTCCTCCTCTTAGGGGCAATCAGGAGGGAAATAAAAAACCGCCGGGCGGTGGTCTTCTTTTCTAACCTTTGCCCTTCCACACGCCTGCGAGGTTAGCTGACGGGCTCGGGAATGGAAGTTCCCTATCCTTTCGGAATACGCCCCATATTCTGGGTCCCCCGCGTCCATTCTTTGAATGGACTTCGGCTGCTATTTGATTCTAATTTACTCCTTCAACTGTGAATTGTCAATAGTCAGAATTACTTCACGATATCGTGCCAAAAACTTCCTCACTTCCTCTGCAAAAAAGACCATGAACATAAATGGAATTAACAACAGCCAGACGCTTAAGGGGATAGACGCCGTGGAGAATATCTTATTGCCCCATGGGTGATAGATGATAAAGGCGCTCAGAAGTATTTCAGCGAGAATCCCCCAAAGTATTAACCTGTTCCCGAAAATTCCGATTTTAAATATTGATTCTGTCTGCGTTCTGCAGGCAAAGACATTTCCAATCTGCATCATCACTATCCCCAGAAATGTTGCTGTTGACGCCTGATAAACTAATGGATCATTTATCGGCAATTCAACGCCCCATCTCCATCCGCCTTTATTGAGAACAAAGAAATATGCAAAAAGGACTCCTATTGTGCCGATAAGCCCTAAGAATATATACCCTTTGAACAATACCTTTCTGTCTATAAGCCCTTTCCCCTTGGGTCTTGGGGGCTGTTTCATTATCGCAGCCTCCGGAGGTTCAACCCCGAGTCCAAGTGCCGGGATGGTCTCTGTTCCCAGGTCTATTGCAAGTATCTGCATAACTGTTAAGGGCAACGGAATTCTTGCCAGTATAAAAAGTATGTAGGGCACAGCCTCTGCCGTGAGATGGGCAAATATGTATATTATGAATTTTTTGATATTTTCAAATATCGCCCTGCCCTCTTCAATGGCATTAACTATCGTTGCAAAGTTGTCATCAAGAAGTATCATGTCAGCAGCCTCTTTAGCAACATCAGTCCCGGTACCCATTGAAACGCCGATGTCCGCCCTTTTTAAGGCAGGAGCATCATTTACCCCGTCGCCTGTTACAGCAACCCTTTCACCCTGTTCCTTCAGGATATTAACGACCCTGAGTTTATGCTTTGGAGTCATCCTTGAAAAAATTATCTCTTTATCCGATAAGACATCCCGAAGTTCTGCATCTGACATCTTCAGAAATTCAGCGCCTTCTACTATCGTTGCCTTTTCCTTAATAAGTCCTATCTCCTTTGCAATTGCCGCTGCTGTCCTTGAGCTGTCCCCTGTGATCATGATTATCCTGATGCCTGCTTCCCTGCATTTCTGTATTGCCTCTGCAACTTCAGGCCTTGGAGGATCTTCAAGCCCTATGAATCCCATAAAAATCATATCCCGCTCAGCATCTTCCTTGCTTGCAATCATTTCATCACTCTTTACTTCCTTGTATGCAAATGCAAGGACCCTTAATCCTTGATCCATCAATGAATGATAAAGTTCAACTGATTTTTCTTCCATAGATGTATTAAATGGCACAATATCTTTACCCCTGAAGCAGTGTCTGCTTATCTGCAATATGCTCTCAGGCGCTCCCTTTGCCAGCACATAAGTGGTATCACGCATCGAATTTATTGTGCTCATCCTCTTCCTGTCAGAGTCAAAAGGGAACTCCTTAAGCCTTTTATTTTCAATATGCCCGATGCTGTCTGCTGCTGCTTTATAAAGCGCAACCTCTGTCGGCTCTCCTTTTAGATTCCCTTCGACCTCTTTTGTGTTGTTACAGAGCAATGCGCTATGGAACAAAGAAATTCCCTGAACTTTTTCAGTTGCATTGTCACATAGGCCTGCAACCTTTTTTACTTCCATTTTGTTCTGCGTTAAGGTGCCTGTCTTATCAGTGCAGATAACTGAGACCGAGCCAAGGGTCTCGACTGATGTAAGGTTTTTTATCAACGCCTTTCTCTTTGCCATTCTCTGGCTTCCCATGGCAAGGGAAAGTGTAACAGTTGGGAGCAATCCCTCAGGAACATTGGCAAGGATTATTCCTATTGCAAAGAGAAAGTTCTCCCAGAAAGTCCTTCCGATAAGATATCCTATTGAAAAAAAGAGCAGGCCGGTCGTAACGGCAATTGCCGTTACGACCCTTGTTATCCTGGTTATCTCTTTCTGCAAGGGGCTGATACCCGGGGTTACCGTACCTGTAAGGTGAGCAATTCTTCCGAACTCTGTTCTCATGCCTGTTGAAAAAATAACCCCTTTTGCAGAACCGCTGACAACCATAGTCCCTGCAAAAGCAATATTTTGACTGTTTATCAATTCTCCTGAAAAAGGCTCTTTTGTTCTTCCGACAGGCTCTGATTCGCCTGTCAAGGGAGCATTGTTCACCTTTATCTCATTCGTTTCTATGATTCTGATATCAGCAGGGACTTTATCGCCTTCCATAAGAGTTGCCACATCACCCGGGACAACCTCCCTTGCAAATATCTCTGTCTCTTTCCCGTTTCTTAAAACCCTCACATAGAACGGCAGGAGTTTTTTCATTGCCGCAAGAGCCTTTTCCACCCTGTATTCCTGAATAAACGCAAAGATTGCATTAATGAATATTACCCCGACTATCGCAAGGCCGAGGGTGAGCATGCCTTCACCCGGATGAATGTATTCAGACAGGAAAGAAAACAGCGCTGCCACCCAGAGCAGAATAGCAAGAAAATGCGTAAGCTGGCTTAAGAATTTGAAGATAAGCGGTTTTTTCTTTATCTCTTCAATTTCGTTATAGCCGAATTCCGCGAGTCTCCTTTTCGCCTCTTCCTCTGATAACCCGTCTGCTGAGGTAACGAGGCTCTGAAAGACTTCATCTGTTGAAAGGCTATTTATCTTCATGCCTTGGCTTGAGGATTATTAAATCACATGGGGTTTCTCTTAAAACCACTTCCACGGGGTTACCTTTGAATATTGAACTCAGCAGGCTCCTTTCGCTCGCCCCCATGATAACGAGGTCAAATCTTTTTGCAGCAGCCTCGATTGTTATGCTCCTCCCTGCCTTTCCCGGTATCAGTCTTTTTTCATGGATGATTTTATATTTATTGAGATGTTCCATAAAATATGATATGTCCTTTGACATTTTCTTTTCCCATTCAACGGGCGTGAGATGCACTTCACCGTGGAAAAAACTTGTTATTGGTTTGGTTGCATGAAGAAGGTATATATTGGAGCCGAATGCGTTTGCCATTGCGGCTGAGAAATATGACCTTTCAGTAAGATGGTCAATTCTTGCCTTGAGAGGGACAAGGATTTTTTTTGGGTGTATCCTTCCCATATGTACAACCCTCACCAGCGCAACAGAACATGGAAGTGCCAATGAAAGATCCCTGGCAACTGTCCCTGCATAAAATCTTTTTTCAACATCCTCCCTCCGCGTTGCTGCAAAGACAATGTCTATCTCTTCATGCCTGACGATTTCGCTTATCTTCTTCACGGGGTCGCCTGTCTCTGTTATTGCCTCGATGTCTATAGCCATCTTTTTAGCATCGATGAATATTCTCTTGATGGCTTCTTCTGCCCTGTCAAAGATAGCAACCTGCCGGCCTTTCCCGGCAACAAAGCAAAGATACAGTTTGGCTCCAGCAGCCCTTGCGAGGTTCATTGCGTACCGTGCTGCAATCTCCGAATTCAGGTGTTCATTGACCGCAGTGAGAATTTTCCTGTACATACAAAGATTATACTGCTGTTGGATTAGACTTCCAAATATTTTATTTTTATTACTAAGGAGTTCACAAGTAAAACCACATTGACTTTGTCATTCCCCCGATAATATCGGGGGAATGACAAAGAGAGCCGTCCCGAAAGCATTCGGGACATGACAGAATAGTTGCAGGAACGTGACATTATTTGGAGTGCATTACTGCGGGGTCACGAAAATAAAAAAGGGGTGGAATTTTTAAATGTCTCACCCCTTCTATTTCCAAAAACCTATCCCTTCTGGATATAAATATCCCAGGAACCTTTAGCATCGTCTTTTACCGACTCAAACTTATGGCCTTGCTTTTCGCACCATTTTGGAATGGAATCTTCCGCTGACGCTGGCGCGTCACAGAGCACCTTCAATACCTGTCCGCTTGACATCTTCTCCACTGACTTCTTTGTCAGCACTAACGGATAAGGACATACCCTGCCCAGTACGTCAAGAACCTGATCCGGTGTTTTGCTGCTTAGTTCTCCCATTTTAAACCTCCTTTTTTATTAAAAGAATAATACATGTTTTGCGTCCTCCATCGCTTTCTGTATCTCAGAAAACGGAGCGACCTTTATCTTCTTGTCAGCGCCCATATCTTCGGCATCAGGCATCATATCTTCGGGGATGCCATACTTAGCAAGGTCTTCCTTACAGACAAGCACATCAAGGTCAACAAGGAGACAATTTTTAATATGGGTCTCTGTGCTTGTTATGCCGTATAAGTCCATTGCCTTCTGCCCCTTTTGAAGCCCAAGAACACCCTCGCCGACAAAACATAACGTTGGCGTTACTATATCGCCATCCTCAAGCAGTATTTCAACAGTCTGATAAGATATTGCATGGGTTATCGCAAGCCTTGATGTTTCACTTTTATATTGAGGCTTTTGCACCACAAAGGCAAGTTTTACATCACCCATCTTATTCACCTCCTATCTGAAGTACTCTGTCCGAGGCGTGTATCTTTGCAAGATACCAGTGCATAGCATTCCACTGTATTCCTTCGATGGCGTTAGTTTTATCCACACCTCTTGCAATGCTACATGCTTCACATGTGCATATTTCCACACCCTTTTCAATAAGGGCCCTTAAATGTTTTTCGCCTGTTGAATAATCTTTTAAGTGTTTTTGCTTGGCTTTGACAGAACCACTTGCATTTCCTGAAAACCAGATATTCACTTTATGCCCTTTATTTACTGCGGCCTCTGCAAGTTTCAAGGCAAAGTCATAAGTCATATTACCCACAAGTCCCGGGAAACATCCTATGGTTAAAGTTGCCATCTCATCCCTCCTAAATCCACGCTAATTTATCGTATTCATTAAAGATAATATCCACCACATCGCTGTAATTTACAACCTTTACGCGCTTATCAACATCCTCATCCTTCATGCCTCTTGTCTGGATGTCCTCAGACAGTGCATACAGATTCGGCGCCTTATCCAGCAGAGAAGACGACTTCCCATTTTCTTTTGTAGTCGCATGATAAACACCGTTTGCCACAAATATAATGCCAAGCTTATCAGCATTTAATCTTTCCAGCGTATCGCACGCCAATTTAAAATCACTGACAAATACAGCTAACTTCATTCTGTTCCCTCCTATCGTTCGATTTTTTCTAAAGAAGAATTCTCACAGGGTTAAATTTTATACCAAGTTATACGCCGGTTTGTCAAGAAAACCGCGAAGACAAAGACATAACCCTATGATGCACATCATGGAATAATGTTGAATTGTGGCCTGCTTAATGCTTAAAATTCCCTATGGGCAATTTCAGAATCTCCACAGTCTTTACGCCAAAAGGCGACCAGCCCATGGCAATAAAAGAACTTACCGATGGAATAGAAAAAAAACTGAGGCATCAGGTGCTCCTCGGAGTAACAGGCTCAGGCAAGACATTTACAATAGCTAACGTCATTGCAAACGTGAACAAGCCCGCGCTTGTCATAGCGCACAATAAGACACTTGCCGCGCAGCTGTACGGTGAGTTTAAGGAGTTATTCCCTGAAAATGCAGTAGAGTTTTTTGTAAGCTATTATGACTACTACCAGCCTGAGGCTTATATCCCTACCACTAACACATATATAGAAAAGGATTCTTCAATAAACGATGACATAGACAGGCTGCGGCATTCTGCGACAAGGGCAGTGCTTGAAAGAAGAGACACGATTGTTGTTGCATCGGTCTCTTGCATATACGGCATAGGTTCGCCGGAGGATTACAGAAACATGCATCTTCTAATAGAGGAGGGAATGCATACAGATAGAGATGAGATATTGAAAAGGCTTGTTGAGATGCAGTATGCGCGCTCCGATACGGATTTCAGGAGAGGGACATTCAGGGTAAGGGGGGACATTGTGGAAGTCTATCCATCCTTTTCTCTTGATAAAGGAGTAAGGATTGAGTTCTTTGGCAGTGATATTGATGCAATCAACGAATTTGACCACCTGACAGGCGAAAAGACACGCAGGATTGAGAAAGCTTCACTGTTTCCGAACAGTCATTGGATAACGCCGAGGGAAAAGCTTGAGCCTGCATTAAAGAGGATAGAGACTGAGATGAACGAAAAGGTTGAGTCTTTTCTGAAAGAAAAAAAGGCATTTGAGGCGCAGCGGATTGAGCAGAGGACAAGGTTTGATCTTGAGATGCTCAGGGAATTCGGCTACTGCCACGGCATCGAAAACTATTCAAGGCAGTTGAGCGGAAGGGCAGCCGGAGAGCCTCCGTATACACTTATTGATTACTTCCCGGAAGACTTTTTGATTGTGATAGACGAATCCCATGCAACTGTCCCTCAGATAGGAGGCATGTATGCAGGTGACCGCTCAAGAAAACAAACGCTCGTTGACTACGGATTCAGGCTGCCTTCAGCGCTTGACAACAGGCCTCTGGCATTTGTGGAATTTGAACACAGGGTAAAGCAGGCAATCTATGTCTCTGCCACGCCGTCTCAATATGAGATAGAAAAATCAGGAGGAAGGGTCACAGAACAGATTATAAGACCGACAGGGCTTGTTGACCCGAAACTGACAATAAGGCCTGTATCATCTCAGGTAGACGACTTGTTAGAGGAAATACGGAAGAGAGCAGAAAAGAACGAACGCATACTTGTCACAACACTTACAAAAAAGATGGCAGAGGACTTAACAGACTACTATGTCAATCTCGGGATAAGAGTAAGATACCTGCATTCCGACATAGATACGCTTGAGCGTGTTGAGATAATAAGGGACCTGCGGCTCGGGGAATTTGACGTGCTGATAGGCGTAAACCTCCTGAGAGAGGGGCTTGACCTTCCTGAGGTGTCGCTGGTTGCGATACTGGATGCCGACAAAGAAGGCTTTCTACGTTCAGAACGCTCTTTGATACAGACCGTAGGCCGTGCAGCACGGCATATAAATGGAGAGGCAATTTTGTATGCAGACAAAATCACCGGCTCTATAAAAAGGACTCTGGATGAAACAACCAGACGGAGGAATATACAGGAAAGATATAACAGGGACATGAATATTACACCTGAGACTGTTAAAAGCAATATAAAAGATATATTAAGCTCCATCTATGAATCGGACTACTGGACAGTGTCTGTTGCGGCAGAGGAAAAGGCAGAATACGGATATGATGATGAAACGCTTAAAAGGCTTGAGGGGGAGATGAAAGAGGCTGCCAAAAAGCTTGATTTTGAACGCGCTGCAGCAATAAGAGACAGGATTAAGGAGATAAAGACAAAGATGATTGAGATAGGAATAAAATAATGAACAGAAGGCCTCATATCCTGCCAAAATACGTAATCTATGGCTTCTTTGTGATCGGCCTTATCTCTGCGATAGCATTCAGGGCAATTATAGTATTCCAGCATCTTGAGCCTTCATGGGTAAGGCCTGTGTGGTATGCAGGCATCATCGGATACATCTTCTTCTTTCTCTACAGATACAGGATAACAAAGAAGAGGAAAAAGGCTATAGATGATTTTCAGCTTATTGACAAGGTGAAAGCCAACGCCTGCCTCACTGAAGAGGACAGGGAGA
>JAPLLK010000040.1 GCA_026387575.1 Nitrospirota bacterium | reverse complement strand
AGAAACAGGATTATGTTCCCGATATTCAATATACAGGGAGATGCTATCGCTTTTGGCGGCCGGGCTATTGACGACTCAATGCCGAAGTATCTCAACTCTCCTGAGACTTTATTGTTTAAAAAAAGTGAAACCCTTTACGGGCTTAATGCTGCAAAGGATGAGATAAGGAAAAAAGGTTATGTCATGATAACTGAAGGGTATCTTGATGTAATCATGTGCTACATGCATGGCTTTCTGAATGTGGTTGCTCCTCTGGGCACTGCGCTGACAACAGGACATCTCCAGAAACTTGGGAGGTTTACCAAGAAAGTTCTTCTGGTCTTTGACAGCGATGCGGCAGGCATTGCCGCTGCAAAGAGGTCGCTGTCAATTCTCTATGAGCATGGATTCAGGAGCAAGATATTACTTCTTCCCGAGGGAGACGACCCCGACAGTTTTCTCAGGAAAAACGGAAGCCGCGCATTTCAGATTAAACTGTCAAAGACAGTGTCTATGGTGGATTTTATTCTTAGGTTGAAGGGTGATAAGCCAGACAATGTCAGGACAGCTATTGGGATAATAGACAATGCAAAGGATTTGATATTGAGAGAAGAACTGTTCAAGGAATTAGCGGAAAAGTCAGGGATAAGGGAATCTGTTCTCAGGGGGGAGACTAAAAGGTATGAACAAAGAGCAGGCATTGCCAGAACGCCTGCTGCTGCAAAAACTGCAGAGTTCTTCTACGATGAGGAAGTTTTGCTTCTTAGCGCTATAGTCGCATTCCCTGACAGGGCTCCGTATATTTTTAATAATCTCAACATTGACAGAGTGTGCAATCCCATAGTAAGACAGATTTTTCAGGAAATTAAACCTTCAGCCGAAAGGTTGAATATGAATACAATGCTCGGCATTCTAAATGATGAAGGGAAGGCGCTTGTCACAAGGCTGTCGCTTAATCCCGGATTTGATATTGAACATGTTGAGAATAATATCAGGGATTGCCTGAGAGATATGGCGCACTGCGAAATAGAAGAAAAGATAAGGCTCGCTAAAACCGCTGGAGATTTACGGCTTCTGAATAGTCTCTTAGAGGAAAAACAAAAGATAACAAGGAGAAAAGATGAGAGAACAGCCTAAGTACTTTGAAGGGGACGAAGACAGGGAAAGGCTTTCTTTACTGGAGGATGCTCTGGAAGACGAGGCAATAGAAGAGTCGAGGGAGAAACCTCTCCTTCAGGATACGGAGTATGATCCTGTAAAGATATATCTGAAAGAGATGAGCAGTGTCCCCCTTCTCACAAAAGCTGGGGAAGTTGAGATAGCAAAAAGAATGGAAAGCGGCAGAAGAAAAGTAGCTGAGATAGTTTTTGCCCTTCCCTTTACAGTCAAGAAGCTCATCGAATTGGGAGAGCTGATTAAAAAAGGAGATGCGCCGCTGGCAGAAATAATACAGGACGGTGAGGAGACATTTGCAGAAGACCTTTTAACCGAAAGAAAGAGATTCTTTGATGTAACGGCTCAAATAAAGAAACTGCATGAAAAGAGAATGGCGTGCCTAGAAAGGCTTGAAGATGAAGGCAGTTCGAGAGAGGAAAAAACAATTCGTATGCTTGAGGATAATACGGCTAAAATACTGGACAAAATAGATAAGCTGCGGTTAAAAGAAGATGCGGTGATTGCTTTTTCCGAGGAAATAAAAAAGGCAATTTCCGGCATTGAAGAAACAGACAGAAAGCTGTCAGCTGTCAGGAAAAAGCTCAGACAGAACGGCATTAATGCTGATATAGGCCAAGATATAAAGGTAAAGAAAAACTTGAAGAGCGGCGCACACGCTCTAATTAACGCCTACAATGAATGCAGGGAAGAGCTGGCAAAAAAAGAAGAAACGCTCGGCATTAAGGCGGAAGAAACAAAAAAGACGCTGAAGCTTCTAATGGAAGGGGAGCAGCAAATTAGTGAGGCGAAGAAAGCGCTTATAGAAGCGAACCTGAGGCTTGTTATCAGCATAGCAAAAAAATACATGGGTAAAGGGTTGAGTTTTTCTGACCTGATACAGGAGGGTAATATAGGCTTAATGAGGTCGTGTGATAAGTTTGAATACCAGAGAGGGTACAAATTCAGCACTTATGCGACATGGTGGATAAGGCAGGCGGTTACGAGGGCGATTGCAGACCAGTCACGGACAATAAGAATCCCCGTTCATATGGTTGAGACTATAAACCGCATAACAAAGATAACCAGAGAGCTGGTACAGGAACTTGGAAGAGAGCCTGTACCAGAGGAAATTGCTTATAAGGTGGAGTTGCCGGCGGAAAAAGTCAGGGGTATATTAAAGGTGGCAAGAGAACCTGTATCGCTTGAAACCCCAATAGGAGATGATGAAGACAGCTATCTCAGTGATTTTATTGAGGACAAGGCTGCGCTGTCTCCCCTCGATTCTCTGCACTCTCAATGAAAAGGAACAGAAAATTTTAAGGAAAAGGTTTGGTATAGGAGACGACACAGCGCCTCAAACGCTCGAAGAAGTAGGGAAAGAATTTGAAGTTACGCGGGAGAGGATAAGACAGATAGAGGTAGGTGCAATCCGGAAACTGAGACACCCTTCAAGAAACAAATGGCTCAGGGAATTTATAAGCCGTCCGTGAAACTAATACTCATTGCAGGGTAAGAATCATGAATTCGAAAAATGCAGTTAATTTTTGTGTGTATGGACATGAATGCCTTCAAAGTCTTTTGATTTCAATCCCGACTTTTGTCGGGACAAAATACTTTTCAGTCATCCATGTTCATGCTAATGCATTTTTCGGGTGAGCGCAGCTTATCCCATGCTTCTGCTGCCAGATCTTTCAGAAATCTCTTCCGCTTCTTTTTGTCCTTAATCTCTCTAAGCGCTTTTGCGCGCATTTGTTTAATATGGTTCAAATGCTTTGAGAATTCACGCCCATAGAGTCCTTCAAGCTCTTTTCTGATAGTTCTTGCAAGGGAAGGGCTTATGCCTGATGTTGAGACAGCAATCGTTAACAGGCCTTGCCTTACTACAGACGGCACTATAAAATTACAGAGCAAAGGCATATCAACAATATTTACAAGACAGGTGGCATCCTCTGAGATTTTTCTGTTTGTTTCGTTAGAGTCTGTAGCAGCTATGACGAGGAATGCATTTTCCAGGTCGCCCTTTTTGTATCTGCGGGGTACATATTGTATGTGTCCTCGCAGATTCTCTTTCTTGAGTCTTGCTGTGCATTCAGGGCTTATTATTGTTACCTCTGCCCCAGCCCTGAGCAGCGGCAGCGCCTTCCTTTCCGCTACCTTGCCCCCGCCGACAACTATGCACTTTTTGCCCTTCAGATTTAAAAGAATGGGATAATAGGAAGTTTCAGTAGTCACTTTTTAATGGATAACAGTTCTTTCTTTGCCTGCGGGATAAGGCTATCTTTAGGATGCTTTTCTATGAGGAGTTTAAAATATTCTTCTGCCTTGTCTTTTTCCCCGAGTTTTTTATGAGACATTGCCAGATGATAAAGGACACCGGCCTCTTTTTTAAATTCCGGAAATTTCTGCAGTACTCCCTGAAATCTTTTAATTGCGGCGCTGTAAGAATCTTTCTTGTAATAAAATGTCCCGACTATAAGTTCGTGCTCCGCTATCGTATTTTTGCATTTTTCAATCCTTACATCTATGATGTCCCTGTAAGGATTTCTCGGAAACATTCTCTTTAGTCTTTCAAATTCTTCAAGCGCCTTTGATGCTCCTCCGTATCCGCGGTCAGCCCCCTCTATCTGATTAAAATAAATCATTGCGATTTGGAACTGGGCATAAGATGCGTATTTATGCTCAGGGTAAATATCCAGAAATTTTCTGTATTCTTCAGCAGCACGGTCAGGCTCTACTTCTTTTGTATACGAATCAGCAATCCTGAGCTGCGCCAGCGGAGCGTACTTTTTTGTCAGGTCTCTGTTTTTAATCTCAAGGAGCGCTGTCCTTGCCTCTTCGTACTCCCCTTTGTCCATCAGTTCATTTGCCTTTGCGAATGTCTTCTGGCCGTCAAATACTTCTACGGGCTTTGTCGCGGGCTTGCCAGAACACGATAATACGGATATTAGGGGTATAAGAATAAGCGCTGTCTTTATTTTCTTCATACTCTTATTTAAGCTTTAAGCGGGTTCTTTAGTCAAGGGAGGTTACTGTTCAGAGCCGCCTTTTTCTCCTGTAATGAATAAAGAACCCTGTAGCAAGCTGCAGGGTTCTTTATTTTTCTTTCCATCTTCATAAATTTTAAGATTTAAGCTCTCTTTGTCTTCTTCTTTTCTCTATGCTTATCAGCAGAAGTGATAACGCTGCCGGAGTAATTCCCGGAATTCTGCTTGCCTGTCCTATGTTTGCCGGCATTATCTTCTGAAGTTTTTCAAGAACTTCTGTTGAAAGTCCGTTTACAGAAGTATAGTCAAAATTATCAGGTATTTTTTTCCCCTCCATCTTTTTAAGTTTTTCTGCCATTTCTATCTGTTTGAGGATATATCCCTTGTACTTTACCTGTATCTCAACCTGATTTTCTATGTCAGGCGCCAAAGTCTTTTCAGGCGGGGAGAGCGTTCTGATAAGATTATATACAATCTCAGGCCTTTTTAGAAGCTGCTCAAGGCTGATGTTTTCTGATACAGGAGAGGCATTAATCGCTGTAAGAGTCTCATTAACCAGCGATGGGTTAAGCCTTGTTTTCTTAAGCCTTTCAATTTCTTCTGAGATAAGTCGCTTTTTTTCTTCAAATCTTTTGAAATCGCTGTCACTGATAAGCCCAGCTTTAAACCCCTTTTCCATAAGCCTCAAATCAGCATTATCATGCCTCAGAAGCAGCCTGTATTCTGCGCGTGAGGTAAACATCCTGTAAGGCTCGAATGCCCCTTTTGTTATAAGGTCGTCAATCAAAACACCGATATAAGCCTCATGCCTTTCAAGTATTAAAGGCTCTTTTCCCTGAATTTTCAGCGATGAATTAATCCCTGCCATTAACCCCTGCGCTGCTGCCTCTTCGTACCCTGATGTTCCGTTAATCTGTCCTGCAAGGAAAAGCCCGTCAATGTGCTTTGTTTCAAGGTTGTGTTTTAGCTGTGTAGGATAAACAAAGTCATATTCAATGGCATAGCCCGGCCTCATTATCTCGGCTGCTTCTAGCCCGGGGATTGTCCGCACAAGTTTTACCTGCACATCATAAGGAAGGCTTGTCGAAATTCCATTTGCATAATATTCTTTTGTCTCAAGTCCTTCAGGTTCAAGAAATACCTGATGCCTCGGCTTTTCAGAAAACCTTACGACCTTGTCCTCAATTGATGGGCAGTATCTCGGCCCGATTCCCTGTATCTTTCCGCTGTAAAGAGGTGAACGGTCTAAGTTCTCGCGGATTACTGAATGAGTTTCAGAATTCGTATATGTTATGAAACAGGGAAGCTGTGGATTCGTTATCTTCTCTGTGCTATGTGAGAACGGAACAGGAGGGTCATCCCCGTATTGAGGCTCTGTCTTTGAGAAATCTATTGTCCTTGCGTCAAGCCTCGGAGGCGTTCCTGTCTTAAGCCGTCCCATCTCAAGGCCGAGTTTTTTTAATGATTCAGATAAGCCGATGGAAGGGAATTCTCCTGCCCTGCCCGCAGAGAAGTTCTCAAAACCTATGTGGATTAATCCCTTGAGAAATGTCCCTGTTGTCACTATAACAGCCTTAGCTCCGTAGAATATCCCCAATGACGTAAGAATGCCTTTTACTTCTCCATCTTCCGCGGCAATTTCATCTACGAAAGCCTGCTTTATATCAAGATTTTTTTGAGACTCAAGAGCCTTTCTTATTGCAAGTTTATACAAGACCCTGTCTGCCTGAACCCTCAAGGACCACACAGCAGGACCCTTTGACTTGTTCAGTATCCTGAACTGAATTCCTGCGCTGTCAGTTATCTTTGCCATTTCCCCGCCGAGTGCGTCTATCTCTCTGACGAGATGCCCCTTTGCTAATCCTCCTATCGCAGGGTTGCACGGCATTTGCGCGATTGTATCAAGGTTAATGGTGAAAAGGCATGTGGAAAAACCCATTCGCGAGGAAGCAAGCGCTGCTTCGCATCCTGCGTGTCCTGCACCGATAACAATTACGTCATAATCACGGTCTTTAAACATGATTTATTATACCTTATCGGGCGGGTAGGAGAACCTGAAGGACAAGGCGATATGTTTGTGAGAAAGTTAACCCTCTTTTAAGGAGGCTAACCTTTTAATATCTTGATTTGTATTTTACGCCTGTATTTTAGGAATACGGGAAGTGTCCCCGGCCATCCTCCCCGATACCTACCTGCTATCCTTTTCAAAATTTATGTTCTAACAAAATCTAAAACCCAATCAATATCAATTAGCCCACCGCGTCCATTTCTATCAAATCTCATATAACGATTTTTGATTTTGTAGCCCCACTTGTTGGTTATTCTAAAACCATTTCGTCCTGCAATTTTAGTCAAGAAGTCAGCAGTATTAAAGGGAATGTTGCTTACTGAACTGTCGCCGACTACCATTATATAATGCCGGCCTTTGTCTAAGCATTTTGATATTTCTGCAAAGTGATTTTCCATGCCCACAAAATATTTGAATGTAATGTAGGCATGTTTATGCCCGTTTTTCTTGTCTGTTTTAAATACCTTTTGAATCTTATCATCCAGTTTTTTGATTCCTATAGTTGTTTCAAACGGTGTATATTCTACAAACTCTTTTTTGTGAAAATGTTTTGTCCCAATGTATTCTTTTTTCTTTTCATTCTGTTTTGACTGTGTTTGTATGCCAAATAAATCTCCAATCCAAAATAATTCAACCATCTGATTGTAAATATAATCTATAGCTTTGATATAGGGTGGTGAAGTGATTGCTAAATCTATGTTTAGTCCTTTTAGTTTTATTTTTAAGGATTCTGTACTTGATGAACAAATAATCCGATTTCTGAGTTTAGGAATGTTTTCAGAAAACTTAGAAATTCGCTCCTTAAATAAATCAAGTTGCGAAAGAAAAAGACTCAAAGGTTCTTCAGGAGTTTTAATGTGAGTATGTGAAACATAAGTTTTTTGCGACTCATTGTCTGCATAAGAAACTCGCCGTATTATAGATGAAAAACATACAATTAAAAGATGCTGAATATCTTTAATGCTTTTATTATCGCCAAATCTTTCAGGTATCTGATTAATGAGACTCCGTATTATTGAAAGCTTGTTTATTGTTTCCTTGGGAAACCAATGTCCAATCGTTTCGCATTCTGGGTTAAACTCTCCTCTTTTTTCCTTTTTAATTCCTTTCACAAGCCAGTCTGAAACTTTGTTTAGCTCTGAAGCATTAACATTCGTGGTTTTGACTTTCGCGATTAGACATGATAAAGGATCTATGTCAATGCCAATTACATTATGTCCTGCTAAAATTCCTTCTGCTAAAGTTGTTCCTGAACCACAAAATGGGTCTAAAATGGTCTTGCTTTTTTGCCCTGCTAAATACTTATTGATTGCCCATTTGGGGATATGTGGAATGAATTTAGCCGGATATTTATGAAAACCGTGTGTATAGGCAGTTACATTATTTGTGAGTATATTCAAAATTGAGTCTTGCTTAATTTCAGCCGGTATGACTTCTTTTACAAAAAGGTAATCATGCATTCTAATCATCTTTCAAGTAATACAATACTCTCTCTTAAATAGTTTTTCAGATAATCCAAGTCCTGTTTCTGTTGAGAGCTTGTAGTTAAATGTCTTGTTACAAAGATGCTTTTCACTTTAAAACCTATTTCTCTTGCAATTTCAGCAATTAAACTATCTGTTGGAATAATTACACTTGAATAAGCAGAATTGCCAACAACAATTCCTATGTAACCATTTTTAGTTGTTTGTTGGTAGAGTTTATTTAAGAGAGTGTACATGTCATCAAAATAACCTCTTACAACATTCGGAATATTATTATTCCAAAGTTTTTGCGGTTCAAAAAAACTTATAAGATTTTCAAGATATTCATTTTTATAAATTATTGGCTTATGATTTAACGAATTCGTATTTGAACGAAAACCAGTGTTTCGCAACTTTCTGAATTCTTCTTTTTCAGAAACAAGCTCTCCAAGCCAGAGTTCAATTTTATGTATTTCAAAATAGTCAAAGCAGTTACAGTAAGGAGGTGAAAAGAAAGTTAATTCAAGTTCATCTGAAAAGAACTTTTCAAAGTCTAAGCAACTGCCCTCATAGATGTTTGGTTTTTTATCACATTTACCGTAATTAAATTTTAAGTCAGATAAAATCATTTCAATACGATTAGAGAGTTTTGTTTTCACAAAGCTAAATTTATTATCAGGAAATTTTTCATTTTCCCACTTTTCTTTTTCAATGTTTATATAACCATTAGGAGTTCTCTTGCGATTTTTGTATTTGATTCCGTTGCCTTCTTTCTTAATGTTTGAAACATTTTCAATTATTGAAAGCCATGCAACAAAGAGCACCGCTTTAGTTTTTTCATACTGAATAGCTTTTATATGTTGTTTAAATTGAAGAAGCGCCTGTAAAATTTCTTGATTAAATACTTTATTAGCCAAATCGAAAGAGGTCTGAAAAATCTCCTTAGATTTTTCAATGTCCGTCAGCTTTTTTGATTCTTCTTCAATTTGAATGATATCCTCTGGCGTGTATTGTTCATTTTCAACGTTAGCAACTAAGACAGAAATAGGATTTACATCAATTCCAAATGAATTTAAATCAGCCATGCGTGAAGCCAGAAGGGTAGTTCCACTGCCAGAGAATGGATCAAAAATATTTCCTTTGATTTTTAACTCTTTGATAAAAGCATTTACAAGTTTTATGGAGTAACCTTCGCGATAAGGAAACCATCTCTGGATTGGTGTTTGGTAAGCAAATTGAAAATGTACTTGATTTCTGAACGACTCGCCATTATAAAACGGAAGAGCCTGTTCAATTTTATTAAATATTTTTATCTGCTCTGCTTGCGAATCTTTTAATTTTATCTCAAAAAGGTTGTAATTTAATGTTGGTTCAGCAACTATGTCAGCCACTTCAAATTCATCAAATAATACGTTATATGTTAAGCCAGTATGTTCCATTTATGTCTTAACCTTTAAATCTGTTACTCCTGTGATATTGAATAAATTCAACTAATGGCAACCTCTTATCCATTCTATTCTTGATTTGAATGTTTGCACTTGAAATTATGGCAGTTTTGAGATTCTGGTTTGGTATATCATTAAATCTTGTTGATGTAATGATTTTATGAGCATCAGTAAGTGAGAAATAACCTTTGTCAAAAGCGATATGACAATGCCTGCATAAACATAGTCCGTTTAAGATGTGTGCCCTATGTGGAATATTGTTATCTGGCGCATTATCGGGCTTAATGTGCGCAGCTTCAACAAAAATTTGTCCTACAACATCACACTTCGGGACAGCACATATGTAATTATATTTCTTTTTTATTCTTATAGCCCATGCCGCATTCCTGATCCTTTGCGTGCTTTGTGAAAACCTCAAATCACTGCTTAAAATGTCAATCTCTGGTATTTGAATTTCTTCCTGTTCTGCAACGGCATCAACCAATGGCGCTGTGAAAATTTCATCGGTAATTTGTTCCTCAATGTTTTGTTCTTGTGTTATTGCTTCAAATATTGAACGAATTGAGTTTTTGAATTGTGAGATTTCAATTAATGGATTTTCTCTTATTGATTGCCAGTCTGCATCGGTTAAAAATGGACTTGGCTCGAAACTCTTAATTTCCCGAATAAAATCTGGATACTTACCTGTATAAAATAATCTGTCTCGCATCTCTTGAAAAAGCCCTGAATTTATAAGATCTCTTTTCCAGTATGAAGCATTTTCTCCTACTCTTTGAGTATTGCCGTCAACTAATGCTTCAAATTCTCTAAGAGAAATAGAATTTTGATTATCAAGAATATTCAATAAAAGTTTCAAAGGCATTTCACCATTTGCTGGATTTATGCTGTATTGAACCTGTGTATTATTGAAAACATAAATCGCAAGGGAAATTGTTAGAGTTAATTCATAAACTTTTTGGGCTGCACCGTAATTACCAACTGTGTAAAGGTCATTCCAAAGACTACCCATTCTTGTCCAGACAAGGGGGCACTGATTACCATCCCTAATAAAGCCGTAACGAATCATTGTACGAATTTTAGTTTGCATTGTGGATGGCTGAATATCGGCTGCTGCTGCAAATTTATACATTTTTTGGTTTCCGCTCCTACCGCCAGACCAGCCAAAACCGATATATTCAGGTTTATGACTTTCAAGAACTAATGTCCTGACCGTCAATAATTCTTCAAGATTCGAACTGCTTCTTGAATGAAACCAATCTCCATTAATAGATGCCATCTTGTATCCTTTTGTTAATTATTACAATCTCGCCGATGATTATGGTGGTTTTGGAAAACACAAAATTCGCCTTTTAAGTTTTTTGTCCTGGTACTTTTACGCTGCGCATAATTTCAATAAATTTATTGGGTGATTCGGATTCAGAGTCTTTATGAACATAGCCACTTGATTGTGAAGAAAAAATTGATTGTGTTGCCTGTAACAATACTGCATTTTTTGTTTCTGCGTCATTGCCTGCCGCTTTTACAAAAGTTTCAAAGGTATTTAAACAATTTTGACGATGCTTGTTTATGACATAATTGTGACGATGTGCATAGTAGTTTTTTGCTGACCAAACAAGGGAATAATACAGAGCTGACAGTACAATGAGTTTTCCAATGGTAAATTGCAACACTTGCGCGCTTGATGCGTTATCTGGCACTTTAATTACAAAAATAGCTAAGAATCCCCAAACAATGGTAAGTGTGGCAATCGCAACAGTTGCATAAAGCCACTTTTCAGATTTTTCATTGTGGTCAATGGCCTCATCTTTAAAGTGTGTTGCATGTTGAGCAACGCCAACTTCGGCGGCTGCCTGTCTTACCTTTTGAAGTACTGATTCCATTTCAGAGGTAATTTGACCCTGTTTTGAAAGATATTCATTTTTTAAACTCTCGATAGAATTGACAGTTTCTTGCGCTTTCTTTTCGAGTGCTTCAAAATCTGTGCCTTTCCGTATAGAGTATGCAATTACAGGCGAGATTATCTGAAAGTAGGTATCATATCTGTCTCGCAAGCTATTTACGAGGTTATCTCTAATGCCAATAGGGTTTTGACTCTGTTGACGAGGGGAAAATGTTTTGACTTTGTTGAACTCATCTAAAGCATCTTTAGCCTGATTTTTAAGTGCATTTAATGTATTGTAAGGCACATTATCAAGATTGCTTGTGTATAACGCATGAAATAATTTAAGTACGCGCTCAAAAATAGGCAGACCTATCTCAAAACTTAACTCTCTGCCAAGCTCATCAGTTCGGATAATATCCTGTGGTTTTATTTCATCTAAAGCAGCAAGATGCGACAATAAAGCATTTTTCTCATTTTGTTCTTGTTCAAGAGTTGCCATAGTTAAAGACCTCCTTTATATTATCCCGCGTTTTTGTAACTTATTTCTCCTTCCTCACTCCTTTAAACGGCTCTTTATCCGCCTTCTGGTCAATAAATTTTCCTGTCTCAGCATCTCTTTTAGTAAAGCGGTCATTATGGGGATTATATACCTGAGACCGATCCTTCACCGCTCCTTGCCTGTGATTGTCTCCATACGGAGCATTCTTTGCCATAGTTATCCTCCAAATTTGGAATTATTGTTACAGCCACTCCTTGAACCTGAAAATTATCAGTCAAGATAATCGGCTTATGCTTTTTCTTATTTGACCTTGGCATTAAAACAATACAATCTTTACTACGTTGAAACTCTTTCACGGTCGCCTTATCATCAATCAGCGCTACAACTACATCGCCATTTTGCGCAGTTGACTGCTGGCGTACAAGTATTAAATCTCCATCATTAATTCCAGCTTTATTCATAGAATCGCCTTTAGCCCTAAGCAAGAAGTATTTAAACCCGGGCTTTGCAAGGGAAACAGATACAGGAATATATCCCTCAATATTTTCTTGAGCTAAAATAGGCACTCCACAGGTTACCATACCAACCAGGGGAATATCGACTGTGCGGGCGTGAACTGAATCTGCGTCAATATCTTTAATTAACTGCAAATCCCCATTTGAGCGCTTTCTCAAAATACCTTTCTGGATTAATTCCTCAATAATTAAAGCAGCCGAGCGAGGGGATTTATATTCAAGCGCTGTCATCAGCTCACGCACAGAGGGAGTTTTGCCCTTATGCATAAGTTGGTTTCGGATATAGCGAACTGCGTCTGCCTGTTTATAACTTAGTTGCGCCTTCATATTAATACAAAGTGTATAATAGTGTATTAAAAAAGTCAAGCGGAAAAATTCTTTCCAAGAGAAGATTAAATCCCGAGAGATTAATATAGAAAAAGAGCGGAAATCTCTAATATCGCTTAAGCCAGTCCTGTCCTCCAATTGGAATCATAGAATTTTCTGTATAATATCTTGGAACGGAGGTGTGTGATAGCTTCAATAATAATAGACGGATACAATCTCATCGGCATACACCACAAAGGCCTTGAAATTCAGAGGCAGAGGCTTGTGGATAGGCTTGCTGAATACAAAAAAATAAAGAGGCATGAAATCACTGTTGTATTTGATGGATGGAAAAGCGGAAGCGGTGATGAGTCCCATTCAGTAACAGGAGGAATCAAAGTTATCTATTCAAGGCTTGGAGAAAAGGCAGATGCTGTTATCAAGAGAATCATATCATCTGAAAAAAAACAGTGGATTGTTATAACTTCTGACAGGGAGATTGCAGGCCATGCATGGGCAAATGGCTCTGTTGTTGTCTCATCGGAGGAGTTTTCGGATATCCTTGGGAAGCCCTTAAAGATTGAGATAGGCGAATTTGACCTGATTGACGAAGATGTATATGAACTTCCTAAAAAAGGAAGCCCCAGAAGGCTTTCTAAAAAAGAAAAGGCAAAAATGAGGGCAATGAGTAAGCTATGAAAAGACTATTTAATTTAAGGCCTGCTGATACTGTGACAGCAGTATTCGTGATCATTTTACTGCTGCTCACGATTGCATTTAACTCTGCTATTCCAAAGAGGCTGCTCTTAATCTCAACATATACTGCGCTGCTTATCTCTCAATTCATAATTATAAGATTCAGGGATAGAAACAGATTTCTGAGAATAACTTATGACCTTGTATTTCCGATAATATGCGTCATCATACTCTTTGACAGCCTTGAATGGGTTGTCCATTACGTGAATCCAAAAGACATAGACCCACTGCTTGTAAGGCTTGATTACATGATTTTCGGGAATCATCCGACTGTCATGCTTGAGGCGGTAATGAACCCGTTTCTTACAGACATTCTACAGGCAGCGTATTCTACATATTATTTTCTTCCTGTGGTTCTCGGCGTAACACTGCTAAGGAATAATCAGAGAAAAGAGTTTGACAGATCGCTGTTTCTAATCCTGTTCTGTTTTTACCTCTCATATCTTGGTTATATAATCTGGCCTGCGCTTGGCCCGAGATTTGAGCTTGACCATCTACAGACACAGAAGCTTGAAGGTTTTTTAATGGCAGAGCCGATGCAGAATCTGTTGAACAGGCTTGAAGGCATAAAGCGTGATGCGTTCCCGAGCGGGCATACAGGCGTTGCGCTGACAGTGCTATACCTTGCATACAATTATAAGAGAACTCTCTTCTGGATTTATTTGCCGGTTGTAATCCTTCTGTTATTCTCCACCGTCTACTGCCGGTATCACTATGTTGTGGATGTCATTGCAGGGGTTGTCCTTGCAATTGCGGCAATATTTTTCGGAGAAATGCATTACAAATGGTGGGAGAAAAGGACAGATAAAACATGAAGCAATTTTATTCTTATACCTTCATAAAAATTTAATATCCGCTTTCTCTTGACCCTCTAAAGGTCATGGGGTTAATATATAAACCGTTTCAATAATTAAACACGTCATTGCTAAATTAAACAATATTGGCTGGGCAAGGAGGGAATGAATTGATTCATTCAAGGAAAGTTTTAAGGATTTTGATTGTTGTTCTTTCAATAATGGTTCTATTCATCAGTATATCTGCCTTTGCGTCAGAAACTCAGGATGTTGCAAAGGAAACCGCTTCAGCATCAACCACTCCGTGGTGGGTCTGGCCGCTCGTATTATTTGTCGTAACATTTATCCTCGGCATTCTTGCCGTTCTCGGCGGTGTCGGGGGAGGAGTTTTATTTGTGCCGATTGTAGGCGGATTTTTTCCTTTTAATATTGATTTCGTAAGAGGCGCCGGCCTTCTGGTAGCCCTTGCAGGCGCGCTCGCGGCAGGGCCGGGACTGCTGAAGAGAAATCTTGCCAGCCTTCGGCTGGCGCTTCCTGTTGCGCTTATTGCATCATCAGCAGCTATCGTTGGCGCGATGATTGGCCTTGCTCTCAAACCAAACGTAGTCAACATCCTTCTTGGTGCAACTATCCTTTTCATTGTGTTGATAATGGGCACAGCCAAGAAATCCGACTTCCCGAAAGTGCCGAAACCTGACAATCTGTCACAAAGCCTTCATATTATGGGGATATATAGAGAAGAATCTTTGGGAAAAGACATTGAGTGGCAGGTTCATAGAACTCCTCAGGGGTTGGCTTTATTTATAGTCATCGGTGTAATGGCCGGCATGTTCGGACTTGGCGCCGGTTGGGCCAATGTCCCTGTTTTAAACTTATTGATGGGAGCCCCTCTTAAAATATCTGTTGCAACAAGCAAATTTCTTCTTTCTATAACAGACACTTCAGCAGCATGGGTTTATCTCAATCAGGGCGCGGTATTGCCCATGATTGTTGTGCCTTCGATTGTCGGCATAATGCTTGGCTCGATTGTAGGCGTTAAGATACTTGTAAAGTCAAAACCCAAGGCCATTAAATCGATGGTTATCGGCCTGTTGTTTTTTGCCGGGCTCAGGGCGCTTCTAAAGGGCCTTGAGATCTGGAAATAGGAGGATAAGATTATGACAGAAGATAGAAAAAAAGCATCAGAAGAGCAGCTTGCATATGCAGGCGTTTTAAATATTGGGATGTGGATAGGGCTTGCCCTGCTCGTAGTTACTTTTATCGTCTACATATCGGGAGCGCTGCCAAGTTATGTGCCGATCGAAAAACTTTCGGAAATCCCCCAGGGTTCAAATGTGCCATACTGGGGCATGAGAGCCCACGAATTAAATGAGGTTTTCAATATACCGACCGGCTGGGGTTGGACGTCCCTGGTCGGCAAAGGCGATTATCTCAACTTTGTGGGAATAGCGATGCTTGGAGGCCTCAGCATTTTATGTTATCTCGCTATACTTCCTATACTCATTAGGAAAAAAGACACTTCCTATGTTGTAATCGCAGTGCTTGAAGTGGCTGTCTTGCTCCTTGCAGCAAGCGGCATCTTAAAGGCAGGAGGGCATTAATATGGCACAGATATGTCCCACAGCAAAACTTGAAAGATTGGTTTTACCGACAGACGGCTCTGAATTCAGCGAAGGCGCTGTAAGAGAAGCGATAAGCCTTGCAAAGACATGCTCAAGCAAATTGGTTGCTGTCTCTGTAATAGAGACAAATCCTGAGTATGAGACAATAGCTCCTCAGCTCATTGAAAAAGCAGAAAAAGAGGCAAGGGAATACCTTGAATCAGTAAAGGCACGGGCATTGAAAGAAGGTGTTGAGTGCGAGATAATCGCACATCAGGGAGAAGAGCCTTACAGGTATATAGTTGAAGAGGCAGAGAAAAATAAGGCAGACATGATAGTCATGGGAAGGCGCGGAAGAAGAGGGCTGAAACGGCTTATGATGGGAAGCGAGACAGCAAAGACTATAGGTCATGCTCATTGCAATGTTTTAGTTGTTCCGAGGGCTGCAAGGCTTGAGTTTAAGAATATTCTTATGGCTACCGATGGGTCTAAATACAGCGACATAGCGGCCTCTGAAGCAATCAGCATTGCAAAGCGCTGCGGGAGTTCACTTATTGCCCTGTCTGTTATCCATTCGGATGTGGATAAAAAGTGCGCAGAAGAGAATATTAAAAAAATTAAAGAGCTTGCAGAAAAAGAGGGCGTTAAGGTTGATGCACTAATAGCTGAAGGAAGGCCATTTGAGGTTGTCGTGAATACTGCAAAAAACAAAAATGCAGACACAATTGTAACCGGCACTCACGGACGGACAGCGCTTGCAAGGCTTCTCATGGGAAGCGTGACAGAACGGGTTATCGGCACTGCCGAATGCGCCGTGCTTGTAGTTAAAGCAAAATAACTGCGCCGCTGTTTTTTCTGAAAATGCTAACATTTATTTCTATGGCAGGCATACACCTAGCGAATGTTCTCTCAAATACATTTTCGACTTAAGTAATACAATCGCTGCAAATATAGCCCCGACTTCTATTGACAACGAAAGATTGTAAACGATATTCTAAATAGGCTTGGTGATTATGGCGCAGGGAATAATAGAAAACCTCATAAGCGAATTTACAAAACTCCCGGGTATAGGACGAAAGACCGCCCAGAGGCTTGCCTTTTTCATACTTACGCTGTCTGAAGAAAGCGCAAAAGACATAGCCAAAGCTATTAATGATGTTAAGGAGAAGGCAAGGTTCTGCATCAGGTGCTTTAACATTACGGACACAGAGGTGTGCAGTATATGCAGGGATGAGTCAAGGGACAGAACAAAGATATGCATTGTGGAGGAGCCGAGCAATATTCTTGTCGTTGAAAGGGCAAAAACATTTAACGGCCTTTATCATGTTCTTCTCGGTTCAATCTCGCCTATAGACGGGATGATGCCGGACAGACTAAAGATAGCTGAGCTTGTGGAAAGGGTGAGAGGGGACAGCGTAGCAGAGGTAATCCTTGCGACGAATCCGAATACAAAAGGAGAGATGACAGCCCAGTACATAAAAGATACCCTGAAGCCCTTTAATGTAAAAGTTACGCGCATTGCATACGGCCTTCCCATAGGAAGCGATATTGAATTTGCCGACGAGGTGACTTTAAGTAAGGCGCTTGAGGGAAGAAGAGAGATGTAAGGTTATCTTATCTTCCCCCGCCATTGTCTGGCTTTAGACAAAATTTCCTCTTCATCAGCAGTACAGAGCCTGCCTTTATCAACAACAAGTTTGCCGTTGACAAATACTGTTTCTATATCGGATGGCCGCGCTGAATATACTATGTGTGAATAAATATCATAAAGAGGCGTAAGATGAGGCTTATTCAGATTTATTATCGCTATGTCTGCTGCCTTGCCTTTTTCAAGGCTGCCTGTAATGCCTCTGAGCCCAAGAGCATCAGCGCCCCATTTTGTCGCCATGAGTAAAGCTTTTTTTGCATCCAGAACAGTAGGGTCATTGGAGACCGCCTTATGCACTTTCGCGGCAGTTGACATCTCGCTCAGGATATTAAGGTCATTATTGCTTGCGGCGCCGTCTGTTCCGAGGCTTACCTTTACGCCTGCCTTAAGCATTTCAGGCACAGGCGCAATGCCCGAACTCAATTTAAGATTGCTCTCTATGCAGTGAGAGACTCCGACTTTGTGTTTTGCAATAGCCTCTATATCTTTCTCATCAACCCAGACGCAGTGGGCTGCAATAATGTTCTCATCAAGAAGGCCGATTTTTTTTAGATGCTCAACAGGGGTTAATCCGTACTTGCCCTTTATCTCTTCAACCTCCCACTTTGTCTCTGAAAGATGCGTGTGAATCATGACATTGTATTTATCAGAAAGTTCCTTTACTTTGTTGAGAGTCTCAGGACTGCATGCGTAAGCTGAATGAGGCGCAATGCACGGGACAATCAAATCATCGCCTTGCCATTCCTTTATGAATCTTTCCGCCTTGGTTAAATATTCGTCTGCTGAATTGCCTGCGACTGTGGGGAAGTCAACTATTCCTGCGCCAAGAACAGCCCTCATGCCGATTTTTTTCGCAGCCGTGCTTGCTGCATCTTCAAAGAAATACATATCATTGTATGTTGTAATCCCTGCCTTAAGCATCTCAAGGCAGGCAAGCTCTGTTGCGTCGGATACAAATTCAGGGCTGAGCCACTTATTCTCGGCAGGCCAGATATGTTCTTCAAGCCATTCCTTTAAAGGCAGGTCATCTGCCATGCCCCTGAAATAAACCATTGCTGCATGTGTGTGGGTGTTTATTAGTCC
>JAPLLK010000047.1 GCA_026387575.1 Nitrospirota bacterium | reverse complement strand
GTCCTCGGTTATATGCCCTAATTTCACGAGATTCGTCCCGAGCCTTCCGCCGCCCCTCTTCTGCACTGTTAATGCCTCGTTCAACTGCGCCTCTGTGATTACACCCGAGTCTATCAGTATCTGTCCTAATTTGGCTGCCATGTCCTAATTTTACACCATACCACCTCTACAATAAAAGGTTAATTGACACAGCTTGACTAAACCTTTTTTATGCATTACTCTAACAATCATTAAAAGTTGAAAGTTGAGAGTTAAGAACAAAATACTTTAAAAACTTTTCACTTGTAACTTCTAACTTTCTTTATTATTTGGAGGAATAGATGCGTTTTTCAAAAATGTTCATCCCGACACTGAGAGAAGTTCCTGCAGATGCAGATGCAGTCAGCCACAGACTGATGCTTAGGGCAGGCTATGTGAGGCAGCTTGCTGCCGGACTGTATATATTTCTTCCATTGGGCTGGAGAGCGCTTGACAGGATAAATGCAATTCTGAAAGAGGAGATGGAGTCAATCAGCGCTCAGGAGATATCAATGCCTGTACTTCATCCCGCTGAGGTATGGCAGCAGACCGGAAGATGGAATACAATCGGAGATGAGATGTTCAGGCTTAAAGACAGGACAGGCAGGGACATGTGCCTTGGCATGACACATGAGGAAATAATTACATGGCTTGCATCAAGGGAGATTCGCTCATACAGGGATTTGCCTCAGATTTGGTATCAGATTCAGACAAAACTCAGGGATGAGGCAAGGCCCAAGAGCGGGGTTCTAAGGACAAGGGAATTCATCATGAAAGACAGTTACAGCTTTGACGCTGACGAGGAGTCCCTTGATAGAAGTTACCAGCTTCATGCAGGCGCATATCATAAAATATTCCAAAGGTGCGGCTTGAAATTCCATCAGGTTGAGTCAGACCCCGGCATGATGGGAGGAGCAGTCTCACACGAGTTTATGGCTCCAAGCCCTGCTGGTGAGGATGAGGTAGCGCTATGCGATAAGTGCGGGTATTCTGCCAATGTTGAGCTTGCACAATCAGTCCCTCTAAAAATCAAAAGTGAAGACTGGGAATTTGAAGAGGTCCACACACCTGAAAAACGAACTGTTCAAGAGGTTTCAAATTTCCTTAAGCTCAGTCCGGCATATTTCATAAAGAGCATACTTGTTATAACGGACAAAACGCCTGTGCTTGCGCTCGTACGAGGAGATCAGGAACTTCATGAAAAAAAGCTTACGAAGATTATCGGCAGTCACAGGCCTGCGCAAAAAACAGAGGTAAAGGAAATTCTCAGTGTTGAGGCAGGGTTCATTGGCCCAATGAACCAGAAGATAAGAATCATTGCTGATTCGTGTTTGCGGGAAGGGGTTTATATCAGCGGCGCAAACAAACAGCACTATCATGCAAAAGGGATTAAGCCAGAGAAGGATTTTAAGGCAGAGTGGCATGACATACACCTTGCAAAAGAAGGAGACGCATGTCATAAATGCGGGGCGAAACTACGAATAGAAAAATGTATTGAGATAGGGAACATCTTTAAGCTTGGAACAAAATACTCTGTGCCGCTAAAGGCATTTTTTCTTGATGAAAACGGACAGGAAAAGCCGATTATCATGGGAAGTTACGGCATCGGGCCTGCGCGCATAGCAGCAGCAGCAATAGAGCAGAACAATGACAAGGATGGGATTGTCTGGCCCAAGAGCATCGCGCCATTTGACGTTGAGATTCTGCCTCTGAACATGAATGATTCAAAGACAGTAGGGGTTGCAGAGAAGCTTTATAACGACTTGAGAGGAAAAGACTTTGAAGTCCTGCTTGATGACCGTGATGAAAGAGCAGGCGTTAAATTTAAAGACGCTGATTTAATCGGAATCCCAACGCAAATAATCCTCGGAGAGAAAAATCTCAAAGAAGGTTTTGTTGAGATTAAAGATAGAAAAACTAAAGAGACAGTTAAGGTGAAAGTGGAAGAGGTAGTTGAGAGGGTGAAGAAATAGAGTTCAATCTTCCTGAACTGGCTGCTATTTAAAAGTAGTAATAAACCTCCTAACTTGGGTAATTTTCACATCTGTTTTATTTTATGAAATGATATAATCTTGCTATAACTGAAGCAAGGGGGTGTAACATGACGATTTTAAATCACCGCATAGGCGTGATATTCATGGCCCTTGTCATCATCTTTCTATCTTTCGCATCTTTGTCTTTTGCCGAAAAAGTTACCTTCGTAAAAGAATACACCTATCAGGCGAGCGAGCTTGACAGCAAGGCGTCATGCAGGACTATTTCGCTTGAGATGGTAAAGAGACTGCTTCTTGAAGAACTCGGCACATATCTGATAAGCGAGACAGAGGTTAAGGACTTCAAGCTCACAAAAGAGCAGGTAAAAACATACAGCGCAGGAATTGTAGGCGCTGAAATCATAGATGATAAATGGGATGGAAAGACCTACTGGCTCAAGGCTAAAGTCTCGGCTGATCCGAAGGAAGCGGCTAAGTTATTAAAGAAAATCATGGATGACCAGTTTAAGGTAAAAGAACTTGAGGAGACGAGGAAAAAGGCTGAAGAACTGACCAAAGAGGTGGAGAGGCTAAACAAAGAGCTTGCTAAAGCTACTAATAAACAGCCAAGCAAAAAAAATCAGCAGGAATACAAAGCGGCGATACAGGGATTAACTGCAATTGAGTGGTTTAATAAGGGATACGAAGCAGGTATGGCGGGGAGAGAACAAGAAGCGTTAGAAGCGTTTACCAACGCCATTGAACTATCGCCTGATGATGCAGAGGCGTACTTTAGGCGGGGCGTTGCTTATTTAAACTCAGGCAATTCTCAGCAGGCGATTAATGATTTCTCTAAAGCCATAGACCTCAATCTAGATTTTGGTAGCGTGGTTTATATGTTTCGGGGACTTGCTTTCGATCGCTTAGGCAACTACCAGAAGGCAATAAAGGATTACACCAAAACGATAGAACTCGCAATAAAAGAGATTGCCAAAGCAATAGAACTCCATCCTGATTCTGCAAGTGCAGGACTTGCAGCTCTTGCAGGACTTTATGGTCTTCGGGGACTTTCTTATGGCGACTTAGGCAACAATCAGCAGGCGATAAAGGACTTTACCAAGGCTATAGAACTTAAGCCGGACTATGACAGTGCGTATTACAATAAGGGAGTTGTTTATTACAAACTCGGAAACTATCAGCAGGCGATTAATGACATGCAAATAGCAGCGCGGCTTGGGTATAAACCTGCACAAGACTTCTTGATAAATATGGGAATCCAGTGGTAGGCTGTGGTCTCATGCTATAAGAAGTTTAAAAGAGAATGTTAGGCATGGAGCAAACTATGAATATTGATTTGCGAACAGCACTCCCTATGCTGCTTCCATCCGCTATCATGTGGGCAGAAGCACGTGCGAGTGGGGTTGCCCAATCTGGGAATCAATTAAATGAGAATGAAGTCTCAATTGCACGAACTGTAGGCGTTATGCAACCGGCACTAGCGTTGGTTGACCGTCTTCCACTTCCAGAAGACCCACAACTTAGAGCTGCTGCCTTACAAACAGGTCTGCTTGGTCCTCGCATGGTTGGGCTGACATTAGGCTACTCTGTTTTTATATGTCATGGCCACGATTCTATTCGTTTGCTCTCCCACGAGTTTCGCCACGTTTACCAGTACGAACAAATTGGATCAATTGCTAGTTTTCTGCCAGTCTATTTACAACAAATTGTAGAAGTGGGTTATGCGAATGCTTCTTTTGAAATAGACGCTATAGCTCATGAAATAAAATAAACGGCAAAGAGTCACACCGTCCCTTTCCTAATCGCGCTAATAAACACCTCATTTCTGCCCTTTTCTTCTAGCAGTGATGATAAAAAGGATAAAGAGAAATGCGGAAAGGAATGCCGTGATTGCGCCGTAATAAAAGGTTGCATGTGAGCCGTATTTATCCCAGAGCCATCCTCCTACAACGCTTGCGGGAAATATTGCGAGGCCTGTAAATGTATTGAATATTCCGTAGCCTGTTGCCCTGAATTTATCCGGGATTATACTTCCGAGATATGCCTTCTGAATCCCTTCTGTAAATCCCATGAAAACTCCGTATAAAAGAAATAATCCCCAGATATATTTCTGCTCTGATACAGAGGCAAACCCCCAGTATATAAATCCAAAAAGGATAAGGCCTGCAAGTATTATTCTCTTTCTTCCAATCCTGTCTGACAAGATTCCGGCAGGAATTGCGGTAAGGGCATAAACAAGGTTGAAGCAGAGATAGATTATTGGTATCTGCGTTTCTTTAACGCCTGTATCTGTTGCCTTGAGAATAAGAAACACATCGCTTGAGTTGCCTATTGCAAATAGCGTTGCAATTGCCACAAATGCCTTAAAGCGCCAGTCAAAGTTAGCGCGGAAGCCCGGTCTCCTCGACGACTCGCCCGGGACAAGAAGCTCGGGAGCATCAGACTTTTGAATTTCTGCGCTTTTGCTCTTCTGCTCTTTGATAAAGAAAACAATTATCAGCACTGCGATTATCCCAGGTATCATGGAAAACCAGAAGACAAGCCGGTAATTGCCTGTAAAAAGCGAAAGCAGGACGAATGCCATTGCAGGGCCAATAACCGCCCCAAGTGTATCCATGCCCCTGTGGAAACCGAAAGAGCGCCCGAGGTCTTTATGCGGAGTTGATTCAGCAATTAGCGCATCTCTTGGAGCGCCTCTTATGCCTTTCCCGAATCTGTCAGTGAAACGGAATACAAGGACGTGTCCCCAGAGTGTTGAAAGCGCTATTATCGGCCTGCTCAATGTTGAGATGCCATAACCAACAATAAGGAGGATTTTTCTCTTGCCGATTCTGTCAGAAAACCATCCTGAAAATACTTTCAGAAGACTTGCGGTGCTTTCTGCAATTCCTTCTATGAGGCCTATGACAGATTTATTTACACCAAGAACAGAACTTAAGAATATTGGAACGAGCGGATAAATCATCTCGGAGCTGAAGTCCATGAAGAAACTCACAAGCCCTGCAAAGAAGACGTTTCTCTGAAGACCGATGATTTTTTTATCAGGCATTAATTGAACTTATCACCTTTGAAAAACTTTTTCTCCGACAGCATTCATTGCAATTATGCCGAGGGGCGCAGTAAAGAGGATGGAGAGCACTGCAATCGCAAGCATTGTCTCTCCTGATTTCATACCGATTGCAAGCGGCACAGCGCCTATAGCTGCCTGAACGCTTGCCTTGGGGATATACGAAACAATGCAGAACATTTTTTCTTTGATATCAAGCTCCGTTCGCATCAGGGAAAGATATACGCCGATGCTCCTTGCAATTAAGCCGAAGAATATAATCAATGCGCCTGCAATCCCGGCATCAATTGCAACGCTTACATTTACCTGCGCGCCTATGAGCACAAAGAGCAGAATCTCCGCAAATACCCATATCTTACCGAGTTTCTGCGATACCTTATGCGCAACTGTCTCTGATTTTTCAAGGAGTATAAACCCTATTGCTATGACACCTGAAAGGGATGAGACAAAGATAAAAGGCTTTAAGGTATTTTCAAGCCATGTAAGAAGTATCGCGGCTCCTATAACTATCATGCCCATCTTTGTCGCGCGAGGTTTGTATCTCATAAAAACCCTGTAAAGAAGAAAACCAATCAGTATGCCGAGGATTATTCCCGATATTATTGAAAAAGGAATCTCTGCAAGCTTCATCGGGATATTCGGGCTCTTCCCCTCATAAATACCTATTAAGCCTGAAAATATTACAACAGCGGATACGTTATCCAGAGAAGAGGATGCAAGGAGCAAAGTCGGGATTCCTTTCCTGTCCCCCTTTTTGCTTTCTATAAGGCTCACCATCATCGGCACTATGACCGCAGGCGAGACAGCAGCTATTATAAACCCGAGAATCGCAGATTCAAGATATCCGATATTAAGAAAATAAGGCGCAATCAGCATTATCATCAGCCCTTCAAAAAGTCCCGGCACAATGCCTGTTAATACAACTGTCTTTCCTGTCCTGTTCAGCGTGTCTCTTTTTGTAGCAAGCCCTGCCCTTAAAAGGATGATTATCAGGGCTATCATCCTGAAGTCAGATGACAAGGTCATTAAAGCGGGGTCTATCATATTGAATACATAAGGCCCCATCAGCATTCCTGTAAGAAGCATGCCGATAAGGCCAGGAAGTTTTATCTTCCCGAAAAGATAGTCTGAGAGCAGCCCGATAAGGATGATCAGTGCAATGCTTATTGCCAATATGCCTCCATAAACTAAAAAACTCCTGCCCTCAACAAATGTGAGAGTAGGAGTCATCAGTCCCGATAAGATCAGGACGGGTTACCCCGTTTTTCCAACGGAGTTAACGGCGAACTCCATCGCCGTGTCAGCTATCTGTGATTACGATAGCAGAATGAATAGAGCAAGTCAATTTCAATGTCAAAACTATCAAGCCCCCAAGTATCCGTTTTACATAATCTGCTCCCTTGTTCAGAAACACCTCATACTTGTCTATCCCCTTCAGGAATGAAGGTTTTTCATCTTTCTTCCTCCTTCTTTTCGAACCTCACATAAAGAGCTGGCATGACGATCATGTTCAACGCCGTCGAACTGAGCAAGCCGCCCAGAATCACGACTGCCAGCGGCGACAGGATCTCATTGCCGGGCTTATCCGCCGCAAAGGCAAACGGAACAAGCGCAAGACCCGCCGCAAGGGCGGTCATGATTACAGGCCTGAGCCGCTCCATAGATCCCTGATATACGGCTACTCTCAAGGCTTTGCCTTCTTCCCGTATTAGATGGCGATAGTGTGAGACGAGAAGAATACCGTTTCTCGTAGCGATGCCGAAGAGAGTGATGAACCCAACGATAGACGCGATACTGATAACCCTATCGGTCAAAAGGATAACGATGAGCCCTCCTATCAGTGCAAGGGGCAGGTTCACCATAACAAGACCTGCTGTCTTGAACGATCCAAATTCCATATAGAGGATCAGGAAGATAGCGAGCATTGACAAGGCACTCAGAATGCTGATCATTCTCGATGCCTCTGCCTCGCTCTGGAACTGGCCGCCGTATTCGATGAAGTAGCCGGAAGGAAGTTTAAGGTTCTTCTCTATCCTACCCCTTACGTCTTCATAAACGCTCCGCAGGTCTCTTCCCGCGACATTGGCCTGTATTACCATCTTCCTCTGAACATTTTCCCTGCTGATGCTATTCGGTCCCTTGGCAGAGGAGATGTTCGCAAGGGCGGAAAGGGGGACTTTTGCTCCTGACGGTGTATCAATAAGCGTCGAACGTATGCTCTCAATATCTTTCTTTGCACTGTCATCGAACTTGACGAGGACATCAAACCCCCTGTCGCCCTCAAGTGTGCGGGTCACCACATGCCCGGACATGGCGACTTCTGCAGCCTCGGCAACCTGGACAATAGACATCCCGTACTTTGAGAGCTCGGAACGTTTCGGCGATATCCTTATCTGGGGGATGTCTACCTGCTGCTCCACAGAAAGGTCCGCGATCCCTTGTACCGCGCCCATTTCAGCCCTTACAGCTTCGGCGATCGCCCTCAGCCTGAAGAGTTCGGGACCGAAGACTTTCACTGCTATATTGGCGGTGGTCCCTGAGAGCATATGGTCAATTCTGTGGCTGATGGGCTGGCCGAAGGTAATAATTGTACCTGGGATAGCGGCCATGGAGCTTCGCAACTCGACGAGCACATCGTGGAGCTTCCTGCCCTTCATGTCAAGTCTTGCCTCTATTTCAGCGGCATTGGCAGGTTTTCCATGCTCGTCCAGTTCCCCCCTTCCGGTCTTTCGGGATGTCTTTACCACATTCGGATGTTTGAGAAGTATCTGCTCGACAAGTATCCCGATTTCTGATGACTTATCAAGGGAAGTGCCAGGCGCTGTGGCAACCATAACAGTGAATGATCCCTCGTTGAAAGACGGCAAAAAAGATCTTCCGAAAAAGAAGAGCGGCACGAGCGAGACGGCAAAGCCGATAACCGCTGCAGTAATTACCACCCCCGGCCTCAGTATCGAAAAATCAAGAATCGGTTTATAAGCCCTCTTGAGCCAATGGATAAGGCGGCTGTCGCCGCTTTTTTCGAGAAATTTTCCTTTGCGAAGAAGATAGGCACACATAGCCGGCGTTACCGTCAGAGCAACGAGAAGGGAAGCGCCGATTGAGACAATATAGGAGATCCCGAGGGGCCTAAGCAGCCGCCCTTCAATACCGCTAAGGAAAAAGAGCGGCACAAAGACAACGACGATGATCAGTGTTGCATTGATGATCGGCCCTCTGATCTCCTTAGAGGCATCGTAGATTACCTTCATTACTGAATGGCGCAGCGCCTCGGGTTTGTGATGGTTTTCATTCAGCCTCCGGAAGACGTTCTCGACATAGATAATGGCATCATCCACAATGACACCGATTGCGATAGCCACGCCGCCAAGGGTCATGGTGTTGATCGTGATGTCAAAATACTTCATCACAAAGACCGCAAATATCAACGACAGCGGCATCGCAGTCACGGATATGACCGTCGCCCTGAGATTGCCGAGGAAGAGAAGGATGATTGCTATGACAAGGACACCGCCTTCGAGCATAACCTTTCTGACATTATTGATGGACCTCTCGATGAAATCCGCCTGTTTGAAGATGTCCGCGTCTATAACAATGCCTTCGGGCAGGGTCTTTTTGATATCTTCAATGACCCCTTCCAGCCGTTTTGTGAGCTCCACAGTGTTTGCATCAGGATGTTTCTGAATCGCAAGCACCACCGCAGGCTTCGCATCAATCGAGGAATCGCCGATCCTGAATGCAGGGCCTATCTTTACCGCAGCAATATCTCTTACGAGAACAGGGATACCATCTCTTGATGCCACTGTCGAGTTCTCGATATCTGCAACAGATCGTACCCTGCCAATGCCCCTGATAAGATAGTCCTGTCCCCCTGATTTCATAACTCCCGCCGAAAAGTTTTCATTCGCGTTTTTGACCGCCTCTACCACCTCATTTAGAGAAACACCAAAGGCGCTTAACTTATGGGGGGCAATATGAACCTGATACTGTTTCGCTTCCCCTCCAATGCTTACTACCTGTGAAACGCCAGGGACAGAGAGAAGGCGCTTTCTCACCACAAAATCTGCTGTTTCTTTTACTTCCATGAGGGAAAGTTTTTCACTCTTCAGCCCGATGTACATAATCTCGCCCATGATTGATGAAATAGGGGTGAGCACAGGGACAATGTCCTTCGGAAGGCTCGCGGATACGAGTTGGAGTTTCTCGTTCACCACCTGACGGGCACGGTAAATATCAGTCCCCCAGTCAAACTCGACATAAACTGTCGAGATGGCAAAGGTCGAATGGGACCGGACCCGCCGGACTCCGGTTGCGCCGTTGATGGCACTCTCAATAGGATAGGTGACCAGTGCCTCGACCTCCTCCGGGGCCATGCCGTGGGCATCGGTCATGATCGTAACAGTCGGCGCAGTCAGATCAGGAAACACATCCACCTTCATCTTCATACCGACATAAGTGCCGATGATAAGAAGGAGAAGTGAGACCGCTATTATGATCAATTTGTTTTCAAGACATATTTTCGTTAATTTGTCGAGCATAGATGTCTCCTTTTAGTGCCCGTGGCCTGCATGGGCATCAGGCATCCGTGATGAAAGCGAGGCGAGCTTCACATAATAGCCCCCCCTGAGAACAACCCTTTCATCTTCTTTGATGCCCGAGAGGACCTGCACAATACCGTTACCGCGTATGCCGGTCTTCACCTCTCGCCGTTCAAATGTTTCGCCTTGTCTCTGGAGAAACACAAAAAACCTCCCTTCATCCTCAAAGAAGGCCTCCTCAGGCAGTGTCAGTGCATTTTCAGCATGCCCTGTCTTGAGCGACACCTCGGCGAACATGCCGACTTTGAGCTTGCCCGCGTTGTTTCCAACCTCAAAGATTACAGGCACTGTCCTCGTCTTGGGATCAACCACATCATTTACCGTGACGAGCCGTGACGGTTTCATCTCGCCTTCAATTCCAGGAATAGTGAAGGAAGCCTTGCCGAGGTTCCTTAGGCTGCCGATCTCGGTTGCAGGCACGTTTGCCTTAAGCCATACCGACGAGGTGTTGATAAGCCTCAGTACCGGCTGGCCTGCATCGATTGCCTTGCCGTTTGCGGTAAGTAATTCTACGACTGTACCGCTGAAAGGTGCCTTGATGATCACCTTGTTCCCTGAAGCCCCTTGCTTGATCTCCTGAATTGCTTTGTCCAGGGGCTCGAATGCCGCCTTTGCGCTTTCAAGATTGAGTTCAGCCTCCTCAAGTCTCCGTTTCGGTACGGCCTTCGCTTCATAGAGACGCTTCGCTCTTTCAAGCTCCTTCTGTGCCAGCACAATCCTGTTTTTTGCCTCCACATAGGAAGCAGTGAGACTGCCGATACCGCCCTGTTGATAGACAGGCGGCTCTATCACGGCAAGCACTTCGTCCTTTACAATCTTCTTGCCGATATAGGGCAGTTGCTTTGACAGAGACAGAGTCCCCGAGAGGGGGGCTGAAAGAGTGGCCTCAGCATTTGCAACCGGCATAATCTCACCTGTTGTCATAAAAGACGAAGAGACCTGCTGCTTTGCGGGCAGGCCGATCATGAAGTCAATAGTCCACTGCTGTTCCTTGAGAAACGATATATCACCCCCAGCTTTCTCCTCATGGTGCACTTCATCGTGCTTTCCCTCTCCGCTGACGACATCTATGTCAGGCACAATTATCTCATCGGAAAATACCTTGCCTTTTAATGAAGCGGTTAATGTGTAGCCGCCCGGCTGTTTGAATGTAACATTAGTTTTGAAGATGCCCGGCTTCTCCGGCTTGTCGACGCTCACCGTAACTGCCTCTCCCTGTTCAGGTGTGAAGGTGAGAGTCAGCGGTCCCTCGGAAACAGGCTTAAAGTCCTTGAGATTGGTCAGGTGAACAAGAAATACGGCATTGCTTCCAGGTTTCGGTTCGTCATACTCCAAGAAGATTTCACTCTTTGTAGTCCAGATTGTCTTCTTATGTGTCTCCTTCTCCCGAGATGCTGCCTCCTTTTGCGTCCGCGTGCATCCACCCATAAGCACCAGGACCAAAAGCGTAATAACCATATATTTCATTTCATACCTCCCATTTGTGTGAGTTTAGTGCCTGAGACTTTTTCAAGCTCGAAGAGCGAAGCCCAGTATTCATAGATAACACTGTTATATTCAGTCGCCAGTTCCTTCTCTGACCGTACTGCATCGAGAAGGTCGAGGGGACCGGTTTCGCCTTCTTCATAGGAAATGCCTGCGATCTTTGTCAGTTCTCTTGATGTTTCGATCTGGCTCGATAAGTCGGCAATCCTTGTCTGGAGGGAGGCAATCTTTTCGAAGAGGAGATTCACCTCGTATACTGCGTTTTTCTTTAGGACCTCTAACTTTAACTTCTCCTGGTCGAGCTCGGCCTGTCCAAGGGCAATGCCGCCCTGATTTCTGTTAAACAGGGGAAGGGGGATGGAGACACCAAAGATAAAACCATTGAACCCTCCTGTCCGTTTCTTATAACCTGCCTCCAGATCAACCGATGGCAAAGCCCATTTTTTTGAGGCAGCAAGCAATGCTTCAGCCGCCTCGACAGTTTTGTCCTGGCTATTTATGTCGGGTCTGTTCCGCTGTACCAGTTCTGTCAGTTCCCCTATTCTGAGAGTCAGAGGCTTGTATGCAAATTCTCCTGAAATGTCAAAATCGGTTGGTTGGATATTGAGAAGCAGGGCCAGCCTTCTTTTTTCAGCATTTAGGTCTGTCCGGAGCGCATCGAGCCCCCTAATTACCTTCTTTTTTTCACTGGTAAACTTCATAAGAACTGACTCTGAAGCGTCGCCAGCTTTAACCCTGGCGCCAATCTTTTCTTCGACATTGGAAAAAACAGCGGCTATGTCCGAAAAAGCCTTTTCATTCTCTTTAAGAAGCAGGATTTTATAAAAGGAGTGCTTCATCTGCACTAGAAGCCCTGCAATCTCGTGTTTCAGTAACAACTCTGTGGCCTCCCTGCTCTTATGGGCTGCCTCGATCCTTCTGCCCCGCTTGCCTGTTAAGTCCACCTCCTGGCTGACAGAGTATGTTTCCTCCGTCTCTCTGACACCGTTTTTCAGCGACTCCATGGAATATCGCGCGGCAGGGTTGGGCAGTGTTTTCAACTCAAGAATTGCTGCATCGCTTTTTTGCAACTCTATCTTCTTTGCTTTGATAGCAAGATTATTCTCCAAAAAAAGCTTCTCGGCTTTTTCCATGTTCAGCTCCGTGCCAGCGACTGCCGGATATGCGGACATGAACAGGAAGAGCATGATGATCAATAACCTCATGATCAATCCTCCCTTTTAAACAAGAATGTGATGAACTGTGCAACCGTTTTAAAAAACTGCTCCCTGAAGCAGAACCTTACTGATAATGTCAAAACACCTTTATCTTTTTATAAAAAAACGGTTTAAGAATTTTAAGAACTGTGATTGACATAACAGGCTTCAAAAGCCATGAAAAGATTGAACCGCTTCCGAGACAGCGTTTGCAATATGGATGAACAAGCTGAAAATTTTTAAACCCTCTCACAATCTCGCCAAGTTCATTGGATGACAGGACCTCTTTAAGAGATGAATTATTGAGATTGCCGACCTTTGTGCGGCCATTAAAATCCACGCAGCACAGGACAACATCGCCATTATGCAAAATGCTGAAGTGGTCTCTCATTCCGAAACAATACCCTGCCCATGCGTCATAAACCTTTCCGCTGTCAAAGGCATGTCCCCAGTCTTCAAGCATATATGTCTCAAAAAAAACATCAGGATAAATCTCCACGACATTCCATTTATATGAAACAAGGGATTTTATGCGCCTAATTGCTTTTTCCCTATTTTCTGATTCAACACCTAAAATGTCGTATATTCGGCCAGCCCAGCAGCTGAACGTATCCCGCAATTCTTCTGTTGATGACATAACTCTTACGGGCCCGGCTTTTTTCTCTATGTTTTTCTGCGGGAACCTTGTATTAAGAAACCTGAACTTAAAGACTGTGCCCCTTCTCCTTGCCATATAAGAGGAAAAAAAATTAAGAATGCCGCTGAGATAAGCATCAAACGTAAGCGCATTTGCTTTTCTGAGCAGGAAGGATTTTGCATCAGGCGTCTGAAGAGAAATATCTATCTGATGGAGGTTATAGTCCAGAAGCCGTTTTCCTGTATCGCCTCCAAGCCTGCTTCCGTTAGTGGTAAGCCCTACCTTCGCACCCTTATCATGTGCATAAGACAGTATCTCAAAGAAATCGGGATGCAATGTCGGCTCTCCCATCACATGAAAGGTAATCTTATCGCACAGCTTGTTTTCCTGAATCTCATCAATTATCTTTTTGGCAAGTCTCGTGTCCATATAGCCGTATGGCCTTTCCATTGCAGACTTCGGGCAGAACACACAGTTAAAATCACAGATGTTTGTGAGCTCTATATGGATTCTCTTGAGGGGTACTTCTATATGGCCGAAATATCTTTTTTCCATTTTATCTTCTCCACCTCTGGCAGAGCCTTCTGTTATTATAATTTCCCTCTTGCCGCAAATACAACCTTCATTCTGAATACATTACACCTAATTGAGCTAAAATATACTCATGGGAAGTAATTTAAGTAAAGAGAGACAGCTTGCATCTGCCGGGGGCGAAGAAGAACTAAAGCCTCTTGTATATCACAAATCCTCTGAGGTTATTGCAATACTCATCAACAACAAAAACTTTACAAAAGACCTTAAGGAACTTTATGCAGCGCCTGATGTCCCTTCATCCACAAAGCCGTATATCTACAGAGAGCTTCTGGAGAGAAAAGAGGGTTAGAGTTATAGAGAATCAAGCTGCTTCCACTTTTTCCTTATTTGACTTTGCAGCCCTTTTGAATACAAATTTGCCGTTCTTAAAATCAGCCCCCACAACATCCCCTTCTTTAAATGTCTTATCAAGAAGGCTCAAAGCCAAAGGATTGAGTATCTCCTTTTGGATTGCCCTCTTTAATGGCCTTGCTCCATAAACTGGATCAAACCCTGTTTCTGCAAGATGCTCTTTAGCTGCGTCTGTCAGGGTTATATCTATATTCTTCTCCATTATATACTTCTTCATGCGGTTAACCTGTATCTCAACAATCTGCTTCAGAAGCTGTATTGAGAGGGGATTGAATATAACAATCTCATCAACCCTATTAATGAACTCGGGCTTAAAGAATGCCTTAAGGTCTGCCATTACCTTATCCTTCATTTCTTTGTTATTCTCTTCCTCGGCAGAACCCCAGTATGCAACAGGCCTCTTCGTCCTCTCTGTAAGGAGTTCCTGTATATGCGTGCTCCCGATATTTGACGTCATTATCAGAACACTATTTCTGAAATCAACTGTCCTTCCATGCCCGTCTGTAAGCCTTCCGTCATCCAGCACCTGCAAAAGAAGATTGAAGACTTCCGGATGCGCTTTTTCTATTTCATCAAAGAGCACCACGGCATAAGGCCTTCTCCTGATTGCCTCTGTAAGCTGTCCTCCTTCTTCATATCCGACATAGCCCGGAGGCGCGCCGATGAGCCTTGAAACCGTATGCCTCTCCTGATACTCAGACATATCAATGCGCACCATTGCGTTTTCATCATCAAACAAAAATTCCGCGAGTGCCCTTGCAAGCTCTGTCTTTCCAACTCCTGTGGGGCCGAGAAATATAAAGGAACCGATTGGGCGGTTAGGATCCTGAATCCCTGCCCTTGAACGCCTGACTGCATTTGAAACAGCCGCTATTGCCTCATCCTGTCCAACAACCCTGAGCCTGAGCCTTTCTTCCATCCTGAGAAGTTTCTGAATCTCTCCTTCAAGCATCCTTGAGACAGGCACGCCTGTCCATTTTGAGATGACTTCTGCTATATCTTCTTCATCAACCTCTTCTTTTAGCATCTTTCTTCTTTCCTGAACACCGGCAAGTTTTTTATTTTCACCCTCAAGTGATTTCTGGAGTTCAAGGAGCTTTCCGTACCTAAGTTCTGATGCCTTTGTCAGGTCTCCTTCGCGTTCAGCGCGTTCTGATTCTATCTTTGTCTTTTCAATCTGCTCTTTAATTTCTCTTATCCTTGAGATAATCTCTTTCTCAGCGAGCCATTGCGCCCTGAGTTCGTCCCTTCTGCTCTGAAGCTCTGCCATTTCCTTTTTTATCTTATTAAGCTTTTCCCTTGCGTCCTTTGAATCCTCCTTCATAACAGCCTGTTTTTCTATCTCATGCTGACGGAGTTTTCTCTCAATTTCGTCAAGCTCAACAGGCATACTGTCTATCTCCATCCTGAGCTTTGACGCTGATTCATCAATTAAATCTATTGCCTTATCAGGAAGAAACCTGTCAGAGATATATCTGTGAGAAAGAACAGCGGCAGATATCAGAGCCGAATCCTTTATCTTGACTCCGTGATGCACCTCGTATTTTTCCTTGAGCCCGCGGAGGATTGATATTGTGTCCTCAAGAGTGGGTTCTTTTATGTAAACAGGCTGGAATCGCCTCTCCAAAGCAGGGTCTTTCTCTATGTATTTTCTGTATTCATCAAGCGTTGTTGCGCCAACGCATCTCAATTCTCCCCGTGCAAGCGCAGGCTTGAGCATATTTGACGCATCTATCGCTCCTTCTGCCGCACCTGCACCCACAACAGTATGAAGTTCATCTATGAAGAGTATAATCCTGCCCTCTGCCTGCTCTATTTCTTTCAAAACAGCTTTGAGTCTCTCTTCGAATTCTCCTCTATATTTTGAGCCGGCAACAAGCGATCCCATATCAAGCGCAACGACCCTCTTGTCTTTCAGCGTTTCAGGCACATCGCCTGCGACAACCCTCTGCGCAAGTCCTTCAGCGATAGCGGTCTTACCAACACCGGGCTCTCCGATTAAAACAGGATTATTCTTTGTCCTTCTTGAAAGCACTTGTATAATGCGCCTTATCTCATCATCCCTTCCGATAACAGGGTCAAGTTTTCCTTTCCTTGCAAGCTCTGTGAGGTCGCGGCTGTAACGTGCAATAGCCTGATATTTATCCTCAGGGTTCGGGTCTGTTACGCGCTGAGCACCTCTGATTTCCCGCATCGCAGACATTGCCTTGTCAGCGGTAACACCGTATCTTTTTAATATCTCTGAGCAATGTCCGTCTGCGGATATGAGAGAAAGCAGAAGGTGTTCAACGCTCACATATTCATCTGTAAGATGTTCTGCCTCTTTGAAAGCGCCTTCTACTGCATTTTTTAATCTCTGTGAAATATATATCTGTCCCGCGGGAGTTGCGCCAAGCACTTTCGGGAATTTTTCTATCTCCTCTTCAACATCTCTCTGTAGAGTATTTGAATCAACTCCAAGCCTTGTCAATATCTGAGGTGCAATCCCCTCTTTATCATCAAGCAGAGCAAACAAGAGATGCTCCGGTTGGAGTTCCTGATTCCCCTTTCTTTCAGCAAGCCTCTGAGCCTCCTGCACAGCCTCCTGACTCTTTATTGTCAATTTATCCATCCTCATTATTTATTCCTCCTCCCGAAAAATCCTTCTTATCCTTTCTTCAAAATCATGCTTCATATCCTCATCAAGCAGGTGCATCATCTCCTCCATCTCATGCTGCAGCGCCTCACCCCTCTGCCTCATCCTCAAAATAATGTCTACGCCTGCCTTATTCACACCGAGTTCTTTGGTAAGGCTCAGCACAAAGTTAAGCCTTTCCACATCCTCTTCAGAATAAAGCCTCAGCCGTTTTGTCCTTCGGGGTATTACAAACCCTTCCCTTTCGTACATCCTAAGTGTCTGGGGGTGTACTCCGAGCATTTCTGCCACAACGCTTATCACATATAAAGGCTGTTTTTTGTCCCTTTCGGGCATTATCTCCTCCCCAAACGTAAATATGTAACCCAAGCAATGCAGCTGTTGAGAAAAAATTTATTTTTAGATACCTTCTGTGTGATGCAAGATACATAATGCACGATACATGACATAAAACTTTTTATCATGAATCCTGAATCAAACATCTTAAATCCCCATCGAGTTAAATAAATTTTTGAGCAATGTCTGCATTACCTTAAAATCCACTTTCTCGGATTTTCTTTATACAACGCCTCTATCTCTTTTATCGCATCTTTTGACCTGTTGGTAATATCTTTTGGCACAACTATCTTTGCAATAACATATTGATTGCCCCTCCCTGCTATCTTTGGCGAAGGGAAACCCTTTCCGGAAAGCTTAAACTTCTGTCCCCCTTGCGTTCCTGCTGGAATAGTCATCACCGCGCTTCCGTCTATTGTAGGGACTTCAATCTTTGCGCCGAGCGCTGCCTCGCCAAATGTGATTGGCAAATCAACATAAATGTCATTTTCCTTTCGCGTAAATACAAGATGCGGCCTTACAGTCACCTCTATACGCAAATCTCCCGGAGGGCCGCCTGCCTCGCCAACGCCTCCCATGCCTTTAAGTTTCACTATTGAACCAATATCAACACCGGCAGGTATCTTTGCCTTTATTGTATCTGTCTGGAGTGTTTTCCCCCTGCCATTACACGCCTTGCATGTTTTCGTAATCTTCCTGCCGCTTCCTCCGCATGATGTGCATGTCTGGGACATCCTGAAAAAACCTTTTGAAGTCTGAAGCTTTCCGCTTCCTTTGCATCTATCACATGTTTGATAGGATTCAGCGCCTGTTCCATTGCATATCCTGCATGGGGTTTCTCTTGTAATGGCAACAGGACGCGTAACGCCTGTGAATGCATCTTCCAAAGAGAGTTCAATAGCCATGAACATATCAGGGCCTTTTCTGGCGAATTGTCCATGCCTTCTGTCTGCTCCGAAGATGTCAGAAAAAACATCTCCGAATCCGCCAAAATCAGATGTCTCGCCGAAATCAGGCCTTGCCCCTTCAAACCACGGTCCGCCCGCCTCAAAAGGAGATTTGCCGAACTGGTCATAATCAGCCCGTTTCTTTTCATCGCCGAGCACACTGTATGCCTCGTTTATTTCTTTGAATTTATGCTCTGTGGTTTTGTCGCCGGGATTAAGATCAGGGTGATATTTTCGCGCAAGCTTCCTGTATGCTTTTTTTATCTCGTCCTGAGAGGCGTTTTTGTTTACGCCGAGCATCTCATAGTATTCTTTAACTGCAGGCGCCATCTATCCTCCGATTACATCCTTACAATAACCTTATCAAACCCTAAACTTAATTTAAATACCCAAAGATAACAAACCACAACTCCGACTATTCATATAATAACAAGTGAGTCAATTCATGTCAAGTAAATGGCAATGATATTTAGCTATATTAAGGAGTTGCAGGGAAAAGTTTGCGAATAAAATCAGGATTGAGAAAATATAACCGCAAGGTGTCTGCGGACTAAATTGCTTTAATAGACCCCTTGTTCCAGATCATTTATTAAAGTCTTTATCACCTTGGATTCGGGATGTTTGCTCTGCATCTGTTTTGCAACTATTATTGCTTCCTTCTTTTTGCCGACGAAAAGCAGTGTGCGCGCATATTCTATTTTGACTGAAAGAAGATGCGGATTCCATGTCCGTACGTGTTCTATCCACTGCAATAATGTTTCAGGATTAGCAGGTTTTTCCAGCAGGTCACGATGGTCACGGTGAAGACGAAGGCGCTCAATGAAATTATCAGGATAGTATTGATTTATCTCTGTTCCTGTTGCAAAAACACTGTCGGCGAGGGCAGCCAGATCACGATTCTGCAGTTCAACTGCCTGATCCCTCAGGATTATACCGTTACACCAGTAATAATATGCATTTCCTGGAACTAACCGCTGAGCCAGCCTAATTTTCTTTAGTGCAGATTTAACATCTCCTTTTTTCAAGCCTTCAAGTCCCTGTTCAGAGGCAAACTGAGCAATCGCCGGCTGCAACAGCCACAATAGAAACACAAAGGCTGCTAACCCTTTTACTACGATTAATCTGACACCTATGCGTTCTGAAAGTAGAGGTATAGAGGGAATAAATTTTGGTTTTGGAATTGAAGTATACCTTAAAAACCCGGCAAGAGTGCCGAGATAGGCGCCTGATAAAAACTGCAATGTTGGGACATAGAGCGGAAAATCCACTACCGCGTGGCTAAAAAGAGAAGTCAGGGCAGCGCCAATCACAGGCAGCCATTCAGGATTCTGGATGGAACTTACATCTGAACGTCTCTTCCATAGGCTTAGATAGAACACACCAATCACACTAAGGAATGCCAGAAGCCCCGGCAGTCCGGCTTCAAGCCATATCTGAAGGTAATCGTTATGGACAAATAATGCTATCTTGTCAGTAAACGGCGGTATTTTATATCTTTCAAAAATATACCCAAAATTAAAATAACCATAGCCCCATAATGGATTGGCCTTTATCGCCTGCCATGCACTATTATATAGCTCAAGGCGGTCTGAAGTGTGCCCCTCCATAATTGTTGCCCTCACATTATCACCGCTCCATGAAGGGGAGAACTGAAAAAGCAAAATAACAATTAAAAACCCCAGCGCCAGTCGTGCCCAGCGACTACGGTTCCACTTCAATTGCCCATGTCCAATGAAGTTAAACAATGCTAAAAATAACATTCCAAAGGTCAGCCCTAAATAGCCGCCGCGGCTCTGAGTGGCCATAAGCCCTGCGAAAAACAATAAGGAAAGCCAATAGGTAAGACGAGGACGCACACCTGCGAGAAAGAGTGCAATAAATGGAAGCAGAAAAAGATTGATTCCCGTCTCAAAGGTATTGGGCGTATAAAAAATCGCATTCGCCCTTGTCCCCTGAGAAACAATATACCATGAACCTGTGACATGCTGAATAATCCCCCATATTACCAGTAGAGCAAATATGAATACCGAGCCTTTAAAAAAGCGCTCAACAGTTAAGGTATCCAGACGTGAAAAGACAATAAAGGGCAGAATAAAAAAAAGGATATAAAATACAATCTCGCCGTGGTAAACCTTGTTAAGAATAACACCGTTAATGAATAGTACAAGGATAAATACGATAAACGCAATGGATAAAGAGGTAAACGGAAATGGGTAGTCATATTTCCTTAAAAAAAGCAGGCTAAGACACACCGCGCCTGCCCACCAGAGTATCCATCCTGAAAAGACAGATATAAGAAGGATAAATATAAACCCAACCAAAAAAAACAAGAGGGGCATTAATGCCCCTCTTGTTAAGATATGCATATGTCACTCATTTATCCTGAACAGTAGGTTGAGCTTATGCTAAAGGCTCTGCTGCCCCCGCCTGAATGTGTCAATGTGGCGTTGGCACATGTTGAGCCGCCATTGAGAGTTACAGCAGCGTCCAGTTCAGTCTGTAACATAATTGAAGCCAATAGGGTTGAAGTTCTACTCTGTGCGTATTGAATTATGGCTGCCGACTTAACTGCCCCTACTGACGCATCAAGCACGGCATTTCTCGATTCTTGTGCAAGGTCTGCATATTTCGGCAATGCAATAGCAGCCAGAATACCGAGGATAACAATAATCATTACCAGTTCAATCAGCGTAAAGCCTTTTTCGTTTCTTAACATCTTTCCTCCTTTTTATTTTACTACCTAACTTCCTCTTTCTATTTTCTTAAGGGGAACAGAAGCTCGTGCTTATGCTAAAGGCTTTGCTGCCCCCTCCTGAATGTGTTGCTGTAGCAGATGCACATGTTCCAGTGATACTTACAGCAGCGTCCAGGTCAGTCTGTGCTACAACTGAAGCCAATGCAGACGTAGTTCTATTCTTTGCGAATTGAATTACGGCTGCTGACTTAACTGCTCCAGCTGATGCGTCAAGCACAGCAGTTCTCGCTTCTTGTGCAAGGTCTGCATATTTCGGTATCGCAATAGCAGCCAGAATACCGAGGATAACAATAACCATTACCAGTTCAATAAGAGTGAAGCCTTCCTTGTTTCTTAACATAACTTTGCTTTCCTCCTTCCTCAATAAAATTTTTTAAATAAGATTCCCGATAAGTGGGAATGACCTCTGTACTGTTATATTTTTATAAGCAATGTTTATGCCTAAAAATAATGGTTTTAAATCAAGCTGTTACATAAGTGCCAGAACATCTTTGAGTAACGATTTACCCAAAACGTTACCCTTGCATGATAACTTCTGCCACTGCCTTCTGCGCAGCCTCAGAATCCCAGTGGGCGTATATTCTTGCTGCATCATTCCCAACCCTGTCAATGAGATATGGACTGCCAAAAGATATAAATATCTCAGCCTTGTCTTTCAATTCCGTGATACATTTTAAAAGCCAATGGCTTGCCCCTCCCTTCCACGCCCTGATACCCGAAAAGACTGCCACAATTAATTCCCTGCCTTTCGTACTGTCTAACTTTAAATCCTCTCCCTGCCTGAAATGCAAATACTTCAAAGAGCAATATCGAGATTTTAATTCAGCATATAGTGTCTTTCCTTTCCTGTCAGCATCGTCAATAAGAATTATAAGTAAAGGATTCCGCAAAGATTTTAACTGGCCGTCAATTTTTATTGCCATCCTTGTAATCTTTTCTGCAAGTCTTTTGTTTTCACCAAAATCCGGGATTAAAGGCTGTGTCTTTGCTTTTTTAACTCTTGCAGCCCGTATTCTGCATCCTGCATCTTTCTTTCTGAGATAAGAAACAACACTGTCAGGGTTAGTCGGGTGAAGCAGTATATCAACGCCTGCGTTAAGCGCCATAAGTGATGCCTCTTCCTCTGAATATCTACCTATGCCAGCCATGTTCATAGCATCTGTAATTACAATGCCTTTGAACCCGAGGTTCTTCCTGAGATAACTGACCGCCTTTTGCGATAGCGATACAGGGATACCTGACGAATCCAATGCCGGCACATTCAGATGTCCCATCATAATCATCTTTACGCCTGCTTTAACTGCATTTCTGAATGGCGCAAGCTCTGTCTTTGATAGAGCTTTAATGTCTTTTTTTATCTTCGGGAGTTTTATGTGCGAGTCTGTTTCCGTATCGCCGTGTCCCGGAAAGTGTTTGCCGCAGGCAGTAATACCGTGGGACTGAAATGTCTTTATCATCTCGCATCCGAAAAAAGAGACACTTTCAGTGTCTTCTCCGAACGCCCTTGTTGAGATAATCGGATTACTCGGATTCGTGTTTATATCAAGAACAGGAGCAAAAATTGTATTTATACTGGCATATCTCGCCTCAATTGCAATCGCCTTAAATGTTTTTCTTAAAAGTCTAAACTGTGAACTGTGGACTGTGAACCGTGAACTGTCTTTTTTGATTGCTGATGCCACTGCCATTGCAGGCGGGAATAGCGTGCCTCCTTCAAGCTGCTGCCCTAATCCCTGCTCAAGGTCAGAGGCAATGATTAAACGCTTATCCGCTTCCTTCTGAAGTTCATTTATCCCCCGCCTGACTGCATTAAGTTCTCCACCGAAAATAATGAACCCTGCAATGTCTTTTTTTACAAGCCCAAGATAATAATCAAAGTCTTTTTCAATATCCCTGCCGTTAAGGCGTGCGATTATGAATTTATAGAAGTTCATTGTGTATTATAACTCATGCTTAAACTAAGCAGGCATATCGCCTTCAAAAGTTTTAAAACGCGACAGAATATTTAAGCAGATTTGCAGCGCCTTTATTGGAGAAAATTAAATGTGATTTGAACCTCAGACTAAAGTCTGAGGTTACGTTAGATTTGGAATGTGTGTTTGCCGATACTTCAAGGTGTAGCCTTAAAACTTTTTCACTCAACATGCCTGCTTTTTTGAGCAGATAGATTGATTAATCACCGGTAAAAAATTTACAATTTTAAATAATGCTGATTTTTATGTTGTTAGTTTCCTGGGAGGGTTAATGGGTTTGTTTGACAGGTTGAAAGAAGGGCTTGCAAAAACAAGAAAAGGTTTTATTGAAAAGGTCGAATCTGTTTTAATGCATGGAGCGATTGATGAAGAAGTTGTCAATGAACTTGAAGAAATACTTTTAGCATCTGACATCGGAGTGCATGCCACAGAGGGAATAGTCACACTTTTAAAAGATAAAATTAAAAAGGGCGAGGTCAAAGACAGCGTTTCAGCAAAGGCATTTCTGAAAAAGGAGATGACCGCCATGCTCGGCTCCTCTTCGCCTGTTGTCCTGTTCGGTGAGAAGCCGTTTGTCATCCTGACAGTCGGTGTTAACGGCGTTGGCAAGACTACTACTATCGGCAAACTTGCAAGCAGGTTCAGGTCAGAAGGGCATTCAGTCCTGCTTGGAGCATCTGATACGTTCAGGGCTGCAGCGATAGAACAGCTTGAGATATGGACTGAAAGATCAGGTGCTTCTATCGTCAAACACCAGAGCGGCTCTGACCCTGCTGCTGTTGCGTATGATGCGATAGAGTCTGCAAAACATAAAAAGGTTGATATTGTTATTATTGACACAGCAGGCAGGCTTCACACAAAAAGCCCTTTGATGGAGGAATTGAAAAAGGTTAAACGCGTTATTCAGAAGTCACTGCCTCATGCGCCTCAGGAAGTGCTGCTTGTTGTTGATGCAACCACAGGACAGAATGCGTTAAGGCAAGCGCAGATTTTCAACGAAGCAGTCGGCGTCACAGGTGTCGCGCTCACAAAACTTGACGGCACGGCAAAAGGCGGAATCGTATTTGCGATAAGAAAAGAACTCGGGATACCTGTGAGGCTTATAGGAATCGGCGAAGGGATTGACGACCTCAGGGACTTTGTTCCTGAGGAATTTGTGGAGGCACTTTTTTCATGAACTCAATCCATATCGGCAGGGCTGCCCTTGAACCTGCCTCTTTTTTGCCGATTGGCGTGTGGTTATCCCTTCCGACCCAGACACCAACCGCAAACCTGTCATCAAAACCTATGAACCATGCATCCGTATAATTGTTTGTAGTGCCTGTCTTGCCGTAAACAGGTCTTTTCAGTTCCTTCGCACTCTGTGCGGTCCCCTCTTCAACAACAGCCCTGAGAAGAACCTTCATCTCTTCTACGGTCTTTTCTGAAAGCGGGCCTTCTACTGCTGACCTTGTTTCCTCTACGATTCTTTCGTCCCTGCCGAGTATCTTTTCATACAAAACAGGTTTCACTCTTTTACCGGAAGCAAACGCCGAGTATGCTGATACCATCTCAATCAAAGTAACATCAGAAGCCCCAATCGCAAGAGATGCATAAGGCTGAAGTTCACTCTTTATGCCAAGACTCCTTGCCATTTCTATAACATTATTTATGCCGAGTTTGTCTGCAAGCCTTACAGTAGCGGCGTTCAGAGACTGGGCAAGAGCAGTCTTAAGTGTAACGCTTCCATGATAATTGCCGTCATAATTTTTTGGGGACCATAGTTCCCCTGGTTTTGAACCTTTCAGAAAAATAGGCAAATCATCTATTTTTTCCTGTGACGTCATCCCCTTTTCAATTGCCGCAGCATAAACAAACGGCTTAAATGCAGAGCCTGGCTGTCTTAATGCATGAGTTGCCCTGTTGAACTGGTTTTTCCAAAAATCAGAGCCGCCAACCATAGCTTTTACATGACCTGTTTTAATGTCTATGGCAACAAGCGCTGCCTCTACGCCTGGCCCTGCCCTTTTTCCTATAGAGGAAAGTCCCTTTTTAACCGCGTCCTCCGCAGCCTTCTGCATACCAGAACTTAAGGTAGAATATATCCTGTATCCTGAAGTGTACATCTCGTCTCCGTATTTATTCTCAAGTTCCTGCCTGATTGCTTCTATAAAATACGGCGCATTATATTTTCTGAAACTGGGAGTTATAGGCAGCGGAACCCTGTCAGCCTCCTTAAATTGAGCCTCTGTTATAAATTTATTCCTAAGCATTTCTTTTAGAACCTTTTTTCTCCTTTCCTTCGCTCTCTCAGGATTCTTAAAAGGAGAATACAGCGACGGGGCTTTGGGCAGAGATGCAAGGAGCGCCGCTTCTGCTATATTAAGCTCGTTCGTAGATTTTTCGAAATATGTTTGTGAAGCCGCCTCAATGCCGTAAGCCCGTGTCCCGAAATAGGCCTGATTCAGATACAGTCCGAGTATTTCATCTTTTGTATAGCACTTCTCTATCTGTATGGAAATTACTGCCTCCCTGACCTTTCTTTTTATGCTCCTGTCAGGCTTAAGAAAAAGCATCTTTGCCAGTTGCTGGGTTATCGTGCTTCCTCCTTGGACAATGCTGCCTGCCTTAACATCATAGTAGAGAGCCCGCATAATCCCTACAACATCAACTCCATGATGCTTGTAAAATCTTATGTCCTCAATAGATACAAATGCCTTCTTCACATGCTCCGGTATCCTGTAATGGGGGATATATGTCCTTCTTTCAATATATAACTCTGCAAGCAATTCTCCTTCGGAGGAATAAACATGCGAAGATTCTATTGGCTTATATGCTTCAAGCGCCTTTATCTGCGGAAGTTCGGACAGCATCCAGTAGATGGAACCTATAATTATGCCGGCAGCCACAGAAAAAACAGACAGGAGCGCGAAGAAAATCCGCATCTTTGAAATTTTGTTTTTTTCCGCATGTTTGAATTCCTGTTCAAGCTTAACCATCTATAGTTAATTATAATTGAAATCTGCGCTGTTTTTTGTTAAAATTTAAGATGTTGGAAGAACCCAAAAGAGCAAGCCTGCTTCTCAGAAGTGTTGCAAAGACGATTGACCTTATAATTGTTGCTGCTGCGGCAGAGATGATACCGAGAGTGGGATTTTTTGCCGGACTTGCTTATCTGTTAATCAGCGACGGGCTTTTTAATGGTAAGAGTCTCGGGAAACAGCTTACAGGATTAAAGGTTGTTTCCATTTCAACCGGTAAGGCGTGTTCTGTCAGAGAGTCAATTCTGAGAAACCTTGTACTGTGCATCGGAGTGGCGCTCTGGAGAATTCCATTAATCGGATGGGTTATTACGCTGCTTATAGTAGGGGTTGAATTTGTAATGCTTCTCGGGAGCAAAGAAGGAATGAGGCTTGGCGATGAGATTGCCAGGACAACTGTCATAGAAGAAATTAAGAGTTACAATACAGAAGGAGAGAAGAAATGTTCTTAAACAATATTCTTGGTTTATTCTCAAATGATCTTGCCATAGATCTGGGCACCGCAAACACTCTCGTATTTGTTAAAGGCAAAGGGATAGTATGCGATGAACCCTCTGTCGTTGTTATAAGGAAGGACACTAAGAAAACTATTGCAGTCGGCGCCGAAGCTAAAAAAATGCTCGGGAAAACCCCTACTACTCTCATGGCTATAAGACCGATGAAGGATGGGGTTATTGCTGACTTTGACGCCACAGGAGAGATGCTCAAGTATTTCATTGCAAAGGTGCATAACAGACAGAGTTTTGTATCGCCGAGGATAATCATAGGAGTCCCGTCAGGCATTACACAGGTTGAACAGCGTGCTGTAAAAGATGCGGCGCAGGCATCAGGCGCAAGGGAGGTTTATCTCATTGAAGAGCCGATGGCTGCGGCAGTCGGTGTTGGGCTGCCTGTGGGTGAACCGGCAGGAAATATGATTGTTGACATCGGAGGAGGCACCACTGATATAGCGGTTATCTCGCTTGACGGTATCGTATACAGCAAGGCTGTAAGGGTAGGCGGAGATAAGATGGATGAAGAACTCATCGCTTATATGAAACGCCGTTATAACCTCATGATAGGCGAGAGGACAGCAGAACGGATAAAGATAGAGATAGGGTCCGCATACCCCTCAGACGGAGACGGCCACTGTGAAATGGAGATAAAAGGAAGAGACCTTATATCAGGTATTCCGAAAACCATAACCATAAACGAGGATGAAATACGAGAGGCCATTAGCGAATCTGTAAATACAATTCTTGACACGATAAAAGTCACCCTTGAGAACACACCGCCTGAACTTGCGGCAGACATCGTTGACCGCGGGATCGTGCTTGCAGGCGGCGGAGCGCTCTTAAAGGGGCTTGATATATATATAAGAGAAGAGACCGGACTTCCTGTAATAGTGGCAGATGATCCTCTGACTGCAGTTGTGAGAGGGGTCGGAAAGATGCTTGACGATTTCGAACTTCTAAGGAAGATATCTATTAATTAATGCCCAAGAAGAGGTTTTTGCTTTTTTTCTCTCTTATTATTGTGTCATCCATTCTGATGACATACCAGATTAACAGGGGATTTTCCAATCCCCTGCACCTTATAAACTACCCTGTCAACATTGCAAATGATGCCATCAATTCTATCTGTTCAAAAATAAAAGGCACCTTAGAAAAGATACAACTGCGCGATGAAGAAAACAGGAGATTGAAGCTGGAGCTTGATAATCTGCTTATGGAGCAGCATAAATACAAGGAGGCAATTCTTGAGAATACAAGACTCGGAGAACTGCTTGCCCTGAAAGAAAAAGAAAAGAAATACGTCACTGCTGCACGGGTTATCTCCAGAGGCAATGACCAGTGGACAAACACGCTTGTAATAAACAAAGGCAGGCATGACGGCGTAGAAAAAGATATGACAGTGATAACCGGCAAAGGGCTTGTAGGCAAGGTTTTTTCCGCATTGAACTCTTACTCATATGTCCTTCTGCTCAATGATGTGAATTTTTCAGCGGCAATAAGGCTTCGGGAAAGCAGAACTGAAGGAATAATCTCCGGAACAGGTTCAAAAACCTGTATGCTGAAATATGTCTCTCACGAATATGAAGTAAAAGAAAACGAGATGGCGCTTACGTCAGGGCTTGATTCTCTTTTCCCTCCCGGAATACCTGTCGGCGCTGTAACCGGAATCGCAAAAAAAGGCACGGGTCTTTTCCAGAACATAGTGGTTACTCCGTTTCAGGACAGCACAAAACTTGAAGAAGTCGTGATAGTAGGACGATGAAGAAAATTATTTTGCTCCTCATAATATTCTCAGCGTTTCTTCTTGAGAGCAGAATATCAATTTTTGGCACACAGCCCGATTTGGCCGCAGCTATTGCCTATTATTTTGGGTTAAAGAATGGAGAAACCAAGGGCATGCTATTCGGTTCATTTATAGGGCTTATAGGCGACAGTCTTTCCGGAGGTATCCTCGGCCCCAATATCTTAGGAAAAGGCATGGTAGGCTTTTTTTCCGCTTTTATGTCAGGAAGCTTTTTCAGGTGGACACCGGTTCTTGGAGTAATAGGCATTTCCCTGTTGACTGTCATCAACGGCATAATTGTATTCCTTTCTAAAACCCTATTTGAGCATATGCCTACTTCTATTCCAAGCGCAATGTCCATAATATTTACCGCTGCACTCATAAATTCTTTACTCGGCATATTCATGAGGCCTCAAAATGAGCAATAACAGCAGAAACAGGCTATTGCTGGCAAGCTATGTCATTGTCGGATTATTCGCACTGTTTGCAATCAGGCTGTGGCAGCTTCAGGTTCTTCAGGGAAAAGAATACAGAAAAATATCTATGGGAAACATGCTCCGTATAATTAAAATCCCTGCTCCAAGGGGAATAATATATGACAGAAACGGAGCTCCCCTGGTAAAAAATTCTCCATATTTTTACGCTTCACTCATGCCCGAGAATTTAAAACAGGTAAATATACAGTATTTAGCTGATATCCTTGGAATTAACGCCGATGATATTTATGCCAGAATAAACAAAAAAGGACTTAGTCCGTTTGAGCCTATAAAACTTAAAGAAGGACTCACGTTCAAAGAAATAGCGGCGATAGAAGGAAGGCGCTCAGATTTTCCGGGATTGATAATTGACATTGATATGAGCCGTGAATATCTGTACGGAGATATTGGAGCCCATCTCATTGGGTATCTCGGTAAACTTAACCCTTCCCAGTCAAAAAATCCGGAATTCAAAGATGTGCCGCCGGAGGCATTTATCGGGCAATGGGGAGCAGAACTTCTTTTTGACAGGACTCTGCGCGGAATACCCGGAGAAAGGATTATAGAAATTGACGCCCTTGGAAGGGAGATAAAACTTTTGAAGGAGAATCCCCCTGTTAAGGGAGAGGACTTAAAATTGAGCCTAGACATTAATCTGCAGAAAGCTGCGGAAGAGGCATTTGCAGGAAGAGCAGGGGCAGTGGTTGCTTTGAAGCCTGACACAGGAGAAATACTCGGGCTTGTGAGCAGACCGTCTTTTGACCCTAATCTGTTTGCGCGCGGTGTAAATTACAGTCAATGGGCAGCGTTGATTCAGGATAAAAAAACACCTATGCTTAACAGGGCGCTCCAGAGCCAGTATCCGCCAGGGTCAACATTCAAGATTGTCACAGCAATTGCAGCGCTCAACGAGGGAGTAATCACACCCGACACAAAAGTTACCTGCACCGGAGGCATAACTTACGGAAAGTGGCAGTTTGGCTGCTGGAAAAAGGGGGGGCACGGGACTATTTCTCTGCACAGGGCCATAGTTGAATCTTGCGATGTTTATTTTTATGAAGCAGGAAAACGTCTCGGAATAGATAAAATTGCAGAGTATGCAAGAAAACTCGGCCTCGGAAGCGAGACAGGATTGCAACTGGTAAAAGAGCGCTCAGGACTGATACCGGACACCAACTGGAAACATGAGAAGAGAAACCAGCAGTGGTATCTCGGTGAGACATTCAATGCAGCCATAGGTCAGGGCTATGTATCCGTCACGCCGATGCAGATGGCTCAACTTATGAGCATAGTTGCAAATGGAGGTTTAATATACAGGCCTGTGCTGGTTAAGGCAGAGGCACCGTTACAGCCTGTTGCGAGTGTGGATATAAAACCTCAGGTTCTTGACCTTGTAAGAGACGGCCTTTACGGTGTTGTAAATGAAGGCGGCGGGACAGGCGGGGCGGCAAAATCCTCTGTTGCAACCATTGGAGGGAAAACAGGCACAGCACAGGTAGTAAGCATAAGAAAAAGTTCACATCAGCTATCTGAGAAACTTCGTGACCATGCATGGTTTGTGGCATTTGCACCTGTAGAACATATCTGAAAAATTAAAAATAAACTCCTATTTCTACAGTTAACCCGTATGTCATTCCCACTTGCGTGGGAATGACGGGCGAGAGGTATTTCGGACACAGATGCGAATAAACAGGCGGTTGATTAAAAATTTTGACTGGGGCACCTTCTTCATAGTGATCCTTCTGTCTATTATAGGCATAATGACAATATATAGCGCCACACGCCCCTTGCTTCCTCATGAACAGCCAAATTATCACATAAAGCAAATCTACTGGCTCCTGCTTGGAATCACAGCGCTGTTTTTTATCGTGAGTTTTGATTATATCTGGCTGAGCAGATTTGCTTATCCTGTATATGCGGCAGGCGTAGTCCTGCTTTTAGTTATCCTCTTCGCAGGTAAGACAGGTATGGGAGCGCAAAGATGGCTGACCATCGGACCACTTTCTTTTCAGCCGTCCGAAATATTTAGGCTAATGTTCGTAATAGTCATAGCACGGCATTTCATGGAACTCAGCGGCACAATGAGACTGACCTCTATTATGAAAATTTTTCTGGCGTTCACGTTTATCCCGCTGATAATCTTACTCAAGCAGCCAGACCTCGGTACCGCAATTGTTCTCTTAATAATATTTTTATCGCTCAGCATAGTGAAAGGACTGCAAAAAAAAGTTGTCGTACTTCTGATTGTAATCGGAGCGCTGTCAATCCCATTCATCGGCAACATAATGTGGGAAGGACTGAAAGATTATCAGAAAAACAGGATTGTTGCATTCATGGAACCTGAGGCAGATCCTGCAGGTATCGGCTATCACATAAACCAGTCAAAGGTTGCAATAGGCTCAGGCGGTATTCTTGGAAAAGGCTACCTAAAGGGAACGCAAGGGCCGTTCAGGTTTCTTCCAGAGAAACAAACTGATTTTATCTTTGCAGTGTTCGCAGAGGAATGGGGGCTTATTGGAAGTATTTTCCTTCTGCTTATCTACCTCGCCTTAATTCTCAGGGGGCTTGATACTGCATTAAAGGCAAAAGATGAATTCGGCAGGCTCCTCGCTGCCGGAATAACAGCCATGTTTTCAACTTACTTCTTCATAAATGTAGGCATGACTCTCGGAATTATGCCTGTGGTCGGGATTCCCCTGCCTTTTATGAGCTACGGCGGCACAGCGCTTCTCTCAAACTTCATTGCAGCCGGCATCCTCATAAACATAAGGACAAGAAGATTTGAACTCTTTTATTAAAAACGCCTCTTCTGTTATAATTAGTATCTGAATTTTTAACTTTCAACTCTTCACTATAAACTTGCTTTAAGAGGCGGTGTAGCTCAGTCGGTTAGAGCATGCGGCTCATATCCGCAGTGTCCGGGGTTCGATTCCCTGCACCGCCACCAATTTTCTATCAGATGTTTCAGTATAATTTTTTCTATCAGGAGTTAAATCTATTCATCGCCTTTGCAGCGCCGTCTGAGACAATAGCAGTGACAGCATCAACTGCACGTTCAATGGCATTTTTGATTATGGAGAGTTCGTCTTTCCGGAATTTTTTGAGGACATAGGTTTCAGGAGATATTCCGGGCTCCCTCCCTATCCCTATCTTGACCCTGATAAATTCTTTTGTGCCGATGCCCTGAATTATTGACTCAACGCCTCTGTGCCCGCCTGCGGAGCCATTCCGTTTTATCTTGAGCTTTCCTGTGTCCATGTCAAGGTCGTCATGGATTACTATCAAGTTTTCAGAAGTGACATTAAATTTTCTGAGAACATCTTTTACGGCAATGCCGCTGTTATTCATAAAAGTCAAAGGCTTTATGAGCAGAACGTCATGTCCTGCCATAGAGCCTCTGCCTGCAATATATTCTTTCTTTTCCTGTAAGGTTATATCAAAAGACTCAGCAACAGCCTCCAGCACAATGAAACCGAGGTTGTGCCTAGTCTTTGAATACTTACTGCCATAATTGCCGAGTCCGATTATAGCCCACAATTATTTTTTCTCTGCTTTCCCTTCTGCCGCTTCCTTTTCTTCCTTCTTGCCTTTCTTTATTACTTCCGGCTCTACCGTCTCGGGCGTAGCAGCAACAATGCCCTCAGCCGGAGCTTCGGGCTCTTTCTCAACAGCAGGAGCAACAACATTCACAATAATTTCATCAGGCGTGGTAATAACCTCTATCCCCTCTCCCACATGGATGTCTTTAACATGAATGGACTGGCC
>JAPLLK010000042.1 GCA_026387575.1 Nitrospirota bacterium | reverse complement strand
CTTGTGCAACAGCGTAAACGTTATGATACATTATACCCGAGAGTATTCTTTGCATCTGTGCAAGGTGATTTTGCATAGCATTCTTAAGAGTGGTTTGAAGGCCTATTACCGCCTCATGTGTCTCCACCCCGAGAGCGTATGCGGGAACTAAAAGTAGCAAAGCTAACACAATTATGAACTTTCTCATTTCTACATCCTCCTTGTTTTAGATTGTTTCAATTGCAAAGCCTATCAAATCTGAATTATCCTTAAGCCTATTTAACTATTGTTTTCTTCATTTTCGATATTTCGTCCTTGTTTCTTTCAAGGATTACGTTGTCAATTGTGAGTGGCTTCGCGACTTTGTGACAGGCATTGCAGCCATTCAGTATATCATGGAATTTTTGCAATGCCAAATCCCAGTCTCCTTTTTTTGCAGCCGCGTCAAGCTCGAGAGCAGGGCCATGAACAGCGTCTTTAAACGTCGGCAGCGCCTTAAGGACGGCTAATCTATGCTCAGGAGCTATAAAATAGCCCACACCAGCCTTAGGTGCACCCGAAGCTGGAAGTGGGTGAGCAGCAATTGCAATGGCAGCTTGTCCAGCTTCGTAAGTGTTCTGATAAATTACACCCGCGAGTAGTCTTTGCATCTGCGAAAGGGTATCTTCCATAAGCTCCCTAAGATTGGTTTGAGTACTTACTACCGACTGATTTATCTCCACCCCGAGAGCGTATGCGGGAACTAAAAGTAGCAAAGCTAATACAATTATGAGTTTTTTCATTCTTACATCCTCCTTGTTTTAGATTGTTTCAATTGAAAATGAAAAGCCTATCAAATCTGAATTGCCCTTATTCTGAATTCTAAGCATCCCCCTCCTTCTTGTCAAGATTTTTCTGCCCTGCCGAAAGCAACAAGTAAATTCGGCATCTCCTTCTATCTTATTCGCTCTTGTGCTTGAAGCCACATCATTATCATATTTCATTTTTCAACAGGATAGTTGTTAATGACAGAGTCTCCTATTGCCTTCAAAGTTAGGCCAGTATCTGGAGCAGTTGTCTTCCATGACATGTAACCCAATCTCATACCATAAGCCTTGTATCCGAGCATTCTTAAAATAGAGATAGCATAGCCCTGCCCAGCGCCGATGTTACAGTAAACAATAATGTCCTTGTCCTTGGGGAGTTTTGCAAGGTTCTCTGGTTTTAAAAGAGTTTTTAAGCCTATGTATATAGCGCCAGGCACATGCCCCTGGTCGTATTTTTGCTCCTTTGGCATCCTGACATCCACAATAACAAAGTCCTTTTTCCCCGACTTAATTCTTTCTAAGACCTCATTTGGCATAAGCAAGTAAACCGTAGGAGGCACTGCGCTCAAATATTCATCGGCAGCCTTTTGTATAATCTTATACTCATCATCAGTCAGGGCGAATGCTGAAACCGTTAATATGAACATTGTTAATATGAACATCGTTACCATCGCAAACATAAAAATTTTCCCTTTCATCTCTAACCTCCGCAGGTAAGATACCCCCGCCTTTACTATCGGGGAGTTCCTGCTATAGTAAATTTAAAACAGAAATTCGTATTACCACAAGTTTTAAGCAAAAATGCTTAAAACTCTTTGTTTATAAATATTAAGGCTTGGCACATCTACAGGCGCTGCCTTAACACCCCCAGCCTTTGCCCATTCTAACAAAAACTTCCTCTATACGGTAGGTTTTTAAAAAAATATAAAATTATAAAAACAAGCTTATACATAATCACAACATTTTGTAAAGCTTTTGTAAAATTAGATAATAAATGTCTTTCTTGACCTTGTAAGCGACTAAAGTCACAATTGAGATGTTCCAATATTTAGATTGCTTAAGGTTTAAATTAATATAACTAATAGATCGCAGAAGAGATTCATTGAAAATCCTGACAAACTTCATGAATTAGCGAAACAGGGCCGCCATCAAAATGATTTATAAAAAAGCCTGTCAAACACAAAAGGGGTAGAGAATTGTTAATCAACTCTCCACCCCTTTTGTTCAGTTAAAGAATCCGGTTGAGGATCAAACGTCTTCAAGCCTCTTTAACTATTGTTTTCTTCCCTTATTTTGTGTCTCTGAATCTTTCATGACATCTTATGCATCTTTCTATCATATTGTTAAAATGATGCAGGACTACATTCATCTCAACATTTTTGTCTTCTGCAGCTTTTAGCAACCTCTGATTCCAATAATGCGCCTCTAATCCATATGTGACCCATTCAATACTTGAAATGTCCTTATTACCCTTAGTGTAAACTGCCCTTGTTTTTGGATCAAGCGGCGGGTGTGAATCAATTGCCAGAGCCATTTTAGCTATCGTGTCCCTGTCGTTTTTCAAAAAGGCTACCATCATTGCCCCTGCTGCTGGCGGAAGGGTGCTCATAACAGCTTTGACTGATGCAGGACCAGGGCCTTTCTCTATAGACTCTTTCACCTCTTTTTGCAACTGATTCCTCCACTCCTCAGCACCGGTTTGGTCTGTAATTGTAAATGCATAGCTAATAACAACCGTGCTTAATAAGGCTGTTATCATTACCAATAATACAAGCAAACTCTTAACCTTTTTCATACTTACTCTCCTCCTTATTTTTTCAAACACAGATTCCACTTCACTTTTACTTTTACTAAACCCTTTTTCACCTCCTTTGTAACGCTTTTGTAATAGTGGATAATAAATGTCTTTTTTAGTATTGTAATTGACTGTAGTCACTATTGAGACGCTCCTCTATTAGTACTGCTTAAAGTTTAAATTAAAATATCGCAGAAGAAACTTACTCGGTCTAAATCAGTTGTAGGAATACAGGTTAACCACTTGAAATAAGAAAGAGCCGCAGGAACAGATAAAGTCAGATTAGCCTTTCAAGGTATATCTTTATATTTCCATTTCCTTGACAACCTCTTTCTTTATCCGTGCTATCAAAGATTCAAATACCGGCAAAACATCCGTCCTAAAACGTCCTGCCACCAATACATACATTATATCATCGCCTGGTTTAAGGTCTCCCTCATTAATCCAAACCCTTATTTCAGCAATACCATCGCATTCTTTAAAGTCTGCAAGGACATCCTTCAATCTCTCCCTGTCATAAGTGAGATTCATGCCCTTCACCGGACTGCCGTCTTTTGATGAAGCCCTCACTATGCCATTGTGTATTAGTATCATCCCCAGTTCTTCGGGATTTGTCCCTGCCTTGATTTCTCTAATCCAATGTTCAATCATATAATTTCTCTTGAAAGGGGCGCGCTGAAATCTATGCCTTTTTTCACCTTCCGATTAATGCCCTGTTAGCATCTGAACATTTACCCTCTCACCCTGCATTATATATTCTTTTCCTTTTGGTATACAAATAATGCCATCTGCCTTTGCCATCATCTGAAGACGGCTTGTAGTTTTTAATGGATAAAAGACAATGGCATTATCTTCTCTTGATAATGTCCCAAAAATGAACTGTGTCCAGTCATTCTGTCCCCTGACAGATTCACCCAGCATCGCCTCAATTGTTGGCAGGCTATAATCCTTATTCCCACCCAGCAAAAGCAATCCTGGAAGCGCAAGCTCAAGAAATGCTATCTGATTAGATGGAGGTCCTCCTGGAAGGCAGAAAACGGGCTTTGATTTAAAAAGGCCAAAGCCGATTGCCTTTCCAGGGCCAATCTTTACCCTGTGATATAACTTCCTCCAGCCGAGGCTGTCCAGTATTTTTATGACAAGGTCCCTTTCTCCTGTCCATGCGCCGCCGCTCGTTATAAGACAGTCTGACTCATCGATGTAATGCAGCAGGACATCCTTAATCGCGTCTCCTTCGTCCTTCACTATGATTGTGTTGCTCTGGATGCCATAAAAGGAACACCATGCTGAAATGGTCATCAAATTGCTCGCAAAGACCTTCCCTTTCTGGAAAGGCTTTCCAACCGCCAAAACCTCATCTCCTGTAGCTATTATTGTCACGCGTGGAGTTATATATGTCTTTAGTGATGAATGTCCGGCTGCTGCGATGAGTCCAATCTGAGTCGGTCTCAACCTTGTCCCTTTTTCAACAATCAATTCGTCTTTCTTTATGTCTGTTCCGTTCGGCAGTATGTTCTGCCCCGGCTTGGCATTATTGACGACTCTTACGCTTACGCCATTATCAGAGGCAAATTCATTTGATACAACGGCCTCGGTCCCGCGAGGTATTACTGCGCCTGACATTATCTTTATGGCATTGCCATAGGTTACGACAAAGTGTTCCGAAGAGCCTGCCATGAGAGAGCCGGACAGTTTTAAAGAGACAGGATTGTTCTCTGATGCCCTCTCTATATCATTCGCTTTTACGGCATAGCCATCCTTAAGCGATACATCATGGGAAGGGGAATCCACAAGGGAGAATATGTCCTCAGCCGCCACTCTCTCGACAAGCCTTTCAACGGCAGTATCTTCGGCAGGAAGGGGCTGGATATTGTTGTTCGCTATTTCAAGGGCTTTTTTGAAGGATATGTTTTCCATGTCTTTGCTCCGAAAATATTACTCGTTGGCATAGCGGAGAGCGCCGCTTAACTGCCTGCACATTCAGGCGTTTCACAGGGTGTTTTACTGCCGCAGCATGTCTGTTCCTTACCGCATCGGGGTAGAGCGGGTTCATCAAAAGAATTCCCCTTCATTATAAAGCCGCTCCCGCCGGAAATCACCCTTCGCGCCCTGCCCTTACAATCAGGACAGACATCCAGCGGTGCATCGTTCATTGACTGGGTTATTTCAAATCGTCTTCCACAATCTCCACAGATATATTCATAGATTGGCATTGTAGTTCTCTTTTATTATCTTCTTATTCCTTACATGACAGGGCTAAAAGCGGTTCTATTATAAGGCTAAATGCCTTTGATGTCTCTGACTCTGTAAATGTCTCCACAAAGGGTTTTCCGCTGTCTCCTGATTCAACCATCTTCGGGTCAATAGGTATCCGTCCTAAAAAGGGCACTCCCATTTCTGATGCCATTTTCTCTCCACCGCCAGATTTAAATATGTCAACTGTATTAGCGCAATGGGGACAGACAAACCCGCTCATGTTCTCCACTACACCAAGGACAGGCAGATTCGTTGCACGGCAGAAATTTATGGATTTTCTCACATCAGCAAGGGACACATCCTGAGGAGTTGTAACAACTACAGCGCCCTCTGCACCTTCAAGGAGCTGTATTACAGATAGGGGTTCATCGCCAGTTCCGGGAGGGCAGTCCACAACAAGGTAGTCCAGTTTACCCCAATTGACTTCTGCAAGGAATTGCTTTATCAGTCCATGTTTCAGAGGAGCCCTCCATATAATTGCGTCATCTCTTTCACGAAGAAGGAATCCCACTGACATCACAGCAAGGTTTGGGCTGTATTGAACAGGCTCTAATCCATCCAAGGAAGTCGCAGGGCGGGAACTTTCAAGACCCATGATTTTGGGAATGCTCGGTCCATGGATATCAACATCCACCAATCCTACCTTTTTGCCCTTCAAAGACAGGGCTGCAGCAATATTTGCGGCAACCGTGCTTTTGCCAACGCCGCCTTTTCCTGATAGAACGATTATCTTGTGTTTCACCTCTCGCAGATTATTCTGAAGCGCCAAACTTTCCTTTATCTCCTCAACTTCGTCCCGTGAAGGGAGTTTCTTTGAAGGGCAGCACGCGCTGCTACTGCCCATAGGTCCATTTTCTTTGCTCATAGTTTTTGCCTCCTTAATTTAATTAATTTAATTGTTGAACGTAGGAGTATAACAAAATAGGGGTGAAGACCAAAGGGCAGCCTCCTTTGCAGAAGAAAACCGCAGGAAAAGCTGCCCGTGCTGCTTTGATGCTAATGCGCTCCGTGTATAAGAACCGGCAGACATCTGACACACACGAATTTTTCTTTTCCCTCGTGGATGCATTTAAGAAAAACCAGACCCTTGTCTGTTTTTTCGCATACAAAACATTTTGTTTCCATGTTATTCCTCCAGTGAATTTATTTCTTCAACAATTTTGTTTGGGTCAACATTGTGCATCATGGCACCGAATGAGATAGATTCTACTTTGATGCCGGGGCATGTGAAGCAGCCGTTGCCAAAGTATTTCTCTATCACTTTTGTAGCAGCGGGGTTGTCCTTTATCAACTCCCCTATTACCGTATCCTTTGTAACTTTCACCTTTGTTGTCATCTTAACCTCCTTTATCTTCAGGATTCCACCTGTTCTTTCATTCAGTTTAATCATAAACTCAAAAGAATTTTATGATATGTGTCATATTGATTTATAACGTTCTTTCTCCCAGCACATCGCCTTTAACCCCTATGATAGTTTCATCAAGAGGAATGTCTTTCCCTGACAGCTTTATCGCCTCCTTTAAGACAGCGGTCATACCACTGCAGCACGGGACTTCCATCCTGAGACATGTGACCTTCCTGATGGGGATATTGCTGAATATCTCGGTGAACTTTTCAAGATATAATTGGGCATTGTCCAGTTTGGGACAGCCTATCATGAGTTTCCTGTCTTTAAGAAATCTCTCATGAAAGTTTTGGACTGTAAATGCCGTGCAGTCACCGGCTACGAGCAGGTCTGCATTTGCATTATCCAGAAACGGGATGACTGTTCCCATGAGTTTAATCTGTATGGGCCAGTGAGAAAGCCCATAATCCTTCTTTCCCTCTCCTTTGTTTGCCAGTTCTCCGATTGACGAGCAAGAGGGACATCCTTCAATTATATGTTTACTCATTTTTACCTCCACCTTTTAAAGTATTTTGATTTTAGAATACACTGTCTCAGAGAAGAGTTCTATGATACATATCATATTTAGTTTTTAGCTGACAGCTTTTAGCTTTTTATGACATTTATCATAGCAATCATGGCTCCAGTTGCTATAATTTATGTATAAATAAATTTTTCAGGAGGTTTTTATGGACAGATTTGTGAAAAGCTTTATTTTAATGGGCATTGTATATCTCGCAATCGCCACAGTGCTTGGGATATGCATGCTTGGCTATCCGTCTTTGATGCAGTTTAAGTTTGTGCACTCTCATCTTATGATGCTCGGATGGGTTTCGATGATGATCTACGGTGTCGGTTATCACATACTCCCAAGATTTGCAGGAAAGCTCTTAAAAAGCCCGAAGCTCGGAGAACTTCAGTTCTGGCTTGCTAATATAGGACTTGTGGGTATGCTGGCATTCTATACGCTTGGGACATACAATCCTTCAGGTTTATACAGGGGGCTTGTTATTGCGTCAGGGCTTATTGAAGCGCTGTCAATATCCCTGTTTTTTTACAATATGATTGCAACTTTGTATGCGAAGACAGAAGCATAATTAGCGGATAATTGATAGTGAACAGACAGTGTCCTGTCTGTAACGTAATAGTTCTTTACATTTTTATATAGTGTCATTCTGGCTTGTTCAGTCTCCTCGGCGAATCCACCCGAGGCGGACAAGCGGGAATGACAAAATTGTGTAAATTTATTTAAAAGACAGGACACTATTTTCTGGCAACTGTTTGCTGAATCCTGTTAGCTTAACTGCAAAGAGATTTAAGCTTGGCTAAGTCTTTTATAACTATTTCCCCGCTTTTCTCTGAGACAATCCCCAGTTTTTTAAATTTGCTCATTGTCCTTATGGATGTCTCTACTGTTGTGCCGACCATCTCGGCAATATCCTGCTTTGTCAGTTTCATGTCAATGGCGACAGCGTTATCAGTCTTGCTGCCTGCTTTATCAGCGAGCTTTATGAGCAAAGAGGCTATTCTTGATTCCACTTTTTCAACAGCGATGTTTTTTAATGCCTCATGGGAACCTTTGATCCTGTCTCCTATATTCATCGCCATACAATACATGAGGTTGGGGAACCTGTCGAGTATGCGCATTAAGTTGTTTCGTGATATTTTTAAAACCTCTGCGTCATCCATCGCAACGGCATTCGCAGGGTATGGGAATCCTCTCATCACAGCAACTCCGCCAAAAAAATCCATTGGAGAAATGAGTTCAAGTATGATTTCTCTTCCGCTCTGTGAGAGTTTGGTAATCTTAATCTTGCCCTTAGTAACTATATAAAGCCAGTTTGGTGGGTCTCCCTCAGAGAATATAACCTCTTTTTTCTTGAACGTGGCAGGAATGAGGTAGGGGTTTACTTCCTCCATGTCGGAAGAATTTAACATGCCGAATATCGGAATTTTTTTAAAGTCAATCATTGTTTTAAAGATATCTTTCCCTTTAACGGTTGAATTTTTTATCGGACGGAAGATTGAGTGTTATGACCTTGCCATTTTCTCCCGGCACTCCCATATCATTTCCGTCAAATATCAGCTTGATTCCACCGGCATTTCCAATTTTTAGAGAAAAGCCATCTTTTGCCGAAAGCTTTGCCGACTCGCCTTTATTTAGAAGCAGCTCTTTTGTTTGAGTATTGTCAATAGTTGCAAGAATCCATGTTTTGTCTGAAGCAAGAATCTCAAGGCTGTGTTCTCTCGCTGTTTTTTCTCCTTGTGGATTTGCTGCAACCTCTGTTTTTGCTTTTCCAGTATTTTCTTTTTCTTGCACCTGGCTGCCGGGCTGTAGCGCGGCCGGTGTTGGTGATCTCTTTTCAGGCAGAAGCGTTTTTGGTTCTTCAGACACAAAAACAAATAGAGACAAGACAGTTAATAAAGCTGCAACTGCCACTGCTGACAGTGTAATTGCAGTAACAGAGTATCTGTGAGCGGCTTTCTCTTCTTTAACGGTATTTTCAGCAGGGGTAATGGGGTCAATTACAGGAGGCGTTATTTTTTCTATATAAGCCTTTATAACAATTTCCGCATCTGCTTTAAGAAATTTGGCATACTCTCTGATGTAGCCTTTTGTATAAACCGCTACAGGAAGCTTTTCAAAGGTTCCCTCTTCAATTGCCTTTAGATAGTCGGATCTTATTCTCAGGGCCTTGGCAATTTCCTTGAGGTTATACCCCAATTCTTCACGCTTTTTTTTCAGGATTTCTCCGGGCACCTTTTCCTCTCTGAAAAAGATAACATAATTAACACAGGAAATGGTAGAGAAAACTTTTTGTTTTCAAGAATGGAATCTTCTGAAACGCAACAGGTTTTGACTTGGCATCATTGTAAACCAGATATGCTATTATAGTTGACAATGAGAAAGGTTGTTGTAACGGGCATGGGCACAGTCAGTTCTCTGGGTAATTCACTCTATGAATCATGGACGGCTGTCCAAAGAGGATTATCCGGCATAGATTCCCTGACACGATTTGATGTTCACCAGATGAAATGGAAAGTGGCTGGAGAATTAAAAGGCTTTGATGCAGGACTGTATCTGTCTCAAAAGGAGATAACCCATCTTGACCCCTTTGTTCAGTATGCAGTTGCTGCATCTTTTATGGCGGCAGAGGATGCAGGACTGCTCAAGCCATCAGAAAAAAATAAAGTCTTGTCACTTGCTTCAGGCGGTGCGATTATCGGCTCAAGCAGAGGCGGCATAACTACGATAGAAAAGGCAATAATAAAACAGGGAAAATCAGGATGCAGGATGCAGGATGCAGGATGCGAGATGCATCTTACATTTTGTATTTTGGTTTCTGGTAATCAGTGCCCATGCCCAAAGTTCCTCCTATGATGCAATTGTTGGCTTGTATATAAGGACATACGCTTCCATCGCTGTTCTGGAGATGAACCAGTACCATATTCCCACAAGTATAACCCTGGCCCAGGGCATTTTTGAATCGGGGGCCGGGCAGAGCCAACTGGCAAAGGAAGCCAACAATCATTTCGGCATCAAATGTCATAAGGACTGGACAGGTAAGACTTTCCACCGTACCGATGACAGTATCGATGAGTGTTTCCGAAAATATGATCATGCTGAAGAATCTTTTCGCGACCATTCGTATTTCCTTACCCAGAGGGATCGCTATAAAGGCCTGTTCCGGCTGCCCATCACCGATTACCGCGCCTGGGCGGAAGGGCTTCAGGCTGCAGGATACGCAACGAACAGGCAGTATGCCGAAAAGCTGATCCGCACAATCGAAAAGTACCAGCTTTACCTGTATGATAAACCGGATTACATTGCTGAAGCAACGGTTCCTGCCAGTGACCCGGACTTTGAGCGTTATCCCTGGATTGCCAGGTTCAGTCCGGCCGGTTTTGCCGATGACGGCAGGCGTATCTATGAAAACAACGGTTTGAAATGTATCGTAGCAAGAAATACAGATTCCATGTCGAAGCTTTCGACCCTCCTGGATATTCCCGTGAAGAGACTAATGAAATACAACGACCTGAAATATCCCGGATCATTTGAAGCCGGACAGGTGGTTTATCTTGAACCTAAAAGGCGTAAGGCTTCCGTCGAATTTCATATCGTACAGAAAGGTGAAACCCTGTATGAGATATCCCAGTGTTACGGGATAAAAATGAAGCTGTTGCTGAAACGGAGCGGTATGGAGGAAGGGATTGAACCTTATCCCGGCCAGCTACTGCCGCTGCGATAGGATCCCGTATGAAGATGGTCAAGAGTGAGACCCTACCTTGATGGAATGCGGTAATTCCGGAGATAACTGCCCGATCCCACAACCACGTTCAGTGACTGTTCGTTATCCATATGGCCTATATCGAAGGCTGTGGTTCCATAGATACCGGGCTCCATCGGATAATAGCCTTTTGAGTCGAATAAAAACAGCTCCCCTGTTTCAGGGATGGTAACGCCGATCAATGAAATATTGTTCAGCCGGTCGTGCAGCACAAACGGGGCACGTGTGATCTCCCTGCGGAACACATAAGAATATATCAGTTTGTTTGAGCGGTTATAATAGTAGATCTTGTTTTTATCGACGAAAATATACTCGGGGACTATATTGCCCATTATATTCTCATTAAAGAACCAGTGGTGGCCTG
>JAPLLK010000039.1 GCA_026387575.1 Nitrospirota bacterium | reverse complement strand
GGTTGAGATAAGCGGCGCAAAGAACGCGGCATTGCCTATTATCGCATCCACACTCCTTGCGCAGGGCAAGCATACAATAAGCAGAGTCCCAGACCTCAGGGATATAAAGACAATGGGCAGGCTCCTTGAGAACATGGGCGCAGAGTTTCATTACGAACCGCATGAGGCAGTCATTGCCGCTGACAGGATAAAGAATCTTGAGGCACCATACGAGCTTGTTAAGGAAATGAGAGCATCCGTTCTTGTGCTGGGACCCATGCTGGCAAGGTTTGGCCGCGCAAAGGTCTCTCTGCCCGGAGGATGTGCTATAGGCGCAAGGCCGATAAACCTTCATCTTATGGGACTTGAGAAGATGGGGGCAAAAATAGAGCTTGAATCAGGTTATGTGATAGCATCGGCAAAAAGGCTGAAAGGCGCTGTAATATATTTTGACACAGTAACCGTAACAGGGACTGAAAACCTTATGATGGCTGCGTCTCTTGCGAAAGGCGTGACAGTCCTTGAAAATGCGGCAAGAGAGCCTGAGGTTATAGACCTTGCAAATGCACTGACAGCAATGGGCGCTAAGATTAAAGGAGCAGGCGAGAGCATTATAGAGATAGAAGGCGTAGATGAACTCAGGCCCCTTACCCATAAAGTGATACCTGACAGGATTGAGACCGGTACATTTATGGCCATAGCAGGGATAACAGGCGGGGATATCACGATAAGGGGATGCATACCGGCACACGTTCAGGCGTTTTTGATAAAGCTTAAGGCAGCAGGGCTGAAGGTCGAAGAAACAGCAGAGGGAATGCGGGCAGTTGGCACTGCAAGGCCGAAGGCAGTTGATATAGAGACAGCGCCTTACCCCGGATTCCCAACAGACATGCAGGCGCAGTTTATGGCATTAATGAGCAAAGCGCAGGGCACAAGCATAATCACAGAGACAATCTTTGAAAACAGGTTCATGCATGTTGCCGAACTCAGGAGAATGGGAGCCGACATAAGTTTTAAAGGAAGCACGGCAACTGTAAGGGGAGTCAGGAAATTAAAAGGGACGAATGTGATGGCTACAGACCTCAGGGCAAGCGCCTCGCTTGTTGTTGCCGCTCTTGGAGCAGAAGGAGAAACCACTATCCACCGTGTCTACCACTTGGACAGGGGATATGAAAAAATAGAAGAAAAACTTACCAGGCTTGGGGTGGATGTCAGAAGGGATAAGTCTATGACTCGTTAAGTCATAGACTTATAAAGACTTATTGAGAGGCAAGCCTCCCTACCTCTCTCCTGTAAGCCTGATCCTTTTAAGCGCTTTTTTACGCGCAGCAATAGCCTTCTTTTTCTTTTTTACGCTGGGCTTTTCGTAATGCTCTCTCTTCTTTATTTCCGAGAGAATTCCTTCACGTTCACACTGCTTTTTAAATTTCCTGAGAGCATTCTCAAAAGAATCACTCTCACGCACCTTCACAGAGGGCATTTATAATCCCCCCCCTGCAAATATTTTTGTGGTAAACTTCAAAATCTTCATTTTAAAACCTCAAAGCGTATGCCAGAAAAATATGTCATAGGGATAGATATCGGCGGGACAAATCTAAGGGCTGCTTTAATATCCGGCAGAGGAGAAGTAATTAGGAAGATAAAAGAGCCCTCAAAGGTCAATGTGATGGAGTCTCTGCAAAAGGCTGTTGAAAACCTGTTTTCAGATGATGTCAAGGGAATAGGCATTGGAGTGGCAGGGCTTGTGGACAGAAAGGAAGGAGTTGTTTTACGCTCACCCAATCTTCATGGTATTGAAGGGGTTAAGTTTAAAGAGTCTCTGGGCAAACAATTTCCGGTTCCGGTACTGGTTGAAAATGACGCTAATACAGCGGCATTCGGAGAAAAATGGATAGGGGCAGGCAAAGGGTTTAATTCTTTTGTTCTTCTTACTCTCGGCACAGGCATTGGAAGCGGTATAATTTATAAAGGGATGCTTGCTGACTGCGCCGCTGAGATAGGGCATATGAGCATTAATGCGGACGGAGAGAAATGCCCTTGCGGGAATTACGGCTGCCTTGAATTGTATGCGGCGGCAAATGCCATACATGCAAAAGTGGTTTCTGCGCTCGAAAAGGGCAGTGAGAGTCTTTTGAAAGAATGCTGCCATGGTAATGTTTATAAGATTACTGCAGAGGATATTTACAAATATGCGGTTGAAGGAGACAATCTTGCAAGAGAAGCCCTCAAGGAGGCAGGAATGTATCTCGGAATCGGGTTTACGAATATAATAAACATAATAAGCCCTGAGGCTATAATTCTCACCGGAGGACTTATCGGCGCATGGAATATCTATGTGCAGGAGGCTATTAAGGAAGCATCAAGAAGGGCCTTTAAGGCGCTTTTTGATAAAGTCAAAATCATCCCGTCTTTATTGGGAGATGACGCAGGGATGATAGGCGCGGCAGGGCTTGTATTTTCTGCCGCAGGCAGGCTTGCAGAAGAGAGCAAGGTAATATAATATGGAAACAGTGAATGAGGAGAAACGCTGAATGACAAACAAAAAGAAGATAATATGGGAGTATGCAAAAGCAATAATCACCGCGCTTATACTTGCTATGCTGATAAGGACATATATTATACAGGCATTCAAGATTCCGTCAGGTTCAATGATTCCTACGCTTCTTGTAGGCGACCATATTCTTGTAAACAAATTTCTTTACGGAACAAAGATTCCCTTTTCCGGCAAGAGGATGTTTGTATTCAAGAAGCCTGAAAGAGGGGATATAATAGTTTTTAAATATCCGGAGAATCCCTCTAAGGATTTCATAAAAAGGGTGGTGGCGGCAGAAGGAGATGTAATAGAATCAAAAAACAAAATGATACATGTTAACGGGAACAAGGTAAATGAGCCGTATGCACGGCATACAGACAGTTCTATGCGGCCGATGGGGATTGAGCCGAGGGATAATTTCGGGCCTGTCATAGTGCCCAAGAACAAGTATTTTGTAATGGGCGACAACCGTGACCAGAGTTATGACAGCCGCTACTGGGG
>JAPLLK010000022.1 GCA_026387575.1 Nitrospirota bacterium | reverse complement strand
CAGAGGCAGGGGACTCACGCTACAAAGACCAAGGGGCTAGTGAGCGGCGGAGGCAAAAAGCCATGGAAGCAAAAACATACAGGCAGGGCGCGTGCAGGGAGCAGCAGGTCTCCTCTGTGGAGGAGCGGCGGAACAACGTTCGGGCCGCAGCCCAGGGATTACTCTTACAGTATTCCTCGCAAGGTTAAGCATTTGGCATTAAAAAATGCACTTTCAGCAAAACTTGCAGATGGAGAAATTACATTGATAGATGACCTCTCAATCAGTAAGCCTTCAACGAAAGGTATGGCGGCTATAATAAAAACCCTTGGATTTGAGGGGCAAAGCCTGCTTATAGTGATACCTGAAAATAATAACAATATAAAGCTTTCAGCAAGAAATATTGCTGGCGTTCATGTGGCCTGCGCATCAGACCTGAACGCTTATACTGTAATTGCTCATAGCAAGCTGCTTATTACAAAAGGAGCGGTTGCAGGTATCAAGGGGGCTGAGGCAGCATGAGAAGCCTTTATTCTATTATTAAAAAACCGCTTTTTACTGAAAAGGGCAGCAATCTTAAGGAGTCGCAAAATAAGATACTTGTTGAGGTTGCAAAGGATGCAAACAAACTTGAGGTAAGGAAGGCTGTAGAGGAGATTTTTAAGGTTAAGGTAGAGAAGGTTGCCACTATAAATACTTACGGAAAACAGAAGCGGCACGGTAAATCAATTGGCAGAAGGTCTGACAGGAAAAAGGCAATAGTTACCCTTAAGAAGGGTGAAAAACTTGATTTTATTGAGGGTTCATAATGGGAATAAAAAAATATAATCCGACTTCGCCCGGCAGAAGATTTCAGACTGTTTCTGATTTCAGCGAATTAACTGCGGACAAGCCATACGAACCGCTGGTCAGGTCTTTAAGGAAGACAGGCGGCAGAAATAACACTGGCCGTGTAACTGTATGGCATAGGGGCGGAGGAAACAAAAGGGCATACAGGCTGATTGATTTCAAAAGGGACAAGGCAGGCGTTCCGGCAATTGTCGAGACTGTAGAGTATGATCCAAACAGGTCGGCAAGGATTGCTTTGCTTAAATACAGAGATGGCGACAGGAGATATATCATTGCCCCTGTTTCACTTAGGGTAGGAGACGAGGTAGTTTCGGGCAGGGGAGCCGAGATTAAGGTAGGCAACGCGCTGCCTTTAAGTGATATCCCGCTGGGTTCGTTCATGCATAATGTTGAAATTAGGGCAGGCCAGGGAGCCAGGCTTGCGCGGAGCGCAGGAGCATCTGTCCAGCTTGTGGCAAAGGATGAAAAATACGCGCAGGTAAGACTTTCTTCCGGCGAGGTAAGGCTTATTCCTTCAGAGTGCATGGCGACCATAGGGCAGGTCAGCAATGTTGAGCATGAGAACATCTCTTACGGCAAGGCAGGCAGGATAAGATGGTTTGGGAAGAGGCCTCATGTAAGGGGCGTTGCAATGAATCCCGTAGATCATCCTCTGGGCGGTGGAGAAGGAAAAAGTTCAGGCGGCCGTCCTCCGTGCTCGCCATGGGGCAAGCCGGAAGGTATCAAGACAAGGCACAACAAGAGAACAAACAAGTTTATTGTGAAGAGGAGGAAATAAATTGCCGCGTTCATTGAAAAAAGGACCATTTGTTGATGAGAAGCTGATGAAAAAAGTCAGGACTATGATTGAAAGCGGAGATAAAAAGATTATAAAAACATGGTCAAGGCGTTCTACGGTAGTGCCTGACTTTATAGGATATACGTTTGCTGTTCATAACGGCAGGAAATTCATACCTGTTTATGTAACTGAGAATATGGTGGGGCATAAGCTTGGTGAATTTTCACCAACGCGTACTTTCAAGGGGCATTCAAAATCTGAAAAGGCAGCGCCTGCTAAGGCACCCGCTAAGGCATAGGGAGAAAAAAGGTTAATATGGAAGCGAAGGCTATATTAAAGTTTGCGAGGATAACCCCTAGAAAAGTTCGCAGGGTTGTTGACCTTATCAGGGGGAAAAAGGCAGGGGACGCACTTCTTGCCCTGCGGTTTATGCCTTACAGAGGCGCAGATATAGTGGAAAAGATATTAAAGTCTGCCATGGCAAATGCAGAGCAGAAGAAGGCAGTTAATCCTGAGGATATGAATGTTAAGGCATTTGTAAATCAGGGCCCCTCATTGAAGAGAGTTGAGCAAAGGTCAATGGGAAGGGCGAATATTATCAGGAAAAAGATGAGCCATATAACAGTAGTTTTAACCGAAGAGGTCTAACGTTGAAAGTTAAAAGTGAAAAGTTAAAGACAGGAAAGATTCAGTTTGTAACAATTAGCTCTCAACTAATAACTTTTAACTTAAGTGGGAGGTAAATTTTGGGCCAGAAGACGCATCCGATAGGAATCAGGCTTGGGATAACAAGGACGTGGGATTCGCGGTGGTACATTAAGCGGGGATATGCTGATCAGTTAAATGAAGATATCTCCATAAGAAAGGTAATCAAAAACAAGTTGTTCCACGCAGGCGTTTCACGTGTTGAGATTGAAAGGGCAGGACAGAAGGCAAGGGTAATTATTCATACAGCCAGGCCTGGAATTATTATAGGGAAAAAAGGCGCTGAGGTTGAGAAGCTCAGGAAGGATCTTGAGGCGATGACAGGAAAGCAGGTTGCAATAGATATAAAGGAAGTAAGAAAGCCCGAGGTCGACGCACAGCTTGTTGCCGAGAATATAGCACTACAGCTTGAAAAGAGAATTGCATTCAGGAGGGCGATGAAGAAGGCAGTTATCTCGGCGCAGAGATTCGGGGCTCTCGGGGTTAAGGTTGCATGTGCAGGCCGTCTCGCAGGTGCGGAGATCGCAAGAAGCGAGTGGTACAGGGAAGGCAGGGTTCCTCTTCACACCTTCAGGGCAGACATTGACTATGGATTCTCAGAGGCAAAGACGACATACGGAAAAATAGGAGTTAAGGTTTGGATATATAATGGCGATATACTTCCAGAAGCACACAAGGGGGTGGAGTAAGCCATGCTGATGCCGAAGAAAGTCAAGTTCAGGAAGATGCAAAAGGGCAATATGCGTGGCAAGGCATATACAGGCTCCAAAATTTCTTTCGGAGAATTCGGGCTTAAGGCAATGGAGCCGGGCTGGGTATCAAGCAGGCAGATTGAGGCAGCAAGGATAGCAATAACAAGACATGCCAAGAGGGGCTGTAAGCTATGGATAAGGGTATTCCCTGATAAACCTATAACTAAAAAACCTGCAGAAACAAGAATGGGTAAGGGTAAAGGCAATCTGGAATACTGGGTTGCTGTTGTTAAGCCGGGTAGAGTTCTGTATGAAGTTGCCGGGGTTACAGAGGAGATAGCGAAGGAAGCGCTTAGCCTTGCATCGTATAAGCTTCCGATTGCTACGAGGTTCGTAAAGAGGGGGGGGACAGTAGCATGAAACCCTCAGAATTAAGGGCGTTAACAGTAGAAGAACTAAAGCAGAAAGAACAGGACACAAGGAAAGAGCTTTTCAACCTAAAGTTCAGGCTTGCGACAGGTGAGGTGGAAAATCCTAAGCGTATAAATGCACTTAGAAAAGATATAGCTAAGATACTGACAATAACAAGCGAGAAGTCCCTGCACCAGGCGGGTTCGCCTGAGGCGAAAAAAGTTAAAAGTTAAAAAAGAGGGCGGAATGGCAGAAAAAATTTATAAAGGCAAGGTTGTTAGCGATAAGATGGACAAAACCATTGTGGTTGCTGTTACAAGGCATGTTCAGCACCCTGAATATAAAAAGGTGGTTAAGAAGATAACCAGGTTTAAAGCCCATGACGAAGAAAACAAGTGCAAGGTGGGGGATACAGTTTCTATAACCGGGACACGGCCGCGCAGCAAAGATAAAAGGTGGACCGTTTTAAGCATACTTGAAAAGGCATAAGGAGCAATAGGAAATGATTCAGGACAGGAGCATACTGGAAGTAGCGGACAATTCGGGCGCCAAAAGAGTCCGGTGCATAAAAGTGCTTGGCGGCATGCGCAGGAGATATGCGCGGCTTGGAGACATAATAGTCGTCAGTGTTCAAGAGGCTATCCCTGAATCCAATGTCAAGAAAGGCGCA
>JAPLLK010000035.1 GCA_026387575.1 Nitrospirota bacterium | reverse complement strand
CAACGGCTCTCTTTACTCCAAAACAGAATCCTGCTGTCTTAGCTGCTATTATTTTCATATATTCACCCTGTCACTGCGAGCGCAGCGAAGCAGTCTCACTTTTTTAGATTGCTTCGTCAGTCGTTACGACTTCCTCGCAATGACATTTTATCCTTCAGATTTCTTATTGCTTCTATTATATCATTACCAATTCTCTCCTGAAAATCCTTGCCTGATTCTCTGTCTTTTGTTTCTATGGAGTCGCCGAATATAATCCTGATACTTGAAAGCCTTATAAACTTAGCGCCGGCAGGCAGAGCCGTGTTCGTGCCGTCAATATAAGCAGGAATAACTTTTGCCCCTGACAGCGATGCTATTAATCCCGTTCCTCTCTTTGCATCAAGAAGACTGCCGTCTTTGCTCCTGCCGCCTTCAGGAAACATAACTATCAGTTCACCTTTCTTTAACCTCCTCACCGCTTCTTTTATCGTAGATGGCTGAGGAGTATCTCTGTCAACAGGAAATGAGAATGTTTTTACAAAGGCGCCAATGAGCGGTATCTTGAAAAGCCCTCTTTTTGCCATGAAAGTTGCCTGCCTTTTTCTTATTGCAGCGCCTATTACCAGAGGGTCTAAATGACTGACATGGTTTGACACGACTATAACGCCGCCTTTTTCAGGAACTTTTTCGATATTTATAATCTTAAACCTGAAAAAGATTTTAAAGAGCAGGAAGAAAAAGGTTGTGGCAAACCTGTAAGCTAAAGTCAATTGTTAGCCCTTACGACTTTCATAATATTTTCTAAAACCTTGTCTATGGTCATGCTTGAGGAATCTATGATGACAGCATCATCAGCTTTCCTGAGCGGGGCAATGTCCCTGCCTGAATCCCTTACGTCTCTTTCCACAACATCTTTCTTTGCCTCTGATTCGGTTATGTTGATTCCCTTTTTTTTCAACTGGAGATAGCGCCTTTTTGCCCGCTCTTCAACAGATGCATCAAGATAAAATTTTTTCCATGCGTAAGGGAATACGACTGTTGTCATATCCCTTCCCTCTGCAACAAGGTCGGAATGGCGCGAGGCGCTTCTCTGAATATCAAGAAGAAAATCCCTTACAACCTTTCTTGCGGAAAATACAGATGAATAATGTCCTATTTCAGGAGTCCTGATTGCCTCAGAAACATCTTTGTTGTTAAGAAAGACCTTCCCATCCGCAAACCTGACATCCATATCTCTCAGAATAGTCTTCAGTTTTTCATTATTGTCTTCAGGTGCGACCCCTTTTCCCCTTAGTGCAAGCGCAACTGCCCTGTAAAGCGCGCCTGTGTCAAGGTAGCTGAACCCAAGTTCTCCGGCAAGGAGTTTGGCAATTGTCCCTTTACCTGCACCTGAAGGGCCATCTATGGCGATTACCTTTCCCATGAATTAATAATTGATATTCTAACCTAAGTTGAGCGATTTAGAAAAGGCAACAAGTATACGTTGGAAATTTCTCCATTGCCCTGATTATGATATACTTCAAAACCGCGTAATTCCAAACCGCGATGACTTGATGAAAGGATATGAAAGAAGATGAGCAGCGAGCCGAATAAGGTAATTTACTCCATGGTCGGAGTAAGCAAGCATCATGATAACAAAACGGTTTTAAAAGATATCTATCTCTCCTATTTCTACGGGGCAAAGATAGGCGTCCTCGGACTGAATGGATCAGGGAAGAGCTCGCTTCTCCGCATTCTTGCAGGAGTTGATAAAGAGTTCAACGGCGAGACAGTCCTGTCGCCTGGACACACCATAGGTCTCCTTGAGCAGGAGCCGCAGCTTGATAACAGCAAGACAGTGCGTGAGATCGTGGAAGAAGGCGTGCAGGAGATAGTTAATACTCTCAAAGAGTATAACCTGATTAATGAAAAATTCGCAGAGCCGATGTCTAACGATGAAATGAGCAAGCTTATTGAACGTCAGGGAAAAGTACAGGAGAAACTCGATGCAATGGATGCATGGGATATAGATTCGCGTCTTGAGATGGCCATGGATGCCCTGCGTTGTCCTTATGGAGATACACCGGTTAAAGTGCTGTCAGGAGGAGAAAGGCGGCGCGTGGCGCTTTGCAGACTCCTCTTGAAAAAGCCCGATATCCTGCTGTTGGACGAACCGACCAACCACCTCGATGCCGAGACAGTGGCGTGGCTGGAACACCATCTGAAAAACTACGTCGGCACTATTATTGCAGTGACTCATGACCGGTATTTCCTCGATAATGTCGCCGGATGGATTCTTGAACTCGACAGGGGACAGGGGATTCCATGGAAAGGCAATTACTCATCGTGGCTGGAACAGAAGAAGAACCGTCTTGAGCAGGAAGAGAAGTCCGAAAGCGAAAGGCAGAAGACCCTGCAGCGCGAGCTTGAGTGGATAAGGATGTCTCCCAAAGGACGCCATGCAAAAGCCAAGGCGCGCATCACTTCTTATGAGAGGCTCCTCAGTCAAGATATTGAAAAAAGTTCAAAGGATCTCGAAATCTATATCCCGCCGGGTCCCCGTCTTGGCGACGTAGTCATCAAGGCTGACAATGTGAGCAAGGCATACGGCGATAATATCCTTATGGAGGGCATGACATTCTCCCTTCCACCCGGAGGAATTGTCGGCATAATCGGGCCGAACGGAGCGGGGAAGACCACCCTTTTCCATATGATAACCGGGAAGGAAAAGCCTGATTCAGGCACATTCAAAATTGGAGAAACCGTAAAGCTGGGATACGTAGATCAGAGTCGTGACGACCTCGACCCAAAGAAGACTATATGGGAGATTATCTCCGATGGGCTGGATGTCGTTCAACTTGGCAAGAGGCAGTTCAACTCGCGCGCCTATGTTGCACGCTTCAACTTCTCCGGCAGCGATCAGCAGAAAAAAGCTTCCATGCTGTCAGGCGGAGAGAGAAACCGCGTACATCTTGCGCGTATGCTTAAGGAAGAAGCCAATGTGCTTTTGCTTGATGAACCTACCAATGATCTGGATGTGAATACAATGCGCGCGCTTGAAGAGGCTTTGGAGTATTTTGCGGGTTGCGCAGTTGTCATCAGCCATGACAGATGGTTTCTCGACCGTATTGCTACACACATAATCGCTTTTGAAGGCGACAGCAAAGTAGTCTGGTTTGATGGGAATTATTCAGAATACGAAGCGGACAGAAAGACGCGACTCGGCGCAGCGGCAGACCAGCCGCATCGCATCAAGTACAGGCATTTGACGAGAGGATAGGATTTCTTCATTTCAATTTTTAAGCCACACCATCTTCGTACTTCTATTTCAAGAATCAAGACCTGAACCTGACCCAAGCGCAGGTATCTTTTGAGCTGGAGGCTATGGCAGCCTAACTTAACTCAGTGTCCGTTAAATCGGGGGAAGATCAGGAGAGTGATAATCTATGAAAATTACCATTAATGACTACCCCCAACTAATTTACATTTTTTCTTAAATTGTATAAAATGCCACATGAGTATTGAGATGACCAAATCATATTCTTTACCCAAACTTGACGTGGGGACCTTGAAACAAGCCGTTCTTGGACTCGCAAAAGAAGCTGGTATCGAGCCGTCTAACTTACGAATATCGGCTTCTTACGATGTGAGCAATATTGGCACTGAAAGCAAATATCTGTCTCTGGATGATCTATCAACGATTGTATCATTTGAGGGAAGCCCCAGATCTCTGTCCGTAAGGTTTCGAAATCTAAATGTGCTTGGATTTCCAGATGATTTATATTTGATGCTGTTTCGACAATATGGAGATACTTTTAATGTTAACTATTTTTTTGATAAACATAGTTTTGCCGAAACCGTTCCATCTTTTGTTGAAAAAACTTTATCTTTAGAACCTCCTCCACCTAAGGAGGAGCAATCAAAAGCATCTGAACCTATCCGTGCAGAGGGCACAGACCACAAGCCAGTATCAGGATATAGACCGTTAAAGTGCTTTATATCATACCGCTTTGATAAAGCAACGGAACCATATGTAATAGAGTTGCAAAAGTTTCTTTCATTGATTAATGTAATATCAACTTCAGGTAGGCCTTATCAACCGCGTAATATAAATGAAAAAGTTGAAGACAGCTTGCGTGCTGACATAGATTTCTGTATTTATCTAATTTCTGAAAGTGGGGAATCAGCTTGGATACGAGATGAAGCCGTATATTCACGTGCTATCGGCACACCCGTCTTTCCATTGGTTGAGGAATGTGTGACTTTGCAGCCTGGATTACTCGGATCAAGTGAGTATATCAAATTCCCGAAGGAGCATATTTCTGCAACCTTTATACCCTTACTGGAAGGAATCAACTATATACGTTACAGAACGTGAAATAAACTAATTACTACTCTCATTCAATGTTTCTTCTTCAAAGCTTTCCCCACAATTATGTAACACTCCCAATTTCCCCTTCAATATTATTCCCTTTTCTCCTAAATTCAGCGTGTTAACCTTTTCAACATCTCAAAAAATCCCGGGAATGATATGTTCACTGACGATATTCCGTTTATTGTAGTTCTGCCTTTTGCAATCAATGCCGCAACTGAAAATGCCATTGTTATCCTATGGTCTCCATAGCTGTTTATGGATGCGCCTTTAAGATTTGCATTGCCGTTGATTCTTATTCCATCGCTGAGTTCCTCTGCTTCTACGCCCATCTTCCTCATGTCGGTTGCCATTGCCTTTATCCTGTCTGATTCTTTAACCCTGAGTTCTTCCGCACCGCGTATTGTGGTCATACCATCTGCCTGTGTTGCTGCAATGCAGAGTATTGGGAACTCATCAATAAGAGCAGGGATATGTTCCTTTGTTATATTTACAGCCGTTAAGCCTCTGCCTCCTTTACAGTGTATGTCGGCGACAGGCTCGCCCGAGATATTTCTAATATTCGTCAATTCTATATCTGCCCCCATTGTTTTAAGGACATCAAGCAGCCCTGTTCTTGTAGGATTTATGCCAACGCCTTTTATCGTTATATCAGAGTCAGGTATCAGCAGTGCAGCTACAATGAAAAATGCTGCGGATGAAAAATCACCGGGCACATCCATATCTTTTGCTTTTAGTTCCTGCCCGCCTTTAATCTTTATTTTGAGCCCTTCAATGTCAATCCTGACTCCATAGGATGACAGCATCCGCTCTGTATGGTCGCGGGATTTTATCGGCTCCGATATCTTTGTTTCTCCGTCTGCATAGAGACCTGCAAGAAGCAGTGCTGATTTGACCTGTGCGCTTGCAACAGGCATATTATAGTTTATGGCATTCAGCCTTTTGCCTCTAATTGCAATGGGCAGGTATTTGCCTTTATCCCTTCCTGAAATCTCTGCTCCCATCTCTTTAAGGGGATTTATAACCCTCGCCATGGGTCTTTGCCTTAAAGAATCATCGCCTGTAAGGACGGAAAAAAACGGATTCCCTGCAAGAATACCTGAAAGAAGCCTTGCTGTTGTGCCTGAATTGCCGCAGTCAATTATGTCTGCGGGCTCCTTGAGACCATGAATCCCCTTGCCCTCTATAATTATTTTTTTACCTTTATCCTCTATTTTGATGCCAAGTTTTCTGAACGCATTAAGGGTGCTCATTGTATCTTCAGCTCTGAGAAAATTCCTGACAACGCTTTTGCCTTTTGCTAAAGACGCGAGGATAACTGCCCTGTGAGATATGGATTTGTCCGGCGGAGGAATGATTTCGCCCTTTAATCTTTTTGCTTTTTTTAATTCAATCCTATCTGACATCTTCCCTCAGCGCCTTGGCTTTTTTAAATTTCTTTTCAATAGCCTCAGAATCTGATTTCTTTAAGTAACCGCTGAGGCTGTCGAGATTTTTTTTAAAAAGCTTTATGAACTCAAGAATATTCTCTCTGTTCATCAGGGATATGTCGCGCCATAATTCAGGGGAGCTTGCCGCAATCCGGGTTGTGTCTTTAAACCCCTGGCCTGCAAATTTAAGATAAGAGTTGTTTATATCAGCCACTGTATTGACGATTGCAGAGGCAATAATATGAGGGAGGTGGCTTACGGCAGCGTATATCCTGTCATGCTCCTCTGGATCCATAGCAGAAACTGCTGCGCCGAGCGACTTCCATAATGCGGTGATTTTTTTTAGAGCAGCCTTATCCGTCTTTTCCGTTGGTGTTAATATGCACCTTGCGCCTGAAAATAAATCCGCTGCTGCCGTGGCTATCCCTGTCCTGTCGCTTCCTGCTATCGGGTGGCCTCCTACGAAACTTACACCTTCAGGCATCAGGGCTTCCATATCCCTGACAAGTTTTCCTTTGACACTGCCGACATCTGTTACAATTGAGCCTTTTTTAAATGAGCCGTTTATCTTTCTGACAGTTTCTGTAAAACAGCCGACAGGAATAGCGAATAAAACGAGGTCAGAGTCAGCGCATGCTTTTGATGCGTCAACCGCAAAAGAATCAATTATTTTCATATCCATTGCTTTCCTGAGGTTATTTTCTCTTCTGCCGTACCCTGCAATGTGATTACAGAGTCCTCTTTTCTTCATGGCAAGGGCAAATGATGCGCCGATGAGGCCTACGCCGAGAATAGTGACTTTATTAAACTTTATATCCTTCATTAACTTTTAATTTTAAACTTTTTCGCCTCAGGCGAACCCGTCCAAGATGGGCAACTTTTAACTTGTTTTATATTTCTCTTCCAACAGCCTTTGCTATAGGTTTTAATTCAGCCATCAGTTTTTTGAATGCATCAGGTTTTAATGACTGCTCTCCGTCTGACATTGCATTTTCAGGGTTCGTATGTACTTCTATGAGAAGGCCGTCTGCGCCGACTGCAACAGCAGCCTTTGCCATAGGAGCAACCAGATCCCATTTGCCGACGCCGTGGCTCGGGTCAACTACAACAGGCAGATGCGTTTTTTGTTTCAGCACAGGCACAGCACTGAGGTCAAGAGTGTTCCTTGTTGCTGTCTCAAATGTCCTTATGCCTCTTTCGCAGAGTATAACCTCCTGATTGCCCTTTGACATTACATACTCTGCTGCCATAAGCCATTCCTTGATTGTGGCTGAAAGCCCTCTCTTGAGAAGAACCGGTTTATTGCACATTCCGACCTCAAGCAGCAGCCTGAAATTCTGCATATTCCTTGCTCCTATCTGAATTATGTCTGTATATTGAAGGATTGTTTCCAGATCTCTTGGATCCATTATCTCTGTGACAACAGGGAGCCCTGTTCTCCTGCTCGCCTCGACAAGGTGTTTAAGTCCTTCCTCTCCAAGTCCCTGAAATGAATAAGGCGATGTCCTTGGTTTATAAGCGCCTCCTCTTATAAACGAGGCCCCTGCTGCTTTAACCTTCTCGGCTATATTTATCATTATGGTCCTGTTTTCAACAGCACACGGCCCTGCAATAACAGGTATTTTTTTGCCTCCGATAACTTTCCCTTTGACTTTTATTATCGTGTTCTGGGCCTTGAAATCCCTGCTTGCAAGTTTATACGGCTTGAGGATTCTAACCACATCCTCAACACCTTTCATTACTCGCACAGCATTCTCTTCTTCCTCTGTTATCCGTGATGTATCGCCTATGACGCCTATAACTGTTTTTTCGGTGCCTCTTGAGATAGTTGCCTTCAGCCCTTTGCTTTCAAGTTTTTTGAGCAGGTGGGTGATATTTTTTTCAGTAGCCTTCCGGTTTAAAACTATTATGTCCATTTATTCCTCCAATAGTAGCTTACAGCTATCAGCTGTAAGCTTTCCTTAGTGCGTTTGTAAATTTCCTGTTCTCCTCAGGCAGACCTATGGTCACCCGTATTGCATCAGGCCACATGGGCCTGACAATAACTCCGGAATGAAGAAGTTTCTCATAAATATTCATTGAATCGGCAACAGGCATGTAGATGAAATTTGTCTCTGTGGGCACATGCCTTATTCCGAGTGAAGAAAGTTCTTTGTAGAGATATATTTTGCCTCTGTTGTTTATCTCCTTTGATTTTTTGATATGGCCTTTGTCCTTTAATGCCTCTATTGCGGCTTTTTGCGCAACGGAGTTTGTGTTGAATGGCGCGCGCACCTTATTTATTTCAGCAATTATTTCCTGATGTGCAATGCCGTAGCCGATCCTGAGTCCCGCAAGTCCGTAAATCTTGGAGAATGTCCTGAGAATTAATACGTCCCTGCCAGTTCTGAAATGCTTAAAGCTGTCGGCATATTCGGTATTTGTAACATATTCATAGTATGCCTCATCAACAACTACAAGTATGCCGTTCCTGATTTTTCTCATCAATCTGTCAAATTCTTCCTTTGTATTCATTGTGCCTGTCGGATTATTCGGATTTGCTATAAACAACATTTTTGTCTTTGGTGTTACAGCATTCAACATTGCGTCAAGGTCATGCCTGTAATCCCTGAGTGGCACCTGAACTGCTTTTCCACCTGCTGCCTGAACAGCCATAGAATAAACAACGAAAGAAGGATGTGCCATAACAGCCTCATCACCCGGAGCTAAGAATGTCCTTGCCGCTATGTCAAGAAGCTCGTTTGAGCCGTTTCCGAGTATAATCTCTTCGGGTTTGATAGAGAGTTTTTCTGCCAGTGCATTTTTGAGATAATAACCGTTTCCATCAGGGTATCTGTTCAGTGTTTTTTTCAGCCCCGCTGCTATTGCCCTGACAGCCGCAGGAGAAGGGCCCATAGGGTTTTCATTTGAGGCAAGCTTTATGGAGTTTTTTATCCCAAGTTCCCGTTCAAGTTCTTCTATGGGTTTGCCGGGGATGTATGGCCGGAGCGCACTGATATGTTCCGGAGCCTTTATCACTACTGGCCACCATGCGGATAAGAGCCGAGGAATTTAAGATAGAGACATCCACCTTTTATATTTTCTATGGTTTTTTTGACTTTTTTATCCTCTATATGTCCTTCCATATCCACAAAGAATATGTATTCCCATGCCTTTCTTCTGGAAGGCCTTGATTCCAGTTTCGTAAGATTTATCTTTGCCTTCTTAATTGGCTGAAGGATATCGTAAAGGGCGCCTGGTTTATCCTTAATAGAGAACATAATTGATGTCTTGTCTTTTCCTGTTTTCGGGGCTATGTTTTTTGAGATTATAAGGAACCGTGTGTAGTTATGCTTATTGTCTTCTATGTTTCGCTCCACAAAATTAAGGTTGTATATCTTTGCGGCAAGTTCGCTTGCAATTGCGGCTGATGACTGATCTTTTGATGCAAGCTCTGCGGCTTTGGCTGTGCTTGTAGCTTCAAATATCTCTACATTCGGAAGATTCTTTTCAAGCCAGCCTCTGCACTGCGCTGTCGGCTGGGGGTGTGAATATATTTTTTTAATGTCCTTTTTACTGCCTGTCAAAGAAAGCATATTATGTGATATCTCAAGCATAACCTCAGCTATTATCTTGAGGTCGTAATCCATGAACATATCAAGGGTGTAACTCACCACTCCTTCTGTGGAGTTTTCTATTGGCACAACCCCGAATTCTGCTTTCGCTGAATCAACTGCTTCAAATACGCTTTTTATGCTCTCAACAGACACAAAGTCGGCTGAAGAGCCGAAATGCCTTAACGCTGCAAGGTGTGTGAACGTTGCAACTGGACCAAAATAAGCTATCTTTAGAGGTTCTTCAAGCGATAATGAGGCTGAGAGTATCTCTCTGTAAATTGACTTCAGCACATCATTCGGAAAAGGCCCGTTATTCAGGGATATCAGTTTTTCAAGTATCTGCTGCTCACGTTCAGGCGAGTAAAACTTTGACTTGGTATTGCGTTTTATATTTGCGATATCAAGGACAATCCGCGACCGTTTATTGAGAAGTTTAAGAATCTCTTCGTCAACAGCATCAATCTCATTTCTTAGCTTTTCAATCTCTCCCATAAGTCTCCTGCTGAAAAATCGATCTGAATACGAGTAATTCTACTAATTTTCCCCTTGGTTTTGCAAGGTTTTGTTATAACCCCCTTGATTATCTTCCTTCCCTCATCAGTAACTGTAATTTCTTTTTCTGTCTTCTCTTTTTCTGCCGATGGCGGAGAGGGAGTTTTTCTTTAGCAAAGGGCAAGCATGTCATTGCAATAAATTTTGAGACTTAGTGCGTACTTCGGTAAGCGTCGAAAGTTCATCAAGCATGTCTTCTGCTAAAGAGACTCTGTCGGAGGGGAAAGCCCCTGAAAAATATCCTCTGATTTTTGTGTTACTCTAAGCCATGCCTGCATTCCTTTACATCCATATCCCTTTCTGCATAAAAAAGTGCCTTTACTGCGATTTCTTGTCTGTGCCCTATGATGAATCACTTGTAAAGGCTTATACGGATGCCCTCTGCAAAGAGTTGATTCTGAAAAAAAATGATGCTGGCGACTTGAAGACTGTTTATGTGGGAGGAGGAACTCCTTCTATCCTGTCTGAGAAATGCTTCAGAGAGGTGTTTGAATGTCTTAAGAATAATTTTAAATTCTCTGATTCTCATGAGATTACGGTTGAGGCAAATCCGGGAACTGTTGATAAATCAAAGATAGATACAATGCTTTCCCTCGGAGTGAACAGATTAAGCATCGGAGTTCAGTCATTCAATGATGCTGAATTAAAGACGCTTGGAAGAATCCATACATCTGATGAGGCATTAAAGGCAATAGAGACAATCAAAAATTCAGGCATTGATAATTTTTCAATAGACCTGATATACGGAATTCCGGGGCAGACAGATGATTCATGGAGAAAGACTGTATCAAGGGCAGTTGAACTTTCTCCGGCGCATATATCTTCTTATGAACTCACTACTGAAAAAGATACGCCTCTATACAGGTTGATACAATCAAGCGAAGTTAAGATGCCTGATGAAGATATGGTTTTGTCAATGTATGATTATGCTATAGACTATTTGACATCCAAAGGCTATGAGCATTATGAAATATCAAATTTTGCATTGCCACAGTTCAGGTGTCTCCACAATCTGAATTACTGGAGCAGGGGGGAATACATAGGCGCAGGAGCCGGAGCGCACTCCTTCATAAGAGGCTTCCGCTCTCAAAATACTGGTGACATCAGAAAGTATATTGAGGAAATTAAAAAAGAGATAATCCCTGAAGCTGAGTCAGTGGAGATTAAGTGTGAGGATGCGATTAAGGAGTTTATATTCCTCAATCTCAGAAAGACTGAAGGGATAAGTCTTTTAAAGGCAGAAGCCCTTGGAGTGGATATGTCCGGTGTCTGCAGGGGATTGATTGAAGACGGATATCTTGAGATAAAAGGTGATTATCTGAGGCTTTCAAGAAAAGGTCTGGTCATATCCAATGCGATTATAATAAGGTTGTTTGAAGGATTAGGGCTTGACTGATAATTTTTTAGCCGGTTTTGTGCTGGATTTATACATTATGTTTGTTATAGAATAATCCCTATGATAAAGAAGACAAAAAAGATATGGATGGACGGCAGGTTTGTGGATTGGGATAACGCCAATGTGCATGTAATGACTCATACCCTTCATTACGGGCTTGGAGTTTTTGAGGGCATAAGGTGTTATGAGACAAAAGGCGGGCCCGCAATCTTCAGGCTCAAGGAGCATGTTCAGAGGCTCTTTAAGTCAGCCCATATTTTTCTGCTCGAGATTCCTTATTCAGAGAGAGATATAGAAGATGCGATAAAAAAGACAGTTAAGATAAATAAGGCCAAGGAATGCTACATAAGGCCATTGGTATATATAGGATACGGAGCTATGGGCGTATATCCCAAGGATAATCCTGTGAGGGTTGCCATCAGCATATGGCCGTGGGGCTCATACCTCGGAGACGAGGGACTGAAAAACGGCATAAGGGTTAAGGTGTCATCCTTTATAAGGAGTCATGTAAACTCACAGATGGGCAGGGCTAAGGCATGCGGATATTACATCAATTCTCAGCTTGCAAAGAAAGAGGCAATATCATTAGGCTACGACGAAGCGCTTCTGCTTGACACAGACGGGTATGTGGCTGAAGGGAGCGGCGAGAATATATTTATTATGAGAAACGGCAGGCTTAAGACCACGCCTTTGACCTCGGTGCTTGAGGGAATTACAAGAGACAGCATAATGAAGATTGCGCGTGATGAAAAGATTGAAGTCATAGAAGAGCGGTTCACAAGGGATGAACTCTATATAGCGGATGAGGCGTTTTTCACAGGCACAGCAGCAGAGGTTACCCCGATAAGAGAGGTTGACGGCAGAGTTATAGGAGAAGGAAGGGCAGGAAGAATTACAAAAAAACTGCAGTCTGTATTCTTTGACAGCATAAAAGGGAAGAATAAAAAATACGAATCATGGCTTACGTATGTGAAATAGCAAATTAATGGCTTAAAGCTTAGAAAAACAAATAAAGAGGGATGAATGTGGAATTCATCCCTCTTTATGATTAGACCTGCTTATTTAAGACCGAGGTCCTTTGCTGCTGCATTAATATCTGCATCACCTTTAAATGCATTCATTATTGGATTCTGCGCATTCTTTGCAGCTTTTTTTAAGTCAGCGGCTGTCTTGAACTTTTTTAACAAATCAGCCTTTGTTAAAACAGGTTTTCCTCCTACCACCATAGGTTCACCTGTCTCTTTGTGACAGCCCTTGCATTTATCCCATCCTGCCATGGAAACAGTTGCAAATACCATTACCATAACAAGGGCAAGAACGATTGACACTATCCTCTTCATCCTATTCACCTCCGTTCATAAAAGATTTTTTCGCTAAAATAATTTAGCGAATCAAATTGTATGCCAGTTAATCTGTTTGATTTTAAACCTTAATCAGAATAGACACTCTTCCTTTTTGAAGAATATATCCCCAATTTGGAAATGACAGAGCAAGTTCACTATAATAAATATCTCACTTTACTGTCAAGTGGAAGACGAGCTTTATGGTTTCAGCATTGCCCTTAAATAACGTGATTGATTTTTAAAGCCCGTTATTTTATTCTTAATGACATGGATTATTCCAAGGTATTCAATAATTTCAGCAGAAAAAAGATACTTGTAATCGGTGACCTTGTCCTTGACCGCTATATCTGGGGCAAGGTCAGCAGGATATCTCCTGAGGCGCCTGTCCCTGTTGTAGAGGTTACACATGAGGATTTCCTTTTAGGCGGAGCAGCCAACGTGGCGCATAATATTGTCAGTCTTGAAGGACAGGTGACTGTTGTTGGAATAGTTGGCAAAGACAGGACAGGCGATGTATTAAGAAGCATTCTTGATGAAAAGGGCATCGGCTCGTGCATCTTTGACGACCTTCGGCCCACAATAGTCAAGACAAGAGTAATAGCGCATAACCAGCAGGTTGTGAGGTTTGACAGGGAGGAAAAAAGGAAGGTTGTAGGCAGGACATTTGAGGCGATTATTGACTGCATAAGGAATGCAGTCAGGGACCATGATGCGGTTATAATATCCGACTATAAAAAGGGTATTGTCTCCTCAGAACTTGTGGCAGAGGTGGTAAAGGCTTCAAGGGCAAAAAATAAATTTATTGCTGTTGATCCTAAGGCAGGTCATTTCCACTGTTATAAGAATGTCTCGCTGATAACGCCGAATATTATGGAGGCGTCACATGGAGCTGGAATTGAGATAAAAGACAAAAAATCGCTGATTAAGGCAGGCAGGATACTTCTCAAAAAACTTCCATGCAAATCAGCGCTGATAACAAGGGGAGAGGAAGGAATGAGCCTTTTTGAGAAAGGCAGGGTCACGCATATCCCCACGGTTGCAAAGCATGTTTATGATGTTACAGGGGCAGGCGATACTGTTATTGCAGCCTTTGCCCTTGCCCATGCATCAGGCGCAACCATGCATCAGTCAGCGGTTATTGCGAATCATGCGGCAGGCATTGTTGTGGGAGAAGTCGGGACAGCAGTGACAACACCGGCAAGGATTATGGAATCAATAAGAAATTTTTCTAAGTAAGATAGATTTCCTCAATTCTATTTTTTAGCGCATAAGGGCTGAAAGGCTTGGCTATAAAAAGATTTGCCCCTGCAGCCAAGAATCCTTTCTCTTCCTCCGAGGAACTCATACCAATTATTGCCAATGATTTCTTAATATCGCGTACTTTTTTTATAAGTTCTATACCGTTCATTTCAGGCATCAGATAGTCAGTTATAAGGATGTCATAGCTGCCTGTCTCTATCAGCGCTATCGCCTCTTTTCCATTGTTTACGCATTCTACATCATATCCATAAAAAGTCAGGAGTTTACTTAACAATTTTCTTACGAGGGGATCATCATCAGCGACTAAGATTTTTTTATTATCAGTCTTCACGCTCAAATAATACTACTTAGGGTGGTGTTTGTCAATTCTTATTGCAACTGCTGGTTTATAGACATTTTATATCGCAACAAGCAAAATTATGCAGCATATATGAAAAGAGAGACAGATAAAATACATATTGGAAGTCTGATAAGAATTGTGAGGAAGGCAGCCGGGCTATCTCAGATGGAGTTAGCGGAAATGGTGGGTATTTCCTATCAACAGATTCAGAAATACGAAAAAGGAGTAAGCGAGATCAGCGTATCGCGTCTTTCCCAGATTGCACATGCCTTGAATATCCCATTGAGCAGGTTTGTTCTGGATGAAGAAAGGATGATGGTATCTGAATCTGTTAGTCCGTATGGCACACTGAGCGATAATGAGATTGAACTTCTCAAACTCTTTAGAAGCATAAAGAATAAAAATTTGAAAGATGGATTTTTGATTACAATAAAAAGTATAGCTGAGTTATCGGAAAAGAGAGATAAAAAGGCTAAATCCTTAGCATCATAATCACTGCATCTTCTTTTGGCTCTGTATAATACGCCTTTCTTGCTCCAACAATGCTGAATCCAAAGCCTTCATAAAGTTTTCTTGCGGCATTGTTTGATGCCCTCACCTCAAGATATAAAAACCTGCAGGCTTTTTCTTTTAGTTCTTCAATGATGTTTTTAACCAGCGTATTTGCAATTCCCCTTCCTCTGAAATCAGGATGGACTGCAAGATTCAGGATATGCCCCTCATCAGCAATCTGATTGGCGCACATATATCCGATAACTCTTTCTCCTGCAACAGAAATTTTTGCAGTTGAATTGTGTTTATATATTTCATTCAAGAAGGATGTCTCTGACCAAGGTGTGCTAAATGAGAGGCGCTCAATTGCAACTACAGAAGGCAGGTCAGATTCCCGCATTGCCCTTATTGTAAGTTCTTCCACTTTACCTCTGCCTCTGATTTTCTTATGTACATGGGGATAAGGCTGATAGACTCTGAAAATTCTCCTGCCTTAGCCTTTTTCAGTCCAAGAACTGCGACATTCGCAGGTGATGGGACTGTTTTTTCTGGAGATGCGAATATAGCCTTTTCACCCATGGCCTCAGTTATCTTATCCCTGTAGAGCGCAGCTCCCTCTCCCGCGAATATGAATTTATCATCATGCGTAACGCGCAACGCATCGCATGCAAACTCTTCAGGCTTTGCTGATATCTCGTTTATCAGCCTTGTGAAATTCTCTTCTTCCCATTTAAACAATGCTGCGTAGACCTCTTTTTTTCTTGCATCAAGCATTGTGCAGACAGGGTATTTGCTGCAAGGGAAGTTCCATGCGAGCGCTTCAAGCGTCGGAACAGAGACTATCGGTTTTCCTGTCGCATAGGAAAAACCCTTGACTGTGCTCAGTCCGATTCTCAGGCCTGTGAAGGAACCTGGGCCTGCTGCGACTGCAAAGACGTCAATATCAGATATTTTGATGCCTGACTGTTTGAGGCAGTGCTCAATCTCCGTCATAAGTCTCTCTGAATGTGTTGACCTGACATTGAGCCTGCTTTCTGCAATCAGCAAGGATTCATCCATGATTGCTATCCCGCCGAGCATTGTTGATGTGTCTATCGCAAGTATTATCATTGTATATACAGACTAATATATCAGGATTTCTTTTTCAATTGGGAAATAGGCAGTCAAAGTTGTTTCAGAATTTTTATAATCGACAAGATAATTAGAGATCAGCCGTTTGTGGCTTAACAACCAAAGGTTTTTTGTTCCAGTTCCACCATGTTTTATTTTTTCGAGGTGTCGTATAAAAATTCTTCTCCAACTTTGACTGCCTGTAGTGATCGAGTTAATTGTAAGATTTCAGATGTTTCATCGCAAACACAATAGCGGCGAAAAGACATACCAGCGATGCTGCCGCAACGGTGTTTGTTGTCCCTATGCGCTCTGACATCATGCCCATGATAAAGTTCCCTATAGGCGTAAATCCGAGAAATACAAAAGAATAAACGCTCATTACCCTTCCTCTGAGGTTGTCGGTTGTTGACAGCTGGATAAAACTGTTTGCGGTTGCAAGAAAACTTACTATTCCCCAGCCGGCCATGATTAGCAGTAAAAGTGAAACCGCAAAAAACCTTGAGAAAGAAACGCAGAGAAGCGCCAGTGAAAAACACAACCCTGACAGGGACATAAATCTCAATTTATCTTTCATATCACTTTTGAATGCTAGCAGTATGGCTGCGGAAAGAGCACCTAATCCAGTTGCGCTTACAAGAAGGCCCAAACCTGTTGACCCGGCATTGAATATCTCCTCGGCAAAGACAGGCAGAAAACTTGTAAACGGGATTCCGAAAAGGCTGAAGACAGCAATGAGAATTACCATGTAAAGGATATTTTTCTGACCTTTTATAAAATAAAAACCTTCGGCAAGGTCTCTTAAAAACCCTCCCTGCGTACTCCTTATATCGCCTTTTGCTTTCAGCATCGAGAGGGCGATTATCACAGGGATAAAACTCGCGGCATTCAGATAAAAACATGAGGGAAACCCCATGTATGCTATTGCCAGACCGGCAATAACAGGGCCGATGAGCCGCGCTCCGTTAAATGCGGCAGAGTTGAGAGCAATGGCATTAAGGAGATGCCCTTTGCCGACCATCTCAATTACGAACGACTGCCTTGCAGGTATGTCAAAAGCATTGACTGTGCCGAGAAAAAATGCAAGGAAGATTACCTGATACACAGTTATTACGCCTGTATCCGTAAATATGCCGAGCATAAGTGCAGGGACTATTGATAATGCCTGTGTTGTAATCAGGAGGTTTCTTTTCCTGAATCTATCTGCCGCAATGCCTCCTATTAATGTAAAGAGGAGTATGGGAAGGGTTGATGCGGCTGCTACCATTCCGAGATAAAAAGGAGATTTAGTTAAGGAGTATACCAGCCATCCCTGTGCAACAGACTGCATCCACGTGCCTGAGAGGGAAATCAACTGGCTAAACCAGAAGAGGCGGAAGTCCCTGAAATACAATGCGGATGTTCTCTCTGTGCTTTCCATTATAATATTTTACACAAACTTATCTCTCTTATCCCGAATAATGCATTTTTGGGGTTGACAGTATCTTAAAACACCGCTACGATAGAGGGCATAAAAGATATGAAAAGATTTACAATAATTTTTATAGCAGTGTTTTTGTCTTTTGCTCATGCCTCCTTTGGAGAAAAAATAAAGGTTGTTGCGAGCATACATCCCCTTGGTGATGTCACAAAACAGGTTGGCAAAGACAGAGTTAGCGTTAAGGTTATGCTCCCACCGGCTGCATCACCGCATACATTTGAGCCCACGTCGCTTGATATGATGGAAATCCAGAATTCAAAGGTTTTTATAAAGGCAGGCGCGGGGCTTGAATTCTGGGCAGAAAAGATGATGAATGCATCTTCTAATATGAAGCTCATTATTGTTGATGCAACTTCAGGGCTTTCCCTGATAAGGCATGTTCATTCTCATGCCGGCGCAGGCACCGCTGAAGAAAAAGGGCATCAGGAATCTGCCAACCCTCATGTGTGGCTTGACCCTGTGCTGATGAAAACAGTTGTGGATAAGATAAAAAATGCGCTCTCTAAGGCTGACCCCGGGGGAGAGGCTTATTACAGAGAGAATGCTGAGAGATATAAAAAAGATTTAGATGCCCTTCACAGCGAGATTATGAATAGAGTAAAAAGTTTCCGTGTAAAAGAGTATGTGACCTTTCATCCTGCGTGGGACTATTTTTCAAAAAGATACGGGCTCAGGGTCGCAGGGGTTATAGAGGAATCTCCAGGCAGAGAGTCTTCCCCGAAACATATTGCAAAGATTGTAAGTGAGATAAAGAGGATAAACTCAAGAATTGTCTTTGCAGAGCCTCAGTTTAATCCGAAGATTGCAGAGGTGATTGCAAAAGAGGCAGGTGCTAAGGTTTTATTTCTTGACCCGATTGGCGGCACTAATGTTAAAGGCAGGGATACGTATATAGGACTTATGAGATATAATCTTTCTGTGATGGAAGAGGGGATGAAGTGAAGTTGAAACTAAGTCAGGATATAGTATTCTCGTTCATCATCTGTGCTATAAGCATAACTGCCTTTCACTTTCCGCGATATTTTTCGACAGTTCTAAATTCATTCCGCTCAGCCATGCTTATATATCGAGAGAATTGACTCTAAAATGGTGGCATTAGAGATAAGAGAACTTTCTGTAATCCTCAGAGGTAAAGAGATACTGAAGGATATAAACCTTACTCTTGAAGAAGGAAAATTTCTCGGCATTGTCGGGCCTAACGGCAGCGGCAAGACAACATTCCTGAAGTCAATCCTCGGCCTTATTAAGCATTCTGCAGGAGAGGTAAGTGTGCTGGGCAAATCTTCCGAGGAATGTTTGAAGGAAGGAGTTTTTGGATATGTGCCGCAGTACCTTAACCTTGACATTAATTTCCCTGCAAGGGCAATAGATGTTGTGACAATGGGATTATACGGAAAGCTCGGGCTGTTCAGATGGCCTTCAAAAAAGGAGAAAGAAAAGGCGGGTGAATATATAGAGCTTATAGGGATGTCGGGAAATGAGAATTTTCCGTTTGGCGAGATGTCGGGCGGAGAACAGCAGCGCATCTCTATTGCAAGGGCGCTTGTGAGCAATCCGAAAATACTCATACTTGACGAGCCGAGCACAGGCATAGATGTTGTCGGGCAGGAGGATTTTTATCATCTCCTTAAAGGATTTCAGAAGAGACTCGGGCTGACAATTATCATGGTGTCGCATGATATCGGCGCTGTGACAGCCTACGTTGATGAGATTGCCTGCCTGAATAAAATTCTCTATTACCACGGCGCGCCTCTTGGCGCGCTTGACGACAATGTGCTTGAAAGGCTCTACGGCAAGAATGTGGATATACTGATACATTCTGAGGTATGCGATAAATGCGAGAGGCTGAGAAAATAATGGAAATCTTGTCATACGGGTTCATGCAGAGGGCTGTTGTCACAGGCATAGCTATCAGCATACTTGCGGGTGTAGTCTCTGTCTTTGTTGTGCTGAGGAGAGTCTCCTTCGTAGGTTCAGGCATCTCCCATGCGGCATTCGGAGGAGTTGCAATAGGTTTTCTTGCTGGAGTAAATCCTGTCATAACAGCGATGATATATTCCATCCTTGTAGCATTCGGAATTGAGAAAATAAGCTCAAAGGGCCGGGTGGCGGAAGATACCGCCATAGGCGTATTCTTTTCAAGCTCAATGGCTCTCGGCATTGTTCTGATAAGCCTTTCAAAGAATTACAATGTAGACCTTTTCGGCTATCTTTTCGGCAGTATCCTTGCAATAAGCGAAAGCGAGATGTGGCTGACAATTGCAGTAACAATAGTAATCCTCGCTGTGATTATGGTGATTATGAAGGAGCTTTTGTTTACGACATTCAACGAAGAGCTTGCGATTGTAAGCGGTATCCCGACACGTCTGATTAAATCGCTCTTTCTGCTCTCTATGGCAGTGGCGATTGTTATCTCCATCAAAGTCGTGGGGATTATCCTTGTTTCCGCGCTTCTCGTCATCCCCGGCGCTGTTGCACAACTGCTTTCAAGGAGTTTTTATCCGATGCTGCTCATATCATGTTCTGCCGCGCTTTTTTCTACGATAGCAGGGCTTTATCTTTCATATCAATTTGACCTCTCTCCGGGCGGTACAATCGTCCTGATAACCACAGCGCTCTTTTTCACTGCGTTTTTGAGGGCAAGGAGATAGCCTTCTTTACATCCATCTTTGCATTTTGCACTCTGAATTTAATAATATAGAATATGCCTAAAAGCAAAAAGAAGAGTAAAAGGCCGGGATGGGATGAATATTTCATAAACATAGCCAAGGCTGTTTCAACAAGGGCTACATGTCTCAGGCGCAAGTACGGCGCTGTGATTACGAAAGACAATATTATCGTGAGCACAGGGTATAACGGTGCTCCGGCAGGTATGAAAGACTGTCTTGAGGTCGGGAAATGCACGAGGAAGGAACTTCAAATTCCTCACGGTGAAAGATACGAACTCTGCCACAGTGTTCATGCGGAGGCAAATGCGATAATACGCGCAGCAGTTCATGAACTTGAAGGCGCAACCATTTATATATCGGGCGCTGATGACGGTGCTGATGAATGCCATTCAGAGCCGTGCATGATGTGCAAAAGGATAATACTCAATGCACGGATTGCAAGAGTGGTTTATTCGGATGGAAACGGAAACGTTCATGTAATAAATCCTAAGAACTGGCTTAAGAAGAGGGTTTGAGGTGGAAATATTCAGGCAATTAAGGTGGCAGGATATTCTGGACATTATTCTCGTGTCCTTCCTGCTTTACCGTCTGCTTCTGTTTATAAAAGGCACAAAGGCTGTTCAGATGCTTATAGGTATTGGGGTGTTGCTGCTTGCCTCTCTCCTTTCCGGTTATACAGGACTTTACACAATGGACTGGATAATCCAGAGCTTCTGGGCGCAGATAGTTATAGCGCTTATAGTGCTCTTCCAGCCTGAGATCAGAAGGGCGCTTGCGCGTATGGGCGAGACGCCGTTTCTGCAGTCATTCACTTCCGCTGAGGAACTCAAATCTCTGGAAGAGATAGTCAAGGCTTCCGTTGCCCTTGCAAACAGAAAGATTGGCGCATTGATTGTTATTGAGCGTGAAACAAACCTGAATGAATTTGTTGAGATAGGGACATCGCTTGATGCAAGGGTTACGCGTGAAATACTCCTCAGCATCTTTCATCCTTCCTCTCCGATACACGACGGAGCGGTTGTTATAAAAGGGAACAGGATTGTTGCCGCAGGTTGTTTTCTGCCTATCATGCTCAGCTCTGAGGTTGATAAAGCCATGGGGACAAGACACAGGGCAGGACTCGGACTTACAGAAGAAACAGATGCGGTTGCTATTATAGTTTCTGAAGAAACAGGCAATATCTCTATGGCTATTGGCGGAAAACTTGAAACCCATATTGACATGGGGACTCTCCGTGATATATTAACGGATATGTTCACATCCCAGAAGAAGGCGGCACAATGAGAAGGCGATTGCTTGAGAATTTCGGATTGAAAGTTACTGCAGTTGTCATGGCAATAATCTTGTGGTTTTTTGTTATCTCGAAGGGACAGTCTGAGATATCAATTGACGTTCCTATGGAACTTAAAAATATACCGCAGGGGTTTGAGAGTATTAAGCAGGGAGTGAAATCTGTAAATGTGAGCCTGAAAGGACAGGATAGAATTCTCAGGAATATGAAGCCGTCTGATGTAAGAGTTCATGTAGATTTGAGCAAGGCAAAAAAAGGGAAAGGAATATACTATATAAACAAGGAGGATATTAAACTCCCTCCCACAATTAACATTACAGGCATAACCCCCTCGTCTGTCTGGATTGTGCTGGAAAAGACAATTATTAAGACCGTGTCTGTAAGTGCAATTATGGCTGGCAGTCCTAAAGAAGGGTTTGTTGTGAGTTCTGTAGAGGTTTTGCCTAAGGATGTGGCCATTGAAGGAGTAAGGACAGAGACAGGCAAAGTAAAATTTCTGAGCACCGAGCCTGTTGATATTTCAGACACTGATAAAACTTTCACACAGACTGTGCGCATTGATATGGCCGGCAGGAATATAAGGACTGCTATACAGGAAGTCAGCGTGAAGGTTGTTATAAGAAGAAAGTGAACAGTGTAAGTAATTAGTGTCAGTAATCGGAACTGACGACTGATACTAAAATGGAGCTTTTATATGAAATTATTTGGGACAGACGGTATAAGAGGCAGAGTAAATAAGCATCCAATGACTCCTGAAAATGTGCTCAGGATTGGAATGGCAGCAGCTAAAGTTCTGAGGAAAAAGCATGGCAGGAATATGGTTCTGATAGGAAAAGACACAAGGCTTTCAGGGTATATGATAGAAAGCGCCCTTACCTCAGGGATTTGCTCAATGGGGATGAACGTAACGCTTGTGGGACCTATACCGACTCCCGGAGTGGCATTTCTTACAAGGGCTTTGAGGCTTGATGCAGGGATTGTGATATCAGCATCTCATAATCCTTACGAGGATAACGGAATAAAGTTTTTTTCAGCTGACGGGTTCAAGCTTCCCGATGAAATAGAAAAGAGCATAGAAGAGCTTGTTGTGGATGACGGGCTTGGCACAAAAAGGACGTCAGGTTCTGATATAGGGAAGGCATACAGGCTTGATGATGCAACAGGCAGGTATATTGAATATATAAAATCAACTGTGCCCAAAGGCGTGACACTTGAAGGGATAAAGGTTGTTGTTGACTGCGCAAACGGCGCCGCATATAAAACAACGCCGTGGGTTCTGCGTGAACTCGGCGCTGAGGTTGTAGTGATAAACGATAAGCCTGACGGCAGTAATATTAATGATGGATGCGGAGCGCTCTATCCTGAAATGCTCCAGAAGGCAGTCAGGCAGCACAGGGCTCATGTCGGTATTGCGCATGACGGCGATGCTGACAGGACAATATTCTGCGATGAAAAGGGCAGAATCGTCAACGGAGATCAGATTATAGGGATATGCGCGCGAGAGTTTAAGATAGAAGGAAGGCTTAAAGGCAATACAGTTGTCTCTACGGTTATGAGCAACCTTGGGCTTGAGCACTATCTTGAAAAAAACGGAATTAAATTTATAAGGACAAAGGTCGGAGACAGATTTGTTGCTGAGAGGATGAGAGCCGGCGGATATAACTTTGGAGGAGAACAGTCAGGGCATATAATATTCTCTGATTACAATACAACAGGAGATGGGCCTATCACCGCCCTTCATGTTCTTTATCTGATGAGGAAAAGAGGTAAGCCTTTCTCCAAGCTCGTATCTGACATAACGCTGTATCCTCAGGTTCTTATAAATGTTGAGACAGAGAAGAGGAAGGACTTTAAGTCAATCCCTGAAATAGAGTCGATAATTAAGAATGCTGAAAAAAGGCTTGCCGGCAATGGCAGGATACTTGTAAGGCCGTCAGGCACGGAGCCGAAGATAAGAGTGATGGTTGAAGGTAAAGAGAGGCGATTGATAGAGAAGCTGGGGAATGAAATCGCAAAAGTTGTGAGAGAATATTTGTAAGTAATACGGGTTAAGAATGGCATTTTTCATTTCATTTCTTGCCGGTGTTATTCTATTTTATTCATTTCATTATTTCCCCTTCACAAGCAGTCTGATATTTTTTCTGTTTCTTGCCAGTCTGATTTTTAAGAAAAGATACCTGTTAATCCCTGTCCTTGTTTTCGGAGTTTTATATGCCTTTTTCAGATATGCGCCTGAGACTGATTTTCCTAATATCAGGGGAAAAGAAATAATCGTGTCAGGGGTGTTCGGTTCAGATGCAGTTGCGGCATCAACAGGAAAATTTATTCAGGAGTTTCATGTAAACTCGGCGGCAGATGAGGAAACAGGGAAGGTATTAAAAGAGATTGAGGAGAAAGATATTTTTATTTTCTCTGATACTGAGTTTGAAGCAGGACACATATATGAGATAGCGGTTAAGATAGGCAGAGACAATAGAAAGTTCAATCCCGGAATGACCGAAAACAACAATCTCTATGCAAACCTGATTGAAGTCAAAGACTTAAGGGGCAGCAAAAAAAGTATATGGGCAGTGTTTGAAGATGCAAGGGCAAAACTTAACAGATATGTTATAGAGAACTTCAGCGCTGATTCAGGCGCGCTTGTTTCCGCCATAACCACAGGTCAGAGAGGCAATATGAGCGATGGCTTAAAAGATGCCTTTAACTCAACAGGGCTTGCGCATGTTTTAAGCATTTCAGGCACACATTTCGGAATCTTCTCTGTTCTCCTGTTCGGTTTATTCAGGTTTGTAATAAAATTTCTGCCGTACAGTTTGTTACAGAGGATTACACTCTATGTCACGCCGTCTCAGGGAGCAGCGGCTCTAAGTCTTCCGTTCATGCTTGCATATCTTGCTCTTTCAGGATGGAGCATTCCGGCAGTGAGGTCTTTCATAATGATAAGTCTGTTTCTCATCGGTCTTTTGATAGGCAGGAAAAGATTCTGGCTTAATTCACTCTTGTTTGCTGCATTTGTGATTGTCTTGTGGAATCCCGAGTCTCTGTTCAGCCTTTCTTTTCAGCTCTCATTCCTTGCAGTGCTGTTTATCGGGTTTTCAATAGATTATGAAAAGGACAAGGAGAATCCTGAAGCGCAGGAGAACAAAGGTGCAGACGAACAAAAAATCCTGTCACGTTTTTTCGCTTCTTCACTCAGGATATTGCGGGCTTCTGTCTTGCTTACGCTTGCAGCTTCTCTGGGGACAGCGCCTCTGGTTGCGTATCACTTTCATTATTTTTCGGTTATATCTCCGCTGTCCAATCTCTTAATTACGCCGCTGATAGGCTTTGTGCTCTTGCCGTTGTCGCTGATATCGTCTCTCATATTTCTTTTTACAGGACATTATATGTTAGGTTCTCTGGTAAAGACAGTAACTGACATTACTGTCTATCTCGTGAGATTTACAGCGGAATTCCCGTTTTCAGATATAAAGATTCCTGCATTGCCCCTGTTTGTAGTAATAATCTTTTACGCGGGATTTATTTTTTATTTTTTCGTAAGCAAGAAAAAACTTGTCCCTGCAATCACTTCTCTCCTGATAATAGTCTATTTGTCAGCGTATATCTTTTTAAGAGGCGGCGAAATAGGAATAACTTATCTTGATGTCGGGCAGGGGGACGGAGCAGTTGTTGAACTTCCTGATAAAAAGGTTGTTGTGGTGGATACAGGGAAAAGCGGGCGCGAAGCGGCTGCATTTTTGAAATATCTCGGCATGAAAAGCATAGACGCCCTTGTTCTTTCACATGCAGATTCTGACCATGCGGGAGGAACAGATTATCTGATGGCACGTTTTAAGGTTAAAGAGATGTGGGACAGCGGACGCATTATTTATCCGGAGGGAAACAGCACGGGCATAGTTCGCAGGATACTTGAGAGGGGCGATATTGTTGAAGGTAAAGGATATAAGGTGTATGTGCTTCATCCATATAAGGAATTTTATACAATGAACGGCGATAACGGAGGGAATAACAGTTCTTTGACATTAAAGATAGAATCTGCCTCAGGCGGAAGGAAGAAAACATTTTTATTCACAGGAGACATTGAAGAGGAGGCAGAAGAGGATATAATCCATCTTGACAAATGGCTTAAGAGTGATGTTGTTAAAGTCCCCCATCACGGCGGAAGGACATCAGCATATAAGCCCTTCTATGATGTTGTATCTCCTGAGATTGCAGTGATAAGCTTGGGAAGGGATAACAGTTTTGGGCATCCACATCAGAATACGCTTGATATGCTTGAGGGTGCAAAGATATACCGCACGGACATGAACGGCGCAGTAAAAATAACAGAAAAAGACGGCATGCTTGAAGTTAAAACGCACAGAGACTATAGATTTTCAAAGACAAAAAGCCTTGCCGGAGAGATGAAGAATATAAAGAGGCTTTTCAGTGTGTGGTGAGAGAAGCGGTGTTTATTATTCACACTTGCCTAACGGCAGCATCAGCGGCACAGGGCTTCATCCGTGTCCCCTGGATGCATAGGTTAGGCGAAGCATCTATCTCGTTTACTTGAGGCGATCGCGAATCTTGTTTATCCCCGCTTCTGCACACTGATCATCCAGATGACCGCCTGGAGCGCCGCCAACGCCGATAGCCCCAATCACTTCGTCTCCGACACGAATAGGCATGCCGCCCCCCAAGACAAGGAAACCATCAATCAACTGAAGGTTGGCAGCACCGGGATTTTTCTGAACATTTTCGAGTATGGCGCTCGTGTTGTTGCGAGCAGATGCCGAAGTGAAGGCCTTGCGACGACTTGCATCTATGGTATGCGGGCCAGCTCCATCCGCCCGCAACAATGCTTTGAGTTGACCTGCTCTATCGACTACTGCGACAGACACGTTCCATCCTTTTTCCGCGCAAAACTGCATTGCAGCGGTGGCTGCTTCGTAGGCAAGTGTCAACGACATGTTCTTCTCTTGTCTAACATCCTGTGCAATGGCTGCAGTGCCAGAAGCACAAAGAGCCATCACAATTGTCACTATTGCTATGCGTTTATTCAACATTTTCTACCTCCTTCATTGTGATCGATGACTGTTCGATTAACTGGTATAATATTATATTTTATGTTGCTTCAACATTATGATGAATTATAGTGAAGGAGAGGGATAGAGTCAAGAAGAAAAAGTGATAAAACTCTTGAAAAAGGCAGCATGTTGCAATATAATTATTCAATAAAAATTTGTTGGGTCACAGCAGCATCCAGACCACAATGATATATACCCATGTGGCTACCAAGAATATTCTCGGCGTGAGGAGTCCTCTGGATAAATAATTGCGCTAAAATTTTTATCTGATTACATGTTAGATAAATTGTGCTGAGGGCTATGTTTGATATAATACGTTCATATGAAAGATCGTCTTGATAAGATAATGGTTGACAGGGCGCTGGTAAAAAGCAGGGAGCGGGCAAGGGCTTTGATAATGGAAGGGAATGTTCTGGTTGACGGCTCTCCTGTCACAAAGGCAGGCGCTATGATAAACAGCGAATCCTCAATAACCCTAAAGTCAGAGGATATCCCATATGTAAGCAGGGGAGGGTTAAAGCTCAAAGCTGCCATAGATTTTTTCAACATAGACTTAAAAGATAAAACAACCATGGATGTCGGCTCATCAACAGGCGGTTTTACTGACTGTATGCTCCAGATGGGAGCTAAGAAAATATACTGCATTGATGTGGGATACGGACAAATCGCATGGTCTTTAAGGAACGATTCGAGGGTTATCCTTCTTGAAAGGACAAATATCAGGCATCTTGAACTGAAAAGGATTCCTGATATTATTGACATTGCAACAATTGATGTCTCCTTCATATCTCTTACAAAGGTTATTCCTAAAGTGTTAGAATTCTTAAAAGAGAATGGCGAAATACTTGCGCTTGTAAAACCGCAGTTTGAAGTAGGCAGGGGAGAGGTAGGCAAGGGCGGCATTGTTAGAGAAGAAGAAAAAAGGCTTGCGGCAGTTGATTCTGTGAGAACAGAAATAGAGGCTGCCGGATTGCATACTGTTGGTGTGTTTGAGTCGCCTGTTGCAGGACGGAAAGGCAATATAGAATATTTCCTATATTTGAAGAAGGGATAATCGGAATGGAAGAACAGAAAGGTATAGGAGTTGACTTCTCAATAGCATCCAAAGAGATGATAGAAGCCCTGATTTCAGAGTCCGGAGAGACAGCGATATTTGAGGAGGTTTTAAAGGCAAATACCCAGCGGCATGACATCCTCAGACTGTTGGCTGAAAGCCCATACACCCCTGAAAATATAAGGGAAGAGGCTGCAAAAATCTTACAGATTCCCGTAGAAGTATCCGCGTTCCTTGAAGAGACAGAACAGACAGATGAACAGCGCACTCAAACCCTTCTCCAGAAGGTGCAGGGATTGACTGTGGCTGAGAAGAGACTGCTTGCAATGAGAGGTGGGCGTGAGGCAAGGTCAATTCTAATAAAAGATACAAACAAGCAGATAGTCATGGCGGTTCTTGACAACCCGAAGATAAAAGAAGCGGAGATAGAGATGTTTGCGCATTCCCGCTCTATTCCTGATGAAGCGCTGAGGGCAATTACCAGAACTAAAGAATGGATGAAAAATTACGGAGTGCTGCTTGCAGTCGTGAGTAATCCAAAAACACCTGCAGGAGTGGCAGTCCCGCTTTTGTATGGCTTAAAGACAAAAGACCTTGCTTCTCTTGAGAAGAACAGAAATATAGCAGAGGTGATTCGCACAACCGCTAAAAAAATTGTTCAGGCAAGAAAAGGGCGCTGAGCAGCCGTGCAATTGACTTTTAGCCTGATTTTTTTTAAAGTTTAACAGTTAAACAAAATAAAAGAGAGGTGCTTATGCAATACTCTGCAATACAATTGATTCTTCAGGCAGGCTATGTGGTTAAAGTGGTATTGCTTATCCTGCTGTTTTTCTCTGTCGTATCATGGGCAATCATTTTTTATAAATACCGTTACATTTCAAGGGCTAACAAAGAGACAGACGTATTTCTGAGATCATACAGGGCAGGACGTGACCTGAAAGGGCTTTTAATTGCTGCACGTTCCATCAACCTCAGCCCTCTGGCAAATATATTTAAATTTACATCCTCAGAAAATATCGTTGATAAGGCTGAGATTAAACGTTCGCTTAGGAGATTCTCGGCGCTTGAGTCAGCAAAGCTTGAGAAATATCTAAGTTTCCTCGCAACCACGGGTTCTACCACGCCGTTCATCGGCCTGTTCGGAACTGTCTGGGGAATTATGAATGCCTTCAGAGGGATAGGCGCTGCCGGCTCGGCATCATTGGCAGTCGTTGCTCCGGGCATTGCAGAGGCATTGATTACAACAGCGGCAGGACTTGCAGCGGCAATCCCCGCTGTAATCGCCTATAACTATTATCTGAGCAGGGCGCGGCAGTTGATTATAGAGATGGAGGATTTCTCAGAAGAACTCCTTGACTTCTTTTCAAAGGAAACAGAATGAAGGCTGATAGAAACAGAGGTGTGCTTTCAGAGATAAATGTAACGCCCTTCGTGGACGTAATGCTCGTCCTGCTTATAATCTTTATGGTGACAGCGCCACTGCTCCAACAGGGCATTGACGTAAATCTTCCACAGGCAAAAGGCAAAGACCTGCCTTCTGAAGAGAGAATAACGCTCATTGTAAAAAAGGATGGCATTATTTTTATGAATGACAAACCCATGTCTATGTCTGAGATAAAGCAGAAGCTTACTGCAATCAGCAAATTAAACCCGAATGTCTTTCTTAAAGCTGATAAGGATGTGCCCTACGGCTTTGTTGTCCAGTTGATGAGCGACATAAAGGAGGCAGGGATAGAGAAACTCGGAATGATAACCGAGCCTAAGATAAACATAGAAGGGAAATGAAGGGACCAAGCCTTCCAGTCACGGCATTCTTCTCTTTTTTGCTTCACCTGACTTTTATCTTTACGGCGCTGATAACAATTAAAAATGCAAATCATTTTACTCTGCCTTCTGCGTATATTGTAAGCCTTGTCAGCACTGAAGTAAGCGGACAGCCCGCCCGGGGCAAAGAAGGGACAGCGTCACAGATAGAAGAATCTGAACAAAAAATGAAACTGCCTTTAGAGCCTTCAAAAAACAAAGCCTCTGAGGATTCAAAGCAATACGTCTCGGACAGAATCGCCGCAATAGAGGCAACAAGAAAGGCAAAGCGCGTTGTTAAACTGAGAAACATGGTTTCCATAAAAGGCGCTGACAAGCAAGGGAAAGATACAAAAGAAATCTCTCCTTCTGCAAAGGTTAGCGCTAACGAAGCTGCGATATTGGAGGGTTATCCTGAAAAGATAGGAAAAGAGATAAGGCAGCGCTGGGCATTCCCCGAGGCATGGGGGAAAACCCTTGAGGCAGTAATCTCGGTAACTATAATGTCGAATGGAACTGTTAAGATAAACAGTGTCGAAAAAAGCTCGGGCAATGTTCTCTTTGACCGCTCTGTTCTGAGAGCCATTAATAAAGCAAGCCCTGTCTCTCCTCCTCCGCATGAGATGGAAATAGGATTGAGGTTTATGCCATGAAAGAAAACTTTAGAGTTAAAAGTTTCCCGTCTCGGACGGGTTCGCCTGAGGCGAAAAAGTTAAAGGTTTTTATAAGTGCCTTCTTTATGGCACTTATAATTTTCAACTTTTCACTTTCAACTTGCTACGCAAAGATTTACATTGATATAACCTCTCCTGCCATAAAAAAACTTCCCATTGCTATTCAGGAATTCAGTGGCACTGAGGGAAAACAGATTGCAGACATCATAAGAGATGACCTTGAGTTTACAGGTTTTTTACTGTGCATTGATAGGGCTGCCTATATAGAGAGTTCTGCCGAGGTTTTCAATCCTAAAAACTGGGCTGTAATCGGTGCAGAGGCTGTTATAAAGGGAACTGTGCGCGGAGAACAAAACCTAACTGCAGTTGTCTCGCTTTATGATATAAGCGAAGGGAGAGAGGTCTTAAGAAAAGAATATAAAGGAGCAAGGGCTTCAATAAGGCATCTTAGCCACAGCATTGCAAGCGATATATACCAGCATATTACAGGCGAAAAAGGGATATTCAAGACAAAGGTGGCATTTATTGCAGAAGATGAGGGCAAAAAAGGTCTATATATGATGGACTGGGACGGCACAGGCATTAAACGGCTTGGAATTCAAGGAAATTTTGTTCTCAGGCCGCACTGGTCGCAGGACGGCAGCAAGATAGTTTACTCATCTGAAAGGGGTGGACAATGGGGAATATATCTGTTAGACTTTACAAAAATGTCAGAAAAAAAAGTTTTTGCCTCGAGGGGACTTAATATAGCGGGCAATTTTTCCCCTGACGGAGATGAGCTTGTGTTTTCATCATCACAGGATGAGACGTACGGCATATATAATATTAAGCTTTCAGACTCAAAACTTACAAGGATAACCTCTGCAAGATGGATAGAGATTTCGCCTGCTGTCTCACCTGACGGAAAACTCGTTGCATTTGTATCAGACCGCGGCGGTACTCCCCAGATATACATAATGAACAGTAACGGACATGATGTAAGAAGAGTGACATTTGAAGGCTTGTACAACACCTCGCCAAGCTGGTCGCCTGACGGCAAGAAGATTGTATTCGTCGGCAGGTTTTCAGGCAAACACCAGATTTTCATCATCTCTCCTGAAGGTTCAGAGCTTATACAGCTCACAGACAAAGGGAATAATGAAGACCCTTCATTTTCTCCTGATGGAAGATTTATAATATTCTCGTCTGACAGAAACGGAGGCAACAGCATTTACATAATGAGGGCAAACGGAGAATCACAAAAGAAAATAACACCGCCATGGTTACGGACCTTTGGCCCAAGGTGGTCACCGAATTAAATAGTAGTTAGCAGTAGGTAGTTTGTAGTTAGGGGCAAAGCCAAAAAGTCTTCCCTTCACTGCTACCTGCCAACTACTTACTACTGCCAAAAAAGGAGGAGGTTTTATGAAGAAGATTTTTTTATTGTTCTTGGCTTTTGTTTTAGTTTTTGTTTTTGCCTGATGTGCAAAAAGAGCAGTAACTACACCTGTTACGCAGGAAGCTCCAAAGGAAACAGCTCAAAAATCCGCGCCTGTTGAGCCTGAAAAGAAAATAGAGGTTGAAAAGAAAACACCGATGAAGACAGAGGAGCCAGTTATGGCAAAGGCAGAGCCTAAAAAGGTCGAGACTGTGCAGGTCAAGGAGGCTGAGGCAGTAGCTTCCCAGTTCCCAAATATATATTTTGATTTTGACAAATATAATATAAGGGAAGATGCAAAGCCGACACTTAAGTCTGCCGCTGACTGGCTGATAAAAAATAATGATGCAAATATGATACTTGAAGGGCATTGTGACGAGAGGGGCACTAATGAATACAATCTTGCGCTTGGAGAAAAAAGGGCAAAATCCGCGAGTGATTATCTCGTATCATCAGGCGTGGCAAAAAACAGACTTGACATAATAAGTTATGGCGAGGAAAAACCTTTCTGTAAAGAGCAGAGCGAAGACTGCTGGCAGAAAAACAGAAGGGTTCAGTTTATACCAGCAAAAGCAGGTAAATAAGTGAAACGGCTTGTTTTAATCCTTTTGTTGTTTTTTGCAGGCTGTATAACTAATGATCTTGAGGTAATGAAGGCTGATATCAATCAGCTTAAAAAAAATTCCTTTGATATCAAAAAAGAGAGCTCAGAGACAAAATCTGCGTTTAAGACAGAGATTGCTGAACTTAAAGAAAAGTCGGCAAAAGAGACCTCCGATATAAAATCTGAGTTTAAGGCAGAACTGTCTGCCCTTAAAGAAAAGTCAGTAAAAGAGGATTCGCTAAATGCGATAAGGGAAGGCATGGTATCACTCCGCTCAGAGGTCTCAGGCATCTCAAAGGATTTACAATCGCTGACAGGAAGGTTTGACGAGAACAAATACTTTATTGACAAGTCCCTTAAAGACAAATCTTCGGAGATAGACCTGCTCCGCTCTCAGATAACCGCCCTTGAAACGCAGACAAAGGAAATGCAGACAAAGCTCTCTTCAAAAACAGAAGCAGACGCTACTGCAAAAAGCAAACCGGATGTAAAAGAAGAAAAGAAACTCGAGACTAGAGAGACAAAAGCTCCGGAGGCAAAAACCCCTGAAATAAACGACCCTCTAAAAGCATATGCAGCAGCTTACACCGCCTTCAAAGACAAGAAATACAAAGAGGCGAGAGAAAAATTTGAGGCGTTTCTGAAGGCGTTTCCGAAAGATAAACTTGCAGGCAATGCACAGTTCTGGATGGCTGAAGCCTATT